>NZ_JASHLT010000084.1:0-16580 GCF_030056615.1 Streptomyces sp. HNM0645 | reverse complement strand
CTCCCGGGCCACCTCGGTGACGGTCCTGCCGGAGGAGCGGACCAGCGCGACCGCGTCGCGCTTGAACTCCTCCGAGTACCGCCTGCTGCGGTTGCTCTTGCTTCCCACCTGGCACTACTTCCTCTGGAACCTCACGTCCCAGTCTCCAGGTGTCCAACATCAAGGGGAAGCTTCACGAGGGCGTCGTCGATCACCTGCTGCATGTCGGTTACGACGAGCGTACGGTGCTGCGGGACGTCGACGGGGGACGGTGAGGAGAGCATCACTGTGGTCGGCAAGGCATTCTTCGGGGCAAAGCCCGGAGAGAGCCTGCGCTTGCGCGGCTCGTGGAGCCACCATCCACGCTACGGCCGGCAGTTCAAGGCCGGAAGATGCCGCCCTGCCTGGAACAACTGGGGGACGTTTCTGGTGCCGTCACACCGGAAGCTGTCGCTGACCTGCGGACATATCTGAAGAACATGCCCGATCCGCGAGCCCGTCGCGGGATCCGCCACCCGTGGACTGCCCTGTTGGCCGCGGCGGCCGCAGCCGTCCTCGCCGGCGCCGTCTCGGTGGCCGCGATCGGCGAGTGGGTCGCGGACGCGCCGCAGCGCGTCCTGGCCCGGCTCGGGTTCCGCCTCGACCCGCTGACCGGCCTCATCTGTCCGCCGCACCCCACGACCATCCGCCTCGTCCTGGCCGCGGTGGACGGCGACGCCCTGGACAGGGCCATCGGCGGCTTTCTCCAAAGGCGCAACAGCCCACCCACGGGCCGGCGAGTGATCGCCGTCGACGGCAAGACGCTCCGGGGCTCCCGGACCAAAGACCGGCCGGCCACCGCACTGATCGCGGCGATGACCCACCAGGGCGACGTCCTCGCCCAGATGCAGGTCGACGGCAAGAGCAACGAGATCCCGGCCTTCGCCCCGCTCCTGGACGGCATCGTCCTGACGGGAGCCCTGATCACCGCCGATGCCCTCCACACCCAGCACAATCACGCCTCCTACGTGCACGAACGCGGCGCCGACTACCTGGCCGTCGTCAAGAGGAACCACCCCACGCTGCACGAGCGGGTCCGCCGCCTGCCCTGGCGCGACATCCGCCTGGACCATATCGAGCGCACCCGGGCCCATCACCGCGACGAGATACGCCGCTTGAAGACCGCCGCGTTCGCACACCTGGACTATCCGCACGCCCGCCAGGCCCTTCAAGTCGTCGGCTGGAGACGGGATGTGGGCTCCGGCAAGCTGACGATCGAGCGGATCTACCTGGTCACCAGCCTGCCGCCCGGCGCGGCCACCGGTGCAGAACTCGCCGCATGGATCCGCGGCCACTGGAAGATCGAAAACCAGCTCCACCACGTCCGCGACCGCACCTTCCGTGAGGACGCCTCCAAGATCCGCACCCGGCACCTGCCCCGTNTCGAAAACCAGCTCCACCACGTCCGCGACCGCACCTTCCGTGAGGACGCCTCCAAGATCCGCACCCGGCACCTGCCCCGTGTCATGGCCGGCCTGCGCAACCTCGCCATCGGCGTCCACCGCCACGGCCACACCAACATCGCCGCCGCCCTCCGCCGCACCGGCCGGGACCACCAGCGGCCCCTCACCGCCCTCGGACTGGCCTGACGAATCCGGACACAAGATCACTTCCCAAAGGCCTGGTCCGAGGGTGGGCAGGTAGGCGCTCTACACGAGACTTCAGTGTGAGGTGGATCACGATCTTGTTTGCGTTCATGCTAGGTGAACTGCCCGGTATGTGACGAGGCGTCGGTCTGGATCCCAACCCAACTGGTGAGTAAGATCCCTCACTTCGTTGATCTTCATGAGATTCTCAGATTGTGAGTGCTGCGTAGTGATAAGACGTGGGCGCCGTTGGGGAGCGGCGCGAGGGGTGGCGTCAACCGCCGTAGCATTGCTGGCGCTTGTCGGGGTGGCGAGCGAATCGTTGTCCGGCAGTGCGCTGGCGGTGGGTGTGGACGAGGGTGCTGAGGCCGCTGAGGCAAGTTCGAGTGTGCCGGCGGATGAGGCTGCGCGCGGTAAGGCCTTCTGGGAGGACGACTCTCTGCCTGCCAAGTCTGAGGAGCAGAAAGCTTCGGAGAAGGCGGTGGCCGAGGGCCACCGTGTCGAGGTGGGCAGCCTCACGACCGAGTCGAACCAGGTCTTCGCCAATCCCGACGGGACATTCACCGTCGAGTCGTCAGCAGGTCCGGAGCGAGTGCGCAAGGACGGCTCCTGGGTGCCTGTCGACACGTCGCTCGTTAAGCGTGAAGACGGGCTGATTGCGCCGAAGGCGGCGCAGGATGTGATGCTGTCCGGCGGCGGTTCGACGGCGCCGCTGGCGAAGATCACACGCAACGGTAAGTCCTACGAGCTGGGTACTCCCTGGGCTCTGCCGGAGCCGAAGATCTCAGGTTCCATCGCCATCTACGAATCTGTGCGCCCCGACGTTGACCTGGTGGTCCAGATTCGTCCGGATGGATTCACACAGAACCTGGTGGTCCACAACCGTGAGGCCGCGTCCGATCCGGCGCTGAACTCGATCCAGTTCCCCGTCAAGACCACCGGTCTGTCGGTGAAGACGGCGGACAACGGAACCGTTTCGCTCGTCGACGACGGTGGCCATGCGGTGTTCTCCAGCAGCGCCGCGCTGATGTGGGACACTGCGGATACGGCCCCAGCACCGTCAGGGCCGACCGGGGCAAGGTCTGCGTCGTTCACTGCTGCTGCCGAAGCCGAGGCTGTCGCGGACAGTCCAGTGCTGCCTGAGCCAGGCTCGAAGACCGCCATTGCAGACGTCGATGTGACCAGCGATGCCCTGTCGATAACGCCTGACCGGGCCTTCCTGGATGCCGCTGATACGTCGTATCCGGTGGTCATCGACCCGCCAGCGGTGAACTCGACACTGACCGGCTGGACGACGATCTGGTCGAACCTGTCGGGAACGTCGTTCTGGAAGACTTCACACGCTCTCGGGGTCGGCTACGACGCGTACGTCGACAACAAGCAGGCCAAGTCACTGTTCCAGTTCGACACCCGAAGTGTCGCGGGCAAGAAGATCCTCGGTGCGACGTTCACGGCCTATGAGATCTGGTCGGCCAACTGCAGCAAGAGGGACGTCAACCTCTACCGCACCAACCCCATCTCCAGCTCCACCACGTGGAACAAGCCGCCAAGCGGCTGGTCCTACGTCACGAAGGTCTCGGCGGCCAAGGGGTACTCGTCGAGCTGCCCAGACGGAGATGTGGAGTTCAATGCGACAGCCGCCGTCGCCTACACGGCGAAGGCGAAGTCCACCACCACGACACTCGGTCTGACGGCCAGCAGCACGGATCCGATCGCGTGGAAGCAGTTCATGTCACCGGCCGACGACCGCGCGACGAAGGACCGCAAACCGCGGCTTTCCATCACCTATGTGTCGCCTTTGACCGCGGCACCTTCGGCGGTGAAACTGTCGGAGCCGAACGTGGCCTGCTCCGCTTCGACGAACCCGGCGCTCATCCGGGACAACACGCCCCGAGTTACGGCCACTCCGACCTCGGCGGACGGCTCCAATGCGAGTCTGCGTCCCAACTTCGAGCTGTACGCGGGGTCGAGCACGACACCGACCAGCCTGAGTCCGGACACATGGACGGTCAGCGGTCAGCCGGGTTCGGATCCGACCCCGACGCTCGTGAGCGGGACCACGTACAAATTCCGCGCCAAGAGCCAGTACCGATACACCTATAACGGCACGACGAGCTACCTGTACGGACCGTGGTCCGGCTACTGCTACTTCAAAGTCGACACCACCGCTCCGCCCAAGCCCACCGTGACATCCGTGGAGTACCCGCAGTGCGCGGGCATCACGTGTGACGCCTCGCCGGAGACCGGCAGTGTCGGGCAGACCGGCACGTTCAAGATCACCGCAGGCGCCAGCGATGTACGGCGCTACGACATCTGGCTGAACGGTGTGCTGCTGCAGAGCAAGACGTTCACGGCCAACACCCCCACATACGAGATCAAGGTCACCCCGACCAAGCGCCTCTCCAACGTCCTGCGGGTTCAGACGTTCGACCTGGCGGGCAACGTCAGCGAGGGCGCGGACTACCTGTTCAAGGTAGCCAAGGCCTCGAACCCTGTTGCCCAGTGGAAGCTGGACGCCACCGGGCTCAACGCCGCCGGCTCGAACCACGCTCTCACTCTGGGTGGCGGTGCGGCGTGGACGACTCCTGCCCGGTTGGACGGCGGTCTGCGGTTCAACGGAACCGATGCCCACGCGGCCACGTCCGGTCCCGTGGTGGACACCACAGGCAGCTTCGCTGTGTCCGCGTGGACCAGGCTGGGCAGCCGAACCCAGATCAGCACCGTGGCCAGCCAGAGCGGCACTCAGGTCGGGGCGTTCCAGCTGTACTACTCCAGCTCCTACGACCGGTGGGTGTTCAACCGCTACAGCTCCGACGGCGCCAGCCTCGTTCGTGCGATCTCCACGCGTCCCGGAGTCGTCGGGGCGTGGACGCACCTCCTGGCCGTGTACGACAGGAATGACCAGCAGATCCGCCTGTACGTCAACGGCCGTCTCGAGGCCACCACCGCGTACACCACACCATGGGCGGCAGCGGGCGCATTTGAGATCGGCCGGATGAAGAGCCCCAGCAGCGGGAACATGGGCAGCTACTTCAAGGGCGACCTGGACCACGTCCAGGCGTGGAACCGTGTGGTGTTCCCCGACGAACTCTGGGTGCAGACCAACATGGAGAACCCGGATACGGGGCACCCGCAGGCTGCGTTGCTGGCTCACTGGACCATGGACAACACCTCCGGCACCACGGCCGCCGACGAATCCGGCCGCGGCCACGCCCTGCAGTCGCTCTCCGGCGCGGCCTTCACCGCGGCGGAGGACCCGGCCCACGGCAACGTGCTCGATCTGCCAAGTACCCAGCGCGGATACGCCACCGCCCCGGTCCCCCTCGACGACTCCGGCAGCTTCACCGTGGCCGGCTGGGTCAACCTTGACCCCACTGTCCTGGAGAACACCGCGGGTGCCCACTCACCCACGGTCTTCGCCCATCCCGGTGCGCAGCGCAACGCCTTCCGCCTCTGGTACCGCCAAGAGGTAGGCGAAGCGGTCGGCGACTGGAACTTCGGTGCCTACGAGACGGACGTTCTGCAAGGGCCGGCCGCGACGATCACCTCCGAGCAGGTCAACCCGCCCGGCAACTGGATCCATGTGGTCGGCGTATACGACTCCGCCAACCAATCGGCCAAGCTCTACCTCGCCGGCCAGCGAGAGGGGGCCGAAGAAGGCGTCTTCGTCGACAGCATCTTCCAGTCCGACCAGCCACTGATGGTTGCCCAGGCACGCCGTCACGACACCGGCGACTGGGGCAACCGCCTGTACGGGCAGCTCGACGACATGCGCGTCTACGCAGGCGTGCTATCCGAGGCGGAGATCACCCAGCTCGCGACCGTGGACGAACCGCCGATCGACATCGGCTGATCCATCGCCGAGACATCTCACACACCAATCACATCTCACGCGGTGTTGTGCCGGACCCTCCGGCCCGGCACACCACCCGGTCAAGGATGCGGAGAATCCTTTTGTCCAGCACCAGACCAGTGCTGCCCTCTTGGTCATGGAACAGGGCGAGCCGACGCCGCACAGCGGCCGTCGCCCTTCCGGTGACCACGGCCATCCTCACCACACTACTCGGGGCGGCACCCGCACAGAGCTTCGAGCGGGACCCCAGCACCCTGGAAAAGGCCGAATTCGGCAGGGCGGAACGGTTCAAGGCCAAGCTGAAGCAGCTCTCCGACCCGACGCGGCAGGCGGCGGAGAAGACCCGGGAAGAGGCCGCCCGCAAGGTCCAGTGGCCCACGCCCGGTGCCGCGAGCGCTGCTGTCCCGGCAAAGCCGAATGCCGAGGCCAGGGCTGGCGGTCTGCCTGTCAGCCTGGGACAGCCGCTGCCCGCCAAGGCGGGCAAGAACCCAGCGTCACGAGCAGCCGTGGCGAATCGCGTACCGAAGTCGGCACCTGCCAAGGCCGAAGTCCGGGTTCTCGACCGTGCCAGGACCGCCGAACTCGGATTTGAGGGCGTTGTCCTCACCGTGCGCCGCGTGGACGGCGAGACCGACCCGTCCGCGCTGTCTGTCGCGCTGGACTACAGCGGTTTCGCCCACGCCTACAGCGGCAACTGGGCCTCCCGGCTGCGCCTGGTCCAGCTTCCGGCATGTGCCCTCACCACCCCGGAGAAGGCAGCCTGCCGCACCACCACGCCCATCCCGTCCTCGAACGACACGGCGGACCAAACCGTCACCGCCCAGGTGACCACGCCGAAGCCGACCTCTCAGATGCGCAGCGCGGGCGCGTTCACGGTGCTCGCGGCTTCGGCCGGCTCCTCCTCGGACCAGGGCACGTACGAGGCCACCCCGCTGGCGCCGTCGGCGACCTGGAGCGGTGGCGGCTCCAATGGCGACTTCACGTGGTCGTACCCGATGGACGTCGTGCCCGCCCCCGCCGGGCCTACGCCCTCGGTGGCGATCGGCTACTCGGCGCAGAGCGTCGACGGCCGCACCTCGTCCACGAGCGCCCAGCCGTCCTGGGTCGGTGAGGGCTTTGACCTGCCGACCTCCTACATCGAGCGCGCCTACGGCTCGTGCGACGACGACGGCCAGGACGGCAAGCACGACCGTTGCTGGAAGGAGGACAACGCCTCCATCGTCCTGAACGGCAAGTCGAGCACTCTGGTCCTGCTCGACAAGGCCAAGAACACCTGGCGTCTCCAGGGTGACGACGGCGAGCGTGTCGTCCGGAGTACCGGCGCGGTCAACGGGGACGACGACGGTGAGCACTGGACCGTCACCACTACCGATGGCACCCAGTACGTCTTCGGTAGAAACCGGCTGCCCGGCTGGGCCACCGGCAAGGCCGAGACGAATTCGGTGTGGACGGTACCGGTCTTCGGCGATGATTCCGGCGAGCCCGGCTACGACGCCGGAAGCAGCTTCTCGGCCCGAGCGAAGACGCAGGCTTGGCGTTGGAATCTCGACTACGTCGTCGATCCACACGGCAACGTCATGACGTACTGGTATGACAAGGAGCTGAACTACTACGCCAAGAACGGCACCACAGGCAACGGTGTCGAGTACGTCCGCGGCGGTCACCTCAAGCGCGTCGACTACGGCCAGCGCTCCGACATGATCTTCTCCACCACCCAGCCTGCGGCAGCCCGGGTGAAGTTCACCGTCGCCGAGCGCTGTGTTCCGGTCAGCGGCGGGGAGACCTGCACCACGCTGGGCGAGACGAACCGCAACGCCTGGCCGGACGTGCCGTACGACCAGATCTGCAAGAAGGACACCGTCTGCACCGACCAGTCGGCCCCGTCGTTCTTCTCCCGTAAGCGCCTCACCGGCGTGACCACTCAGGTGTACAAGGGCTCCGGCACCGGCGCGGACACGGACTACCGGGATGTCAACCACTGGACACTGGACCAGTCCTTCCCGGACCCCGGTGACGGTTCGAACGCGGGCCTCTGGCTGAAGTCGATTCAGCACACCGGTAGGTCCGGTACCCCGATCAGCCTGCCCGCCGTGACGTTCTCCGGCGTCCAGATGCACAACCGCGTCGACAAGATCGGTGACGATGTCGCACCGTTCATCAAGTGGCGGGTCCGCACCGTCACCTCGGAGACCGGGTCCGTCCTCACGATCAACTACTCCGACCCTGAATGCGTCGCCGACACCAACATCCCGGCCGCGCTCGACAAGAACACAAAGCGCTGCTACCCCGTCAAGTGGATCCCGCCCTCCAACCCCACTCCCGGCACCAACCCGCAACCCCGCACGGACTGGTTCCACAAGTACGTCGTCACCCAGGTCACCGAGTCGGACCCGACCGGCGGCGCACCGCTGAAGCAGACCGACTACACCTACAGCGGCGGTGGCGCCTGGGCGTACGACGACCAGTCGCCCATCACCCCGGCCAAGTACCGTACGTGGGGCATCTGGCGCGGCTACGAGAACGTCACCACCACCACCGGTGAGGCGGCGGGCGTTCGCTCCAAGTCGACCTCCCTGTTCTATCGGGGCATGCACGGCGACAAGCAACTTGACGGCACCACCCGCACGGAGACGCTTACCGACTCCAAGGGCACGGCCGTCAACGACGAGGAGCAGTACGCCGGCCAGGTACGCGAGCAGATCACGTACAACGGCACCGCCGGCGCCGAGATCTCCGGCACGATCATCACGCCGTGGTCGAGGAACACCGCCACGGCCACCCACTCCCATGGCACCGTGCGCGCCTACATGACGCGTACGGCCAAGGAGGTCAAGCGCACCCCTGTCACCGGCGGCGGGGAGATCACCTCGACCGCTACGACCACCTATGACACGGACAGCGGTCAGCCGCTGACCGTGGAGACCGAAGGTGGCGGGGAGAAGGACTGCACCCGCACCGAGTACGCCAAGAACACCGCAGCCTGGCTGCTCACGGCGGTGAAGCGCGTCGAGAAGGTCTCGGTCGGCTGCGGTGCGACGCCTAACCGCACCGGTGACCCCAAGACAACCCACGTCATCTCCGACGTCCGCACGTCGTACGACGGCCAGGCCTGGGGCGTGGCCCCCAGCAAGGGCAACGTCACCGCCCAGCAGCGCGTCACGGGCTACGACAGTGGCATCGCCCAGTTGCAGACCGTTGCGACGGCGCAGTACGACGCCCTCGGCCGCCTCGTCGACCAGTGGGACACCGACGGGACGCGCACCAACCACATTGAGTACACGCCGGCTGCCGGTGGCCCGCTGACCGGGAAGAAGGAGGTCAATGCCCTCGGTCACACGGTGACGACGCAGATAGCGCCCGACTGGGGTTCGAACACGGTCAGCATCGACCCCAACGGCAAGCGCACCGAGAGTGCCTACGACGCACTCGGCCGTCTGACCGACGTCTGGCTGCCGGACCGCAGCCGTGCCGGCCAGCAGACGCCGAACCGAAAGCTCGAGTACAGGATCCAGAAGGGCGCCGCGTCCTGGGTGGCCACCAAGTCGCTCAACAACGACGGCACCACATACCAGACCTCGTACGCCATCTACGACGCACTGCTCAGGCCACGTCAGACCCAGACACCTGCGGCGGTCGGCGGTGGCCGCGTCGTCGCGGAGACCAGGTACGACACCCGCGGCCTCGAGGTCGAGTCCTCTGCGGACTACATCGACACCACCGCTCCTTCCGGTCAACTCGCCACACTGCTGACCGCCTCTCCCGCCGGGACCCGCAAGATCTACGACGGTGCCGGCCGCCCCACGGTCGAGATCACCCTGGCCCAGGAGAAGGAGCACTCCCGCACCACCACGAAGTACGAGGGCAACGCGACGACGGTCGAACCCCCGGCCGGTGCGAGCGCCGTGCGCGAGGAGGTCGACAGCCGGGGCCGACTGGCAGAGAAGAGGGAGTACGAAGGCAGCAAGGCCACGGGTTCCTACACCCGCCTCACCTACTCCTACGGCCGCGCTGACCAGTTGACCAAGGTGCAGGACACCGACGGCAACGTCTGGGGATACGACTACGACTTCCTGGGCCGCCAGAAGAGTGCCACCGACCCTGACGCCGGGGCATCCAGGAGGGAGTACAACCACCTCGACCAGATCAGCGTCACCGAGGACGCCAGAGGCAACATCCTCAGCCACACCTACGACGTGCTCGGACGCCCGACCGGCCGATTCTCAGGCCGTATCCCGGTCGTCAACGGCGTGCCGACGATCGACGACTCCAAGTACCTGGCGCGCTGGTCCTACGACACCATCGCACTCGGTCAGCCCACCTCCGCCATCCGGTACGAGGGCGGCAAGAGCGGCAAGGTCTACGCGACCACCAACGCCGCGTACGACCCGCTTTACCGCGTGCTGAAGGAGCAGTACACCATTAGTACTGCCGAGGGTCCGGTAGCCGGCAGTGGCACGTACACCATCACCAACGCCTACAATCTGGACGGTACTCCGCAGAAGCGAACCATTCCGGCCATGGGTGGGCTCGCCCAGGAGGTGCTCACCTACGGCTACAACTCCCAGCGCCTGCCCACCACGCTGCAGGGCCTGACCGGCATCGTCCGGAGTACGGACTACCTGCCAGCCGGTGAGCGTATCCGCCTCACGCTGGGTGTCTCCTCCACCGCCAAGTGGACGGAGGTCAACAGCTCGTACGAGGACGGCACCAGGCGGCTGGCGCGGCAGACGGTCGTGTCGGAGACCAACAGCGGCACCGACGCGGACACGTACTACCGCTACGACGCCGCCGGTAACCCGGTCGAGATCGATGACCGCTCCACCGTCGCCGGGGACAAGCAGTGCTTCACCTACGACGGCCACCGGCGCCTGAAGAGCGCGTGGAGTGCGAAGACGGACTGCGCCACCACGCCGAGCGCGGCCGGCGTAGGAGGCATCGCGCCGTATTGGAAGTCGTACACGTACGACAGCGCCGGCAACCGCGAGACGGTTATCGACCACCTCGCCACGGGTGGCGCGGCGACCACGACGTACAGGTACGACCAAACCTCTGACGGCAAGCTCCGTCCCCACCTGCTGGCTTCGACCACCACCAGCCCGGCGGACTCGGCGCGGCCGAACACGAGCTACACCTACGACGCGTCCGGCAACACCAGGACACGCACCATCGGGGGCAAGACCCAGCACCTCGACTGGGGCCCGGAGAACAACCTCGCCAAGGTGACGGAAGCCGACAAGTCCGAGACGTCGTTCCTTAACGACGCCAGCGGCAACCGGCTCATCCGGCGTGACGCCACAAGCACCACGCTGTACCTCGGAGAGACCGAACTCCGGCACGACAAGGCGACAGGCAAGGTCGAAGCGACCCGGTACTACGCCCACAGCGGCCAGGTCGTCGCGCTGCGCACCCCACAGTCACTGATCTGGATGAGCGCCGACCACAACGGCACGGCGACCGTACAGATCGACGCGGCGACCCAGGCGGTCAGCCGCCGACACATGCAGCCGTTCGGCGAGACACGCGGTACTCAGCCCGCGCAGTGGACCGGCGACAAAGGCTTCGTGGGCGGAACGCAGGACCCCACAGGCCTCACCCACCTCGGCGCACGCGAGTACGACCCGACGACCGGTCGCTTCATCAGCGCCGACCCGATCGCGGACCTGAAAGATCCGCAACAGATCAACGGCTACGCCTACAGCAACAACAACCCGGTCACCTTCGCCGACCCGGACGGCAAGTTCTTCTTCGGTCTCGCCAGCCTGGTCGTCGCAGTCGTCCGCTACGTAGCGGCCGTCGTCCACACCTACCACCGGCAGCAGTCCAGCACCCGAGCTTCCAGGACTTCATCACGCTCCGGAATCCAGGCCCGCGGTACCGGAAGCGTCAGCAGCAGCGGTAGTGGGTCGAACTGCAGCTCCCCATACCCCGCCTACAAGCCTGGCTGCAACACCGAACCGGCAAACCCCGAGTCACTTGGGCAGACAGCCAAGGACACCGCCGGAGGGTTCGGGGACTTTCTCACCGGAACCTTGGATGCGATCGAATACGCAACCGAGCCATGGTGCTGGTTCGGCGCAGACTGCGGCGTTCAAGAGAAATACCGCGAGGAGGTCAAGGACGCCGGCGTAGAAGTAGGATCAGAGCAGTACAAGGACACTGCGAACGCCGCAGAGACGGCATCCTGGTTCGCGGGTGCATTCGGCCTTCTGAAGAACATCATCAAGAAGGCCATCAAGGGTGGCTCCAAACCGGACGCGCCGAAGGTGACGGCGCCTGTTCCGGGTCCGGCCCTTTACGGAGCTGAGGGCAAGCAACTAGGGAAGAAATGGGGAAAGCATGCGACTGACTACGGCAAACACCCCGGAGATGCTGCAGGTCGTCAGTGGTATGGAGAACGCATAACTGAAGTGCGTGCGGCCCCTGACGAGGTGAAGCAAGGAGCATACCGGGTCGGCCAGGGCGGGGCTGACGACTACTGGTTCTACAAGCAGGGCAACGATATTCTGATCACCAAGGGCGATGGGGAGTTCGTCTCCATGTTCCCGGTGGACGGCACCAAAAAGTGGTATGAAGATGCCGCGAAGAAGTACTGACCTCACGGGTCGAAAGGTGGAAGTGTGACGATGGGCGTCAGTGATGTCCTCGCCGAAAAGCAGGTGACCCGCGTAGCTGAGGTTGTCTTCGAAGGTATGGAAGTCGTAGGTCTACAGGTTGCGACCGCCTCCGGAGAGCGCTTCATCGTCACAGACTGGACTGACTGGACCCTCCGGATCGACAGTCGCACTGACGATGCGCTGCCCGACTACTTCTGGCCGCCTGAAGAGCACTCTTTGCGAGTCGTATTCGAGAGCAAGGACGGTGCGAGCGTCACTGCCGTTCAGGAGCGATTGGATGAGATGGGAGATCTCATCGCTCTTGAAGTGACCATCGAAGGCTTCGGGGTCTGTTCTTCCCGCGCAGACTCCGAGGGATTCTCGTGGCATCGAGTAACTGACGTTTAGTACTCCAGTCTGGTTTCGCGATCTTGCTGCGGACCCGGCTGGGAACGGGTACGGCCACCGCGTGATCATCGGTTGGTGTGTGGACAAACGAAGATCGTGCGGTGGCCGCGGACCATAGGGTAGACCCTGCCCGTTGGCGGGAGATGTTCGACCAGGCCATGGCCCGGATCGCGGGCCGCTTCGGCCGAGTTGAGCCCCGGGCGAGTGCCCGCGCCTATCTGTTCGGGCTGCTGTCGTGTGTCGAGCGGAAGAACTGCTGGCGGCTGGCCGAACAGGCCGGTCATGCGCGGCCGGGGCCGATGCAGCGGCTGCTGCGCTACGCACGCTGGGACGCCGGCGCAGTCCGCGACGATGTCCGCGCATACGCTGTCGAACACCTCGGCGCCGACGGCGCGGTGCTGATCGTGGACGAGACCGGTTTCGTGAAGAAGGGCCGGGCTTCGGCGGGCGTTCAGCGGCAGTACACCGGCACCGCCGGGCGCATCGAGAACTCCCAGGTCGGGGTCTTCCTCGCTTACGCCACCGGCCGGGGACGGGCACTGGTCGACCGCCGGCTCTACCTGCCCGAGCAGTCCTGGTGCTCCGATCCCGGGCGCCGCCAGGCGGCTGGCATACCCGACGAGGTCCGGTTCGCGACCAAGCCCAGCCTGGCCTGGGAGATGATCGCCGCCGCGTTGGACGCCGGGGTGGAGGCGCCATGGGTGACCGGCGACGAAGCTTACGGGCAGGACCCACAGCTCCGCGCCGCCCTGGAAGCACGCGGAACCGGATACGTGATGGCCGTCGCCTGCTCGACGCGGGTGCTGATCAACTCAGGCCGCACCGCCGTCCGCGCGGACACCGTCGCCGGACGGTTGCCCGCCGCGNGCTTACGGGCAGGACCCACAGCTCCGCGCCGCCCTGGAAGCACGCGGAACCGGATACGTGATGGCCGTCGCCTGCTCGACGCGGGTGCTGATCAACTCAGGCCGCACCGCCGTCCGCGCGGACACCGTCGCCGGACGGTTGCCCGCCGCGGCCTGGCAGCGGCACAGCGCGGGCAACGGCGCGAAAGGCCCGCGCTACCACGACTGGGCCTGGGTCCACATCGGCAGCGGCAACCGCCGCCACCTGCTGATCCGCCGCAACCGCACGACCGGTGAACTCGCCTTCTACCTGTGCTGGTCACCCATCCCAGTCACCCTTGCGGAGCTGGTCCGCGTCGCCGGTGTCCGCTGGAGCGTCGAGGAGTGCTTCCAGGCCGCCAAGGGCCAGGTCGGACTCGACCACTACCAAGTCCGCAACTGGACCTCATGGCATCGCCACATCACGCTCGCCATGCTCGCCTTGGCCTTCCTGACCGCCGTCGCCGCCAGCACGGCACCGAAACGGTCCACCCGTCCGCACCGCCCAGCCCGCGACAGCGAAGCCATCTCCTTGACCGTCCCGGAGATCCGCCACCTGTTCACCGTCCTCCTCAGCCCGCCGACCGCGACCGCTGCCAGGCTGCTGCAATGGTCAATCTGGCGCAGACGCCACCAGGCAACAGCCCGACACAGCCACTACCGACGACGTTCCGCCGACGAACCTGCTGGATAGATCACGAAACCGCACTGGAGTACTAGNACTAGGGTGCGTTTCAGAAGTGGATCTTGATGTGTCAAGATCCACTTCGTGGGGCGGCATGATCTGACGAATGCACAGTGGGCGAAGCTGGAGCCCTTGCTCCCGGTCGGCAAGAAGCCTGGACGCCCACCGGTGCACACCAAGCGGCAGTTGATAGACGGCATACGCTGGCGTACCCGTGCCGGTGCTCCCTGGCGGGACGTGCCCGAGCGGTACGGCCCATGGGAGACGGTGTACGGCCTGTTTCGGCGCTGGCAGCGGAACGGCACCTGGCACCGCATCTTCGAGCAGTTGCAGGCCCAGGCCGACGCTGAGGGACTGATCACCTGGGACGTCTCGGTGGACTCGACCATCGCCCGCGCGCACCAGCATGCGGCCGGTGCCCGCAAAAAGGGGATCTGCAGATCGAGCCGCCAGGTGGTGTGTTCACCGAGCCCCACGATCACGGGCTCGGACGTTCCCGGGGCGGGCTGACCACCAAGCTCCACCTGGCGGTCGAGCAGGCCCAGAAGCTGATGTCGCTGGTCATCACGGCCGGACAGCGCGGCGACTCGCCGCAGTTCCAGGTGGTCCTGGGCCGTATCCGGGTGCCCCGGCTCGGGCCGGGCCGCCCGCGCACCCGGCCGGACAAGGTCCGTGCCGACAAGGCGTACGGCTCCCGCGCGAACCGCGCCTACCTGCGCAAACGTGGTATCCGCTGCACGATCCCGGAGAAGCGCGACCAGATCGCCAACCGCAAGAAGCGCGGTTCCCACGGTGGCCGGCCGCTGAAGTTGGACAAGGACGACTACAAGCAGCGCCACGCGGTGGAGTGCGGAATCAATCGCCTCAAACGGCACCGTGCGGTCGCCACGCGATACGACAAGCTCGCCGTCCGCTACGAAGCGACCGTACTGGTCGCAGCCATCAACGAGTGGCTGTGACCAGCACTTTCGAAACGCACCCTAGNCTAGTACTCCAGCAGTACTTCGTGGCTTGACCTGGGGGAACGTCGAGCGGTGGGAGTGTAGCGGGCGGGCAGTTGTCACGGGCGGTTTCTGCCTGCCCGTCCCTCGAAGGAGTGCCCGCGACGGCGATAGTGGCAGTGGCGGGCCACCGCCTGGCGTCGTCGGCGCCAGCGCGACCAACTCAGCGCTTGAGTACGGGCACGGGGGTGTCGGGGAGCGCAAGCTGCCAGGAGTCGCCGCACTTCCGCCACGGTGAGCTCGATGACCTCAGCCTCCTCACCAGTGCAGCCCCCTTTTCGCCCTCCTGCGCGGTCACCGCCGCGAGGAAGGCGTGCGCGAGCATCGCGAGCGTGATGTGCCGGTACCAGCCCACGTAACGGCGTACCTCGTACTGGTCCAGGCCGCACTCGTTCTTCGCAGCCTGGAAACACTCCTCGATCGCCCACCGGAGCCCGGCCACCCGCACCAGCACGTCCACGCCGATATCCAGCGGCGCGTAGGCGAGGTAGTAGGAGATCTCGTCCGGCCGGTTCACACTGCGCCGTGCCAGCGCCCACCGCCGACGGATCAGTATGCCGTCCTGGTGGTCGTACTCGGCCACCGGGCGCAACTGCACGGCCGCCCAGTCGTACTCGCGCTGCCCCTTCGCTCCCGCGCCACAGGAACGGCGCTCCCATGCCTGGTCGGGGGCTTGCTCGAACACCATGTCGATGCGTGGTCCGGCCAGCGAGAACTGGGACTTCGGGACGGCGAGGACGTAGCCGACGCCGGATGTTTCCAGCATCCGGCGGAAGCGGTTGTCCTGTCCGTAGGCGGCGTCCGCGGTCACCCAGGCGATCGGCAGCGGCGAGGACAGTGCCCTGCGGACGATCGTCGCCGCGAGGGTGTTCTTGGTGGCGAACTCCCACTCGTCGGGAACCTTCGCCGCGCGACAGCGGTCACGGTCGTCGGTCCAGGACTTGGGCAGGTACAGCTCCCGGTCCACCAGAGCACGGCCGACGGAGCTGGCATAGGCGGCGAAGACGCCGATCTGGCAGTTCTCGGTGCGGCCGGCGGTGCCGGAGTACTGGCGCTGCACCCCGGCGGAGGTGGTGCCCTTCTTCAGGAACCCGGTGTCGTCCACGATCAGTACCCCGTCGGGACGGCCGAGCCGCTCGGCGACGAAAACCTGCAGGTCGTCGCGGATCTCGTCGGGGTCCCAGCGGGCGCGACTGAGCAGGTGCTGCAGGCCGTTGGGAGTTGAGTGGCCGG
This sequence comes from Streptomyces sp. HNM0645, assembly GCF_030056615.1. Taxonomy (NCBI): domain Bacteria; kingdom Bacillati; phylum Actinomycetota; class Actinomycetes; order Kitasatosporales; family Streptomycetaceae; genus Streptomyces; species Streptomyces sp. HNM0645. The sequence goes on along the minus strand of NZ_JASHLT010000084.1, from coordinate 319 downwards.
CGTTTTCGGCCAGTTGCCAGCTGTTTTTGCGGGCCACCGGCGCGAGCAGTCCGCGCACGTAGTCCCGCATGCGGCGGCGTGGTTCGACACGGCCGAAGCGGTGTCCGATGGTGGTGAAGAGTTCGTCCAGGTCGCGGTCCCAGGTCTCTGCCTGTTCAGTGGTCACGATCGGGGGCTTCCCCACACGGATGTGCCCCCGCCGTCGCGGGCACTCCTTCGAGGGACGGGCAGGCAGAAACCGCCCGTGACAACTGCCCGCCCGCTACACTCCCACCGCTCGACGTTCCCCCAGGTCAAGCCACGAAGTACTGCTGGAGTA
>NZ_JASHLT010000083.1:0-13959 GCF_030056615.1 Streptomyces sp. HNM0645 | reverse complement strand
CGACGGCGCGGGCCCGGTGACGGGAGGGTCCGCGGCAGCGGCCGCCCCCGAGGTGCCCGAGGGACCGGCGCCGGTGCCCGGAGCCGGCGCACGCGCCGACTCCCGCGACGGAGCCGCGCGGACCGCCGGGGACACCCCCGCGGCGGTACGCGGGGAAGCCGCCCGCATCCCCGCGTACCCCGCCGCCGAACGGGCCGTGCGCGCCCTGGCCGAGGCCGTGCGGTACGCCCAGTGGCGCCGGGACGCGGCGGAGCCCGGGAAGGTGCCGGAGTACGAGGACATCGACGAGGGCGGCGCGGCCGGGCTCATCGAGGGCCTGCTCGAGGCCGCCCCCGGCGAGCGCGGCGTCACCCTGCCCGAGGACGACGCGCGGAGGCTGCTGGAGCGCTACGGCATCCCCGTCGTCCCCGTGCTGCCCGCCCCCGACGCGGACGCCGCCGCCCGGGCCGCCGCCCGGCTCGGCTGCCCGGTCGCCCTCAAGACGACCGCGCCGCATCTGCGCCACCGTCCCGACCTCGGCGGCGTGCGCCTCGACCTGGCCGACGAACGGCAGGTCCGCCAGGCGTACGCGGAGTTGACGGAGAGCCTCGGCAAGCCGAAGGAGCTCCGGCCCGTGGTGCAGCCGATGGTCCCGCGGGGAGTGGACACGGTCGTGCGGGCAGCGATCGACCCGGCCGTGGGCGCAGTGCTGTCCTTCGGGCTCGCGGGCCCCGCCACGGACCTGCTCGGTGACACGGCCCACCGTCTCGTCCCCGTCACCGACCGCGACGCGGCCGGCCTCATCCGGTCCGTCCGGACCGCCCCGCTCCTCTTCGGCTGGCGCGGCTCCGCGCCCGTCGACACCGCCGCGCTGGAAGAGCTGCTGCTGCGTGTCTCCCGGCTGGTCGACGACCACCCGGAAGTCGTCGGAGTCGGCCTCGAACCGGTCGTGGTCGCCCAGCACGGCCTCTCCGTGCTCGGGGCCTCCGTACGGCTCGCCCCGCCGCCGCCCCGTACCGACCTGGGCCCGAGGACGCTCCCGAGCTACTGAACCCGCCGGGTCCCCGGGGTCGCGGGCCGGGCGGTCACGGAGCGCACTCCGTGGTCCCCGAGCCCCGTAGGATGGAGCCCATGGCGAAGACCGGTACGACGACCCAGGGGCTGCGCGCGGCGATCGAGCGCAGCGGCTACTACCCGGCTCTCGTGGCCGAAGCGGTGGAGGCCGCGGTGGGCGGCGAGCAGATCTCCTCGTACCTGGTGCACCAGGAGACCACCTTCGACTCCAACGAGGTGCGCCGCCATGTGACCGTCCTCGTGCTGACCGGCACCCGCTTCATCGTGAGCCACACGGACGAGCAGGCGGCCGACAGCAGCTCCCCGACCCCCTACGCGACGACCTCCACCGAGTCGGTGAAGCTCCCGAGGATCTCGTCCGTGGTGGTCAGTCGTGTCGTCGCCAACCCCGAGTCCTACACCCCGGGCACCCTGCCCCGCGAGGTCGTCCTCACCATCGGCTGGGGCGCGGTCTCCCGGATCGACCTGGAGCCCGCCGCCTGCGGCGACCCCAACTGCGATGCCGACCACGGCTACACCGGAAGCTCCACCGCGGACGACCTCAGTCTGCGGGTCAGCGAGGCCGGCGACGGGCCCGAGGCGGTCCGCCAGACGCTCGCCTTCGCCCAGGCGCTGTCCGAGGCGACGGCCGCCACGGCGGCAACCCGCTGATGGTCCGTCCCGACTGGCCCGAGGACGTCGTCCCGCTCGACCTCGACACGGCTCCCGTTCCCGCCTACGGCACGGCCTCGCTGGCCGATCTGCTGCCGACACTCGCCGCCGGGCAGGGCGTACCGGGACTGCACTCCGCCATCGCGGAGCTGACGCCCGCGGACCGGAACTGCGTCTTCCTGATCGACGGCCTCGGCTGGGAGCAACTGAGGGCCCACCCCGAGGACGCGCCGTACCTCACCTCGCTCCTCGCCGGCTCCCTCGGCGGCACCGGCCGGCCGCTGACGGCCGGATTCCCCGCCACGACGGCCACCTCACTGGCCTCCTTCGGCACCGGACTGCCGCCCGGCGCGCACGGCCTGCCCGGGTACACCGCCCGCAATCCGGAGACCGGCGAGCTGATGAACCAGCTGCGCTGGAAGCCGTGGACCTCGCCGCGCGTCTGGCAGCCGTACCCGACGGTCTTCCAGCTCGCCGACGAGGCCGGGGTGCACACCGCCCAGGTGTCGTCCCCCACCTTCCGGGACACCCCGCTCACCAAGATCGCGCTGAGCGGCGGAACGTTCCACGGCAGGCTCACCGGCGAGGAGCGGATGGACTTCGCCGCCGAGCAACTCGCCGCGGGGGACCGGTCGCTCGTGTACACGTACTACAGCGAGCTCGACGGCAAGGGCCACCGCTTCGGTATCGACTCCGACGCCTGGCGGGGCCAGTTGATGTACGTGGACCGTCTCGTCCAGCGCCTCGCCGAGCAGTTGCCTCCCCGCGCCGCCCTGTACGTCACCGCCGACCACGGCATGATCGACATCCCGTTCGACGAGGAGTCGCGGATCGACTTCGACGAGGACTGGGAGCTGCGCGCCGGCGTCGCCCTGCTCGGCGGCGAGGGCCGCGCCCGCCACGTCTACGCCGTCCCCGGCGCCGAGGCCGATGTGCTCGCCGTCTGGCGCGAGGTGCTCGGCGACCGGTTCTGGATCGCGAGCCGGGACGAGGCCATCGCGGCGGGCTGGTTCGGCCCGCAGACCGACGAGCGCGTCTACCGGCGCATCGGGGACGTGGTCGCCGCGGCCCACGACGACGTCGTGATCACCGCATCGGTCAACGAGCCCCACGAGTCGGCCATGGTGGGCATGCACGGCTCGATGACCCCCGTCGAACAACTGGTCCCCCTGCTCGAAGTACGCTCCTGACGTCCTGCCGCCCCGACCGCGTTCCCCGGCAACAACCGAAAGGCTGTCACGTCCTCATGCCCGAGCTGGTGTTCTTCTCCGGAACGATGGACTGCGGAAAGAGCACCGACTTCCTCGGGTATTCGCCATCAACTGATGGTGTAGTGGAAGGTGTTGCCGCGCGTGGTTCCGGTGTTGTCCGTGTCTCGTCCCGCTCGCCCCGAAAGGCCGCACTCCACTGATGTCCGAACTGGTGTTCTTCTCGGGAACGATGGACTGTGGAAAAAGTACCTTGGCCCTACAGATTGGGCATAATAGGTCGGCTCGGGGTCTTCAGGGCGTAATCTTCACGCGCGACGACCGTGCAGGGGAGGGCAAGCTGTCGTCGCGCCTCGGGCTGGTGACCGAGGCGGTCGAGGCCGGTCCGGACTGTGATCTGTATGCGTACGTGGTGGAGCAGCTGTCGCGGGGCGACAAGGTCGACTACGTGATCGTGGACGAGGCCCAGTTCCTGGCGCCGGAGCAGATCGACCAGCTGGCGCGGATCGTCGACGACCTTGACATGGATGTCTTCGCGTTCGGTATCACCACGGACTTCCGCACTCGGCTGTTCCCCGGTTCGCAGCGCCTGATCGAGCTGGCCGACCGCCTGGAGACGCTGCAGGTCGAGGCGATGTGCTGGTGCGGGGCCCGTGCCACCCACAATGCCCGCACGGTGGGCGGGGAGATGGTGGTCGAGGGGGAGCAGGTCGTGGTCGGGGACGTGAACCGGCCGGCCGAGGACGTCGGCTACGAGGTGCTGTGCCGTCGCCACCATCGCCGACGGATGACGAGTGCCGCGGTGCGGGCGGCGGCGCTTTCGCCCGACGTACTGCCGGTCGCCTCGGCCTGATTTCCGGTCCGAGAGGTTTTGGCTACCGCGCTGTCAAGGATGCGCGGATGATCTTTATTGCAGGTTCGAGTCCCCGTCAGGGCGCGATTCAGATGAGAACAGGTCTGACCAGCGCGTACGCCAGGAGCGGATGGCGGGATACAAGGCCCCCACCTCGGTCGAGTTCCGGGGACGCGATCTCCCGGATGGTGACGGACAAGATCCAGAAGTTCAAGCTGCGCGAGCCGTACTGGGCCGACCCTGGTCGGGTATCAACTGATTCTCCCCGTGCGCGTCGAATCCGTCGAACGTTGTGCTCGACAGGTGCTGGAACGAACCGGAGGAGCCCGAGGCGGCACTTGAGGACGCCGGTTCCACACCGGCGACGGAGGTACTGTCGATGGCGCCGATGGGCAGTTCACGATCCCGGACCGGAAGGAGGATCTGGTCAGCAACGGCGGCCAGTGTGTGTCGTCGATTGCGCTGTCGCACCTTCGGCATGAACCACCGGGGCTTTGATGGTTTCGCCGCGGCTCCTCGTCCGGCACACCGATGACGGCGACCTAGGCGACCGCCGGGTGGCTACGGAACCCTGATGCGCGAGGCTGTCGGCAGGAACCGGAGATGCGTGAGCGTAACAGTTGGCCCGGCGTGGCCTCGCCTTGCGTTGCGCCCCTGAGGCGCACCGACACCGCTTACGGCCATGGGCCATGAAGTCCAGGTGGGGGCTGGTCAGGCTCTTCTCAGGTGCTCGGTGAGCTGCTGGAGCGTGGTCCAGGCACGGGCGTCGGTGCCGTCGCCGAGCGCGTAGTGGAGGGAGGGCTCGCCGGCGGGGCCGAGTTGGACGGGGGTGAGGTTGAAGGGTGGGCGGATGGCGTGGGTGAGGCCGATGTTCTTGATCGCCTTGGAGCCCAGCGTGAATGAGACGGGGATGGGCGGAGTTTCGAAGTGCGGGGGGACGGTCAGGTCTCGGCGGGCGGCCCGGAGTGAGGTGAGCATGGAGGTCAGGCCGTGCTCTGTGCTCAGGGCCATGGCGAGGGGCTCGAGCGTGTCGAGGGGTGGCGTCTCGACTTCGCCGTAGCCGAGGGTGAGGGTGATGTCCTCCTCGACTCCGGCGAGGGTGCGGGTGACGCTGATGGTGGCCAGGACTGGGCGGTCGGGGTGGCCGACGGCGATCAGCCAGGTCGGCCGGGGTGCCCGGTTGCGGGCGAGGTCGGTCAGCTGGCGGGTCGACCAGGGGAGGTTGACGGGTTCGGCGGTGCTCCAGCCGGCTGGTGGCGTACCGGTGAGGGTCTGCCAGGCGGTTTCCAGGGCGCGGCCGAGGATGAGGTCTTCGTCGGCGGGGTGCTGGGTGCGCAGGGAGAGGATGAGCTGGCGTTCGCCGGTGGTGGTGGCGGGCTTGAATGCTTCGGCGACGGAGGCCGAGCCGTTCTCGTCGAGTGTGGGTGTGAAGGTGCCGCCGTGCCAGTGCAGTACGGCGCCGGAGAGGCCGTCGTAGTAGCCGCAGTCGGGGTCTTGGATGACCCAGCGGTTGGGGTGCCCGCGCAGTGCGGTGCGGGTGGGCAGGGTGAGGCGGGTGGTCGGTGGTGTGACGATCTGCAGGGCGCGTTCGTTGTCGGTCGTTGCCCGCAGGGCGTCGGAGAGCCAGCTGGCCATGGCGACGACGGAGCGGTCTTGGATGACCACGGCCGTCTTGGCGGTGAGGACGTCCACCGCCGGTGTTGACGTGGGCGGGGCGGGGATCGCGGTGATGTCGGAGTTGAGTGGGACGACGTCGGTGGAGGCGGCCTCGGGGGGCCAGACCGAACCGTTCAGGACGGTGGCGAGGCGCCCGGCAAAGGAGCCCGCCAGCCGGCCGCCCTCCGCGACGGCGGTGGAGGCGCGGGCCTCGGTCCACCACACCGGGCTGTCCGGGAGGCCGGGACCGGCACCGAGGAGGCGGGTCGTTTCGCCGCGTACCTGGATGAGGATGGGGGCTTCGACGGAGACCAGCGGACGGCCGTCGGGGGCGCAGAGCTGGATGACGGCGCCGTCGGCCAGGCTGTTCACGCCGAGGCCGGGGCCGCCCGCGTAGAGGCCCGCGAGCAGCGTGCGCAGGTCCGGCATCTTCGGTGTGAGGGCGATGACGTCCTTCGTCACGACTGCTCGGTCTCTTCCTCTGCTTCGTCTGCGAGGGCGGTCTGGATGAGCTGGTGGGGGCGGCCGCGGCGGACCAGGGTTCCGCGGCCGGGCGGCTGCGTGGAGGCGTACAGGCCGGGGAAGAGCTGGCCTTCCGTGCGGTCGCCGGTCATGACGAGGGCGGCGGTGCCGGTCTCGCGCAGAGTGGTCAGCAGCGGTTCGTACAAGGCGCGGGAGGATCCGGCGACGCGGCGGGTGATGACGAAGTGCAGGCCGATGTCCTGGGCCGAGGAGACGTACGGCAGGAACGGGGCCAGGGGCTGCTGGCCCGCGGTGGTGAGGATGTCGTAGTCGTCGACGAGGATCACGATCCGTGGGCCGGTGAAGGCGGGTTCGGTGGTGAGCGCGTCGGGGTCCGCCGTCTCGGGCAGGCGCTTGTCCAGCTCGGTGGCGATGCCGCTGGCCAGCGCGGAGGCCAGCTTCGCGTTGTGGGCGTAGCCACCGCGGTAGGGCTCGGGAACGGTGCCGCGCAGGCCTCGGCGCGGGTCGAAGAGGCCGAAGACCAGCTCGTCGTCCGCGTAACGAGTGGTGAGTTGGGTGGCGATGAGTTTGAGCAGGTTGGTCTTGCCGCATTCGTTGTCGCCGAGGATCAGCAGGTGCTGCTCGGTCTCGAACAGGTCCAGCAGGACGGGAGCGAGTGCGTCCTGGTCCACGCCGATGGGGATCTTCTTGGGTTCGGCGGCCAGGGAGGGGAGTTTCGCCGAGCGGAGCCGGGTGGGGAGCACCCGGACCGGAGCGGCAACATCGCCGTGCCAGCCGGCGCGGATCGTTCGGGCGGTCCTCTCGAGGGCGGGTGCGAGGTCGCCTGCGTTCGGATTGCCGTCGATGCGGGGCAGTGCGACCTGTGCGAAGAGCTTGGCGTCGGTCAGGACTCGGCCCGGGGTGTCGGCGGAGAGGGTCTCGGACAGTTTGCGATCGATGGACGAGTCGGCCGGGTCGTTGAGGCGGAGTTCAACGTGGGTGCCGAACATGGACTGGGTGGCGATGCGGACATCGTTCCAGCGCAGCATGGCGGAGACGATGTGGATCCCGTATCCGCCGCCGCGCTTGAGCAGGTCGGCGATGGCGTCGTCGAGATCGGCGAACTCGTCGCGCAGCACGCCGAATCCGTCGATGAGCAGCACGACGTCGGTGGAGCCGAGCTGCGGCAGCCGACCCTTGGCACGCAGGTGGCGCAGCTGGTCCACGGAGTCGATGCCGTACTCGCGGAAGAGTTCCTCGCGCTCGGCCAGCATGGCGCGCACTTCGGCCACAGTGCGGGCGGCCCGTTCGTGGTCGGCGCGCCCGGCGATCCCGCCGACGTTCGGTAGTCCGGCCAGCGCGGAAAGCCCGCCGCCGACCAGGTCCAGGCCGTAGACGGCGGCGTCGTACGGGGTGTGCGTGAGGGCCAGGGAGAGGGCGAGGGTGCGCAGCAGGGTGGTCTTGCCGGACTGAGGGCCGCCGATGACGGCCGTGTGGCCGCCCGCAACGGTGAGATCGAGCAGCCATGGCTGCTGCCACTGTTTTGCCGGGTCGTCCAGGATGCCCAGGGGGATGCGCATCGGGCCGTCGCGGTGGGTGAGGCGGAGGCCTTCGGTGTCGGCCTGGAGAGGCCCGGCGGCGGTGTCGAGGGTGACGGCGTTCGGGAGGGGCGGTAGCCAGATGCGGCGCACGGGAGGGGCGGCGGTGGCGAGTTGGCCGACCATCACCGACATGACGGTGGGCCCGGTCTCCCGTTTGGTGGCAGCCGGTTCCTCTGTTGCGTCCGTCTGTGGCGCGTCGAGTGTGTTGAACGTCGGGTAGGGCCAGGCGAGTGGCTCGTTGTCCTTGGCCTCTTTACGGAGCGTGGGACCGCGGTAGGCGCCGGAGACGTACCCTGCCTTGAAGCGCTCGTACGTCGAGGTGTCGACCTTCAGGTAGCCGAAGCCCGGCAGTGGCGGCAGGTGGAAGGCGTCCGTGCTGTCCAGCACGGTGCGTGATTCGTCGGCGGAGAAGGTGCGAAGACCCAGTCGGTACGAGAGGTACGTATCCAGGCCCTTGAGCTTGCCGCCCTCGATGCGCTGGCTGGACAGCAGCAGGTGGACGCCGATGGAGCGCCCGATGCGTCCGATCGACAGGAACAGATCGATGAAGTCCGGTTTGGCGGTGAGCAGTTCACCGAACTCGTCGATGACGACGAACAAGTGCGGCAGCGGCTCGAGATCAGGGCGTTCGGTGGCGCGCAGGGCTGCGTAGTGGCCGATGTCGGCGACGTTGCCCGCGTTCTTCAGCACCTGCTGGCGGCGCTTGACCTCCCCGGCGAGGCTGGTGTGGACCCGCTCGACGAGCCCGGCCTGGTTCTCCAGGTTGGTGATCACGCCTGCCACGTGAGGCAGATCCGCGAAGGGGGCGAAAGTGGCGCCACCCTTGTAGTCCACCAGAACGAATGCCAGGTCCTCGGGGGAATGGGTGGTTGCGAGAGCGAGGACAAGGGTGCGCAGTAGTTCACTCTTGCCGGAGCCGGTCGCACCCACGCACAGCCCGTGCGGGCCCATGCCCAGTTCGGAGGACTCCTTGAGGTCCAGCAGCACCGGCTCGATACGGTCTGTGAGCCCGATGGGTACGCGCAGGAAGTCCCGCTCGCCTCGGGTCGCCCAGAGCCGGGACATATCGAGTGCGGCCGCGTCTTCTATGCCCAGCAGCGCGGGGAAGTCGACGGGTACGGCCGCCGTGGCGCCCTCGGCGGCGGACTCGGCGGAGAGTCGCAGCGGCGCCAGCATCCGGGCCAGCCCCTCCGCACCGGAGGTGCTCACGGAGTCACCAGTGCCGTGGGCCAGCCGGCCTTCGGACGTGCGCAGATCCTCGACACTGACCCGGTCGCCGTCGACGGTGATGCGGACGCTGACCTGGTCCGGCTCGTGGACCTGCTGCTCCAGCAGATGCAGCACGGTCACGCCCATCTCCGTCAGGCCGACGGCCGTGTCCGGGCCGGGCAGTTCGGTAGCCGTCCTGCCGTGTTCGTCGCTGACGACGAGGAGCCGGTCGGTCATGCGCAACGCGTCCTTGCCGGACAGGCCGCGGCGGACTTCCGCGGCGTACGAGGCGCGGCGTCGCAGATCCTGGCGCAGCAGCCGGCCCAGCTCGGGCAGGCTCGGGGCGATCCGTCGGGCGGCGACCGGGCCGTCCTGCTCGGTCGGATCGAGGGCATGGGGGAGCCACTTGGCCCACTCCCACTCGGCGACGCGCTCGCCGGGCACGCTGAGGGCGATGGAGACATCGTCCGGCGCGTGCGTGACCGCGGCCTGGACGAGCAGCGCCCGGGCAACGCGCAGCACGCCGCCCCGGTCGCCGACGACGCTGACGTTCCCGGCCCCGTCGAGCGGCACGGTCAGCGGGAAGTCCGTTGACGTGGCGAACCGGCTCTGGAGGGCGCGGGCCTCGTTGAGCATGAAGGGGTCCGGCGGGGTCATCACGCCACCGGAGTTCTGTCCGATCACGAGGTCCTGCACCGGTACGTCACCGACTCCCACACGTACCCGCAGGAAGTCCGCGTCCAAGCGGCGCCGCTCCCACAGTCGGGCCGGGTCGCGCACCAGGTCGTACAGCGCCTCGGGCGCCGGACCGAGCAGCCGAGCCTGCTCACGCCGCTCCCGTTCACCGGCCGCGAGCTCCTCGCGCAGTTCCTCCAGGTACTCCAGATAGCGCTCGCGCTGGGTGCGCCGGGTGCGTTGCGCCTTGCCCCGCTGGGAGAGGAACAGCGCAACGGCGCCCAGCAGCGCGAAGACGAGCACGACGGCGCCGACGACGGCGAACTGGCTGTTGCGGATGACGGTCATCATCACGACCGAACCCATCACCCCAGCCATGGGCAACAGCGCGGTGGCCGCGTTGCCGATCCTTCCCTCGGGCAGGTTGGGCGGCGCCTCGATGGTGCGCGGCTCGGGGGCGGCGAGTGGGCGGGTGGAGCGCGCGGGCCGGTGGATCAGCTGCTGAGTCATCGCACCCGCACCGCCCGCTGCATCGCTTCGGCCGCCAGCCGGATGGCGGCATCACGGGTGGCCTGGCCGAGCATGGCGGTGTGGATGGGGCCTCCTTGGGCCAGATGGCGGTCGTAGGGGAGAGCGACGACGGGCACCCCGGTCTCGCGCAGATGCGCGCACGCCGCCTTCACGTCGAGGGTGGCATCGGGGGAGTGTGCGGTGAGCGCCACCACGGTGGTGGCCAGCGCGGAGTGCGGCAGTTGCGCGAGCCAGTCCAGGACGACGCGGGTGCCGTTCACGCCCTCCGCGGTCATGGGGGCGACCACCACTCGGGCGTGCGCGGTGTCCATCGCGGTGCGTGCGACCTCGCCCGGCAGGGTCTCGCAGTCGACGACGGTCACCGCGAAGTACCGGCGCAGTGCCAGAGTCACCGTGCGGTACGTCCGTATGTCCAGCGGCGCTCCGACGCGGCCCTGGCTCGCGGGCAGCAGCCAGCCGCCGTCCACCACGGGGACCAAGTAGCCGGTGATGTCCGTCAACTGCATGTCGGGAGTGAGGATGTGCGCGAGATCGGAGCAGGACCAGCGCACCGACTCCGCTCCCATCCGCACCGGCAGCGTGCCCAGCGCGGCATCGGCCTCCAGGGTGAGCACCGGGTCGTGCCGGTAGTGGTTGAACGTCCGGCCGAGCAGGGCGGACATCGTGGTCTTGCCCACGCCGCCCCGGATGGAGGTGACGGCGATGACGCGTCCCGTGGTGACCGGTTGCTGCAATTCCTGGGCCAGGCGGGTCTGATCGGCGACCTCCTGCCCGACCGAAGCGGTGAGCTTGCGCAGCGCCTGCCCGGTGCGCCGGGTCACCGAGTCCCCGTGCTGCGGGTTGCCGAGGGCCAGGGCGAGCCGCGGATCCACGGTGGGCACGGACTCGGGCGTCGGCATGGGGGTACGCGGACTCCGTACACCCCGGGGCATCGGCCGTGCACTCGGGGCGGACTCCTGAGGCGGGTCGTGGTGTTCCGCGGGTGGTTCGGAGCGTACGAGGCGCGCAGCGGTCGGATCTGCCTCAGATACGGGGCTCTCGCCCAGCTCCCGCAGCACGTCGCGCTGCCAGTCTCTCCCGTGAGCCATAGCGACGCCTACGCGAAGGTGCCGAGCAGGCGCCCGTACACACCGGATGCCCCGAGAATCAGCGGGAACAAGGCGATGACGCCCACCGACTCGAGAACGTCCCCGGCGCGGCGCAGTCGCACCCGCACATGCTCGGCCGGTTCCACCGCCAGAATCACCAGGGGCAGCACCGTCAGCACGCCGAGCGTGACAAGCGGCCCCACGACGCTCGCGTGCTCGAGCCACACCACGATCAGCCGTACGGTGACCACGCCCGATGCCACCAGCAGTGCCACGACTTCGGCGATCAGGGGATAGGCCCGGGCCCGCAGCGCGAGCACCACCGCAGCGACGACCGCGAGCGGGACGGTCCACACCGACGGTGCCCGCAGCGCGAGTACGCCCGCCACGGCCGCTGAAGCGGCCAGTACGACCGTGGCCAAGGCCAGCCCTCGATGCGTGGCCGTCAGCGCAGTGGTCACCTGATAGCGGCTCACGGACACCCCGCCCGTACGACGGTCGTCCAGCCCGGAAAGCCCTGACGCCATCATCGCCAGCCGCGGCAGCAGGCCCAGCACCACGACCGAAACGACCGCGACAAGTGCCCCGGTTCGCCCCTGCTCGACCGCGCTCCCCGTACCCTGCAGCAGCCCGGCGGTCACTTCCCACAGGGCAACGCATCCACCGGCCGCCGCGGCACCGATCAACGCGCCCCGACCCAGCGGGGAGAACCACCCCAGGAGCAGCAGCACCAGCACCACGACGGCCGCCACACCTGCCAGCCGCACCGAGGCCGACCAGGCGTAGGCATCCGCCGATGTCCACATCCCGATGCCACCCAGCATCCCGCCCGCGACGATCAGCGTGGCGGCCGGCCCGTGCTGCCGCGCCCGGCCGAACAACACAGCGGCGAAGGCCGAAACGGCGGCAACGGCGAGGAGGACACTCCCGGCGTGCGCCGACTCGAACTGACTGTGCGTCAGGACTCCGGTGACGAGTGCAAAGCCGACGGTCGTGGCTCCGGCAACGACACGCCTGGCTGCGGGCCGCCACCGCCATGCCCGTACGTCCAGATCGTTGGCGACCTCGTCGGTGACGTCGTGCACTACGGGCGCAGACGGCGCATCCTCCACCCGCACCAGGCGCAGCACCGCACCGTCCGGAACACCCGCCGACTCCAACGTGCTGTCGTGCGCGAGTGCCGAACCATCCGCGGTCACCAGGTGCCGCAGCTCGGGCCGAGCCGCCACTCGGTCGTCCAACAGCCGCATCACTTCCGGCAGAAGGAGACCCACCGGCTCATGGGACGGGAGAACGAGGTCGACCCGCCGCTGCTCACCGATGAGAGTGACCCGGCTCAACGCCGTACGGCTCACAGACCCCGCAGATATCACGCGTTCGAACCTATCATCGAGCTGAAGGTGCTATGGAAGGCGTCGAAGAGGGCTGCACCGAAGGTCCGTACGGGCTCTGCCCGATCAACCGGTGGGAAACGAACGACCAACCCACGCAGCCGGCACACAGAACGGCCGCGATCACCACCCCGGCGAACACCTTCCCCAACCGCTCGTCCAGCGACCGCCGCTGCCGCTGGGCGCCGAACACCAGGGCATCCCGCAACCGACGGCCCCGTACCGACACCGACTCCAGCAGCTGACTGTCGTAATCCTGCGCAGCCACAGCTACCTGTCACCTGCCCTGTAGGGAATGCCTTTTGTCTCCATGAAGCCCAGCTCGCGCTCAGGTGTCGACCTCGCCGGCCCAGCCGAATTCCAGGAGCTCCTTGGGCAGGTACGCGGATTCGACCTCGATGGGCATGTCGGCGTCGCGGGCCATGCAGGCGATGGCGAGTGGGCCGAGGGCGACCAGGCCATCGCTGCTCATGGCGCGTGACTCATTGCCGGTCCAGTACTCCTTGTGCCAGGTGAGAGCGTCGACTATGGCCGCGTTGAACTGTGCGGCGTCCCGGCGCAGGTAGCGGTGGAAGAGCTCGAGCGGCGGATACAGGATCTTCAGCATCAGCTCCTTGCCGGCGACCCGCGCGACCTCGGGGTCGGTGCCGTTCACCGCGGTGACCAGCTTGTCCCACGTGTCCTCGCGGCCGAACCAGAAGCTCTGCAGGGTCTCCACCCACGCATAGACGTACTCGTCGAACACCGCGCCCGACTCGCGGAGAAACGAGACAGGCACCCGCGCCAACTCCTCCGCACGTTGATTCTCCCGGCAGATCGCGGCCAGATAAAACGAAGTGATCCAGGCTCCTGCGTGCAGGTAGGGCTGAGGCCCGGTCGCAGGGAGATCCTTCACCTCGCCGCCCACCCCGATACGGCACGGCACGGGACCCTCGGCTGCGGTGGCCGAGGCGAACAGGGCGGAGCCGACCTGCATGGCCGTGACCCACGCCTCCCAGGTATCGAACTTTGTTGCGGTGGGGTCCACTGCGCAGTGTGACTGCGCCAGGGTCAGACTCGTATCGAGGGCCTGAGCCCGGCCGATGTCGTCCGGCTCTTCAAGCTCTCCGAGTACCCAGCTCGCGGTCTCCTTGAGCACCGCCAGGCCCTCTGCCGCGCTGTCCGTGGGGTAGTCGTGGCGGGGGATGCTCGTGACCACTTGCCCTTTCCTCTAGGTGATCTTGAAGTGTTCCAACACGGCACCAGCGTACGATCCCGTGTTCTCATTGGCCTTCACCAGCACATACTGTAGTTTCTTGGCCTTCATCGCCTTGAGGAGTTCCAGCGCGATCCGACCGTCCGCCGGAGAGCGCCCGGCGCGACTCTGCATCTGGGCGATGATCGTCTGGACGTACTCCTTGGTGCCCTGAAGCTTCCCCTTGATGTTGGACACCTGGAGACTGGGACGTGAGGTTCCAGAGGAAGTAGTGCCAGGTGGGAAGCAAGAGCAACCGCAGCAGGCGGTACTCGGAGGAGTTCAAGCGCGACGCGGTCGCGCTGGTCCGCTCCTCCGGCAGGACCGTCACCGAGGTGGCCCGGGAG
>NZ_JASHLT010000082.1:0-16584 GCF_030056615.1 Streptomyces sp. HNM0645 | reverse complement strand
CACGGCGGCAGAACCCCAGCCGGAGTCTTCGCCCGCACAGGACAACGACTCCTCGCCCTCGCCGCCGGCATCTGGCACAACTGGACCACCAACGCCAAGACCAAACGATCACTGATCGCCTACGACCACTGAAAACATCGGACTCATTCATCTAGGCGCGGCGGCGGGCCAGGGCGACCGCGCCGCCGCCGACCGCGAGGAGGACCACCGAGCCCGCCGCGAACCACGGGATCGACGCGTCCCCGCCGGTCGCCGCCAGGCCGTCCGTCGCGGGCGGCTTCGCCCCTTCCCCGCCGGTCTGGGGCCTGACGTCGGGCGCCGTCGTGGCGGGCGGTTCGTCGACGGACTCGCCCGACGGGGTCTGGCAGGTCGCCTCCGCCAGCGTCAGCGTGCCGTCGACCTCGGCGACGTTCAGCTTCAACGGGTTCACGGAGACCTTGAGTTCGAGCGCCGTGGCCGCGGCCGTGCGCGAGGTCGTGCCGGTACGGGACAGGTCGAGGGTGACGACGCCGACGCCGGGCACCTCGACCTCGGTCGGACCGCCCGTGGACACCGTGGTCTTCCTGCCGAGCACCGTGACGGAACCGAGCAGGTCGGACCGGGCGAGCGGCTTCTTCCCCGCTTCGCAGACCGCCTCCGCCCTGACCTGGCCGACCTCGACGAGGGAGAGCCGCGGCAACCCCGGCACGTGCACCTTGGCGTGCGCGAGTTCCACCCGGCCCTCCGCGCTGTCCCTGTCGGCGAAGGCCTTCGCGCTCGCCACCTCGGCCTGCAGCACGTTGAACGGCCTGCCCTGGTCGACACCCTCGAGTTGGACGGCCAGCGCGGTCTTCTCGGCGCTCGCGGGCGCCTGGACCTCGTTGAGGGACGTCTTCAGCGGTACCTGGACGCTCCTGTTGAGCAGCGAGACGTCCAGGCCGGTCCGGAGGACGACCGCGCTCGACCGTCCGTCGCCGCCGCCCGTCGCCCGGGCCGGAGCGGCGAGCGCCACGGGCCCGACGGCCAGCGCGGCGGCGGCCACCGCGGCCGTCGAACGGCGTACGGGCATGCGGAAGGTGTTGCTCTTCACGGTGGTGGAACCCCCACGGGAGACACGACGTCGCCGCATGCCCGCGACAGGGACCGTGCGGGGCGGCGGCGACCGGGAACACCGGAATACTTACGCACCGAGAGTGAACCGTCCGACACCTGGGGTGAGTTCACTCCAAAGTGACGTTTCCGTGACCGCATTCGATTACCGGGGCACGGGCGTTCCCCCCGAGTCCCCCGCAGGGTGGGCGCGAGGAGCGCACTCCGGTCGGTCCCGGAAGACGCGCACCGCGGGGCGGACCGGCACCGGAGGAGGTCAACGGGCCGGCACCGGCCCGCGTCACTGTCCGTCAACCGACGACGCGTCCCCGCATCACCACCGTCCGGGGCGCCGCCAGCACCCGTACGTCCGCTCTCGGGTCGCTGTCGTACACGACCAGGTCCGCCGGTGCGCCTTCCTCCAGACCCGGCCGGCCGAGCCAGCTCCGTGCGCGCCAGGCGGTCGCGGAGAGCGCGTCCACCGCCGGGATGCCCGCCTTGACCAGCTCGGCCACTTCGGCGGCGACGAGCCCGTGCGGCAGGGAACCGCCCGCGTCGGTGCCGACGTAGACGGGAATACCCGCGTCCCAGGCCGAGCGGACGGTGTCGTACCGGCGCTCGTGGAGCCGTCGCATATGGTCCGACCAGCGCGGGAACTTGCTCTCGCCGCCGACCGCGAGCTCCGGGAAGGTGGCGATGTTGACCAGCGTCGGGACGATGGCCACGCCGCGCTCGGCGAAGAGCGGGATCAGGTCCTCGGTCAGTCCCGTGGCGTGCTCGATGCAGTCGATGCCCGCCTCGACGAGGTCGCGCAGCGAGTCCTCGGCGAAGCAGTGCGCGGTGACCCGGGCGCCGAGGCGGTGCGCCTCGGCGATGGCGGCCTCGACGGCGCCGCGCGGCCAGCAGGCGGTGAGGTCGCCGACCTCCCGGTCGATCCAGTCGCCGACGAGCTTGACCCAGCCGTCGCCGCGCCGGGCCTCCCGGGCCACGTAGGCGACGAGGTCCTCGGGCTCGATCTCGTGGGCGTAGTTGCGGATGTAGCGGCGGGTGCGGGCGATGTGCCGACCGGCGCGGATGATCCTCGGGAGGTCCTCGCGGTCGTCGATCCAGCGGGTGTCCGCGGCAGATCCGGCGTCGCGGATGAGGAGGGTGCCGGCGTCGCGGTCGGTCAGCGCCTGCTTCTCGCTGGTCGCCTCGTCCACCGCGCCGTGCCGGTCGAGCCCGACGTGGCAGTGGGCGTCGACCAGGCCGGGGATCGCCCAGCCCCGGACGGTGCGGACGTCCCCGGCTGCCGGGCGCCGGTGAGTGACGCGGCCGCCGACCACCCACAGCTCGTCCCGTACGTCGTCCGGTCCGACGAGCACCCGCCCCTTGACATGCAGCACCGCGCCATCGCTCATGCCCAGCACTCTACGAGCCCCGCCACACCCTCGACCGAGGAGACCACCGAGCATCCGTCCGAGCGGAGCGAGCACCGCCGTACCCCATCCGTACCCGGACCCGAACCCGCGGACCGCCGCGCGTTTCGCGGCCGTCGGACGGCGGGTCGCCGTCCTCCCGTCCACCGAGCCGCGGCGTGACGCCCTCCTCACTCACCGCGCCGGGGGGACGGCGCCCGGCGAACACGGCCGTGCCGCGGATGTCGCCGGCGCCCGCCGCGCGGTCACGGAAACCCGGCAGAAGCAATTCCCTCCGACTCCTTCTCGATCTCAGCGAAAAATAAACAGCGCATTATTAAATGAATGCACGGGTAACTGCTTTATCGCGAGTGGCGCCCTGCATTCGTCTGCCCGCTTTTTCGGACCCTAAACACATGAGTTCCCACGCGGCCCGGGGGGCCGCTCCACGGGCATTACGGCCGTGTGACGGACACCACACAGATGTTTTTATGTCCGATAACTCCCGGTCAAATGCGGAGAGTTCGCCCCCGACTCGCGCCAGGGCGCGCGCCCGCGCGATAGCACACGGATCAAGCCCCGCCAACCCCTCTCCACGATGCAATTTACGAATTTGCTCGGTAAATTCAATCCGCATGACCACCGCATTGAGCATCGACAGCCCGAGCGTGGAGGACGGAGCCGCCATCTGGCGTATCGCCCGCGACTCCGAGGTCCTGGACCTCAACTCCTCGTACAGCTATTTGCTGTGGTGCCGCGATTTCGCCGCGACCTCCGTGGTGGCCCGCGGCCCGGACGGTGAGCCGATCGCCTTCGTCACCGGCTACATCCGGCCCGAGCGGCCGGACGTACTGGTCGTCTGGCAGGTCGCCGTCGACGGGGAGCACCGCGGCCGCGGACTGGCCGGCACGCTCCTCGACGCGCTCACCCACCGAGTCGTCCCGCGCGGAGTCCGCGCGGTCGAGACGACCGTCACTCCGGACAACACCGCCTCGGACCGCCTCTTCACCTCGTACGCGGCCCGGCACGGCGCGTCACTGGACCGCGAGGTCCTGTTCGACGGCGGGCTCTTCCCCGACGGGGGACACAAGCCCGAGGTGCTGTACCGCATCGGCCCCATCGGCGACTGAGACCGGTGGACCGGCCGCTCCCGGACCCGCTTTCCGCGCAGGGCCGGCTCCGGCCCGCCCGGCGCGACCACCGCACGACCCGCATCCCAGCTCCGTCCGCCCCCCCCTATCAGGAGTGAAACGCTGTGACCATCACCCCGCCCGCCCTGAGTGTCTTCGAGACCCTGGAGTCGGAGGTGCGCAGCTACTGCCGCGGTTGGCCCGCCGTGTTCGACCGCGCGCAGGGCGCACGCCTCACCGACGAGGACGGTCACACCTACCTGGACTTCTTCGCCGGCGCCGGATCACTCAACTACGGCCACAACAACCCCGTGCTGAAACGCGCGCTGCTGGACTACCTGGAGCGCGACGGCATCACCCACGGCCTGGACATGGCGACGACCGCCAAACGCGCCTTCCTGGAGACCTTCCAGAACGTCGTGCTGCGGCCGCGTGACCTGCCGTACAAGGTGATGTTCCCCGGCCCGACCGGAACCAACGCCGTCGAGGCGGCGCTGAAGCTGGCCCGGAAGGTGAAGGGCCGTGAGGCGATCGTCTCCTTCACCAACGCCTTCCACGGGATGTCGCTCGGCTCCCTCGCCGTGACCGGCAACGCCTTCAAGCGCGCCGGCGCCGGCATCCCGCTGGTCCACGGCACCCCCATGCCGTTCGACAACTACCTGGACGGCCAGGTCCAGGACTTCCTCTGGTTCGAGCGACTGCTC
Source organism: Streptomyces sp. HNM0645 (assembly GCF_030056615.1). Taxonomy (NCBI): domain Bacteria; kingdom Bacillati; phylum Actinomycetota; class Actinomycetes; order Kitasatosporales; family Streptomycetaceae; genus Streptomyces; species Streptomyces sp. HNM0645. Next base: position 12,285 of record NZ_JASHLT010000082.1, on the reverse strand, counting down.
GAGGACCAGGGGTCGGGGCTGAACAAGCCCGCCGCGGTCATCGTCGAGACCGTGCAGGGCGAGGGCGGCATCAACGTCGCCAGCGCCGAGTGGCTGCGCGCGCTGGCCGATCTGTGCCGGCGCCAGGACATGCTGCTCATCGTCGACGACATCCAGATGGGCTGCGGCCGCACCGGTGCCTTCTTCTCCTTCGAGGAGGCGGGCATCACCCCGGACATCGTCACCCTGTCGAAGTCCATCAGCGGCTACGGCCTGCCCATGTCGCTCTGCCTGTTCAACCCGGAGCTGGACGTCTGGGAGCCGGGCGAGCACAACGGGACGTTCCGCGGCAACAACCCGGCCTTCGTCACGGCGGCCGCCGCGCTGGGCACGTACTGGGCCGACGGGCAGATGGAGAAGCAGACCATCGCCCGCGGCGAGCAGGTCGAGCAGGCCCTCCTGGGCATCTGCGACGAGAACTCCGCCCTCGGCACCCACTACCGCGGCCGCGGTCTGGTCTGGGGCCTGGAGTTCACCGACAAGAGCCGTGCTTCGGCGGTCTGCGCCCGGGCGTTCGACCTCGGTCTGCTGCTCGAGACCTCGGGGCCGGAGAGCGAGGTGGTGAAGCTGCTGCCGCCGCTCACCGTGACGCCCGACGAACTGGACGAGGGCCTGCGCACGCTGGCCCGAGCCGTCCGCGAGACCGCCTGACGCCGCCCCCGCGGCGGCCTACCCGTACGGCGAGGAAAAGAAAGGTTCTGAACACACCGTGATCGTCCGATCGCTCAAGGACATCGAGAACACCGACCGGCACGTCAAGTCGAAGTCCGGCACCTGGGAGAGCAAGCGCATCGTGCTCGCCAAGGAGAAGGTCGGCTTCTCCTTCCACGAGACCGTGCTGTACGCGGGTACGGAGACGTCGATGTGGTACGCGAACCACATCGAGGCCGTGCTCTGCGTGGAGGGCGAGGCGGAGCTGACGAACGACGAGACCGGTGAGGCGCACTGGATCGAGCCCGGCACGATGTACCTGCTGGACGGCCACGAGCGCCACACGCTGCGTCCCAAGACGGACTTCCGCTGCGTCTGCGTCTTCAACCCGCCCGTCACCGGGCGGGAGGACCACGACGAGAACGGCGTCTATCCGCTGCTCACCGAGGAGGGCTGACCATGACCACCGCGATCACCGATCTCTACCCGACCCGCGGCGCCACGGAGACGGCCGTCCCCCGCCAGGACCCGGTCGTGTGGTCAGCGCCCGGAGCGCCGGGCCCGATCTCGGCGGCCGATCTCCAGGGATACGAACACGACGGCTTCCTCGCGATGCCGGAGCTGATCACCCCGGCCGAGGTGGACGTCTACCGCGCCGAGCTGGACCGGCTGGTCAACGACCCGCTGATCCGCGCCGACGAGCGCTCGATCGTCGAGCCGAAGTCGCAGTCGGTCCGTTCGGTCTTCGAGGTCCACAAGATCAGCGAGATCTTCGGGGCCCTGGTCCGCGACGAGCGCGTCGTGGGCCGGGCGCGGCAGATCCTCGGCTCTGACGTCTACGTCCACCAGTCGCGGATCAACGTCAAGCCGGGCTTCGGGGCCTCGGGCTTCTACTGGCACTCGGACTTCGAGACCTGGCACGCCGAGGACGGGCTGCCGCACATGCGGACCGTGTCGGTGTCGATCGCCCTCACCGAGAACTACGACACCAACGGCGGGCTGATGATCATGCCCGGCTCGCACAAGACCTTCCTCGGCTGCGCCGGTGAGACGCCCAAGGACAACTACAAGAAGTCGCTGCAGATGCAGGACGCCGGGACCCCGTCGGACGAGGCGCTGACCGCGTTCGCCGACCGGCACGGCATCCGGCTGTTCACCGGCAAGGCCGGTTCGGCGACCTGGTTCGACTGCAACGCGATGCACGGTTCCGGGGACAACATCACCCCGTACGCGCGCAGTAACGTCTTCATCGTGTTCAACAGCGTGGAGAACGCCGCGCGGGAGCCGTTCGCGGCACCGGTGCCGCGCCCGGACTTCATCGGGGCGCGGGACTTCACACCGGTGAGGTGAGCTCGGGGCCGGTTCCGGGGGACGCTCCGGAGCACGGCGTCGGAGCGCGGTGGCCGCACCGAGGTGCGGCCACCGTGAGGTGCGGGCAGGGGGCCGGCCGCTCATGCGGCCGGCCCCTTCCCGTGCCCGGGCCGCGCTCGGCCGGCCAGAGCCGGGGGGGGCGGTGCAGCCTTTTCCCCTCCGCCGAAGAAGGTGGCGACGTCGGGGGTGTCGAACGGCCGCCCGCCCTCAGCCGGGCCGGCAGGGCGGGGTTGGCGGGGAACAGCACGCCGTAGGAGACGAGGTCGGCCACGCAGTCCTGGATCAGGTCGAGCGCACCGAATCGGGCCGGCTGCCGGCCGAGGGCGAGGGCGATCCGTGCGCGGAGGCCGCGGCGGAGTGCCGCCACCGCACGGCGGCGCCGGCATCCCGGCCCGGAAGCGCACCGGACCGCCCCGGGTCCGGACCGACGTTCGCCTTGGCCCGGGTCCCGTCGGAGCGCACCGGGAGCGCCGGCGCATCCGTCGCGCCGGGCCCGGCCAGGCCGTCGGCCCCCTCGCCTCAGCCCGAGAGCACGTCGAGCGCCCGGTCGACGTCCGCCGCCGAGTTGTAGAGGTGGAAGGAGGCCCGCAGATTGCCGGCGCGGGCCGACACGACGATCCCGGCACGGGCCAGCAGGGGCCGGCGCTCGCCGAGTCCGGGCACGGCGACGATGCCCGATTCACCGGGTACGGGCTCGTGCCCGAGTTCCCTCAGCCCCTCCCGGAACCGGGCCGCGAGCGCGGTGTTGTGGGTGTGGACCGCCGCGATGCCGATCTCCTCCAGCAGCGGCAGTGACCGCGCGGCCGCGTGGTAGGCGAGGTACGAGGGCGGCTCGTCGTAGCGCCGGGCGGAACGGGCGAACCGCTCGACGGGCCCGTACGCGCTGCCCTCCGGGTCCTCGGCCGCGAACAGCCCCGCGTGCACCGGGGCCAGCGACTCCTGGGCCTCCTCGGTGACGGTGAGGAAGGAGGCGCCGCGCGGGCACATCAGGTACTTGAACCCGCCCGTGACCGTGTAGTCGTACCGACCGGCGTCCAGCGGCAGCCAGCCGGCGGCCTGGCTGGCATCCAGCAGGACGCGCGCCCCGTGCGCGGCCGCCGCGGCCCGCACCGCGGGCAGGTCCGCGATCCGGCCGTCGGCGGACTGAACCGCGGAGAGGGCCACCAGCGCGGTGCAGGGCGCCACCGCCTCGGCGAGCGAGTCGAGTGGGGCGTACCGCACTTTCAGGTCCCGGGTGGTGAACGGGGTGACCATGGAGCTGAACTCACCCTCGGGGACGAGGACTTCGGCTCCGGCGGGGAGGGACGCCGCGATCAGCCCCACATGGACGGCGACGGAGCCGCCCAGTGCCACGCGGTCCGCGGACACGCCCGTCAACCGTGCGAAGGAGGCCCGGGCCGCCTCGACGGCACCGGTGCTCCCCGAGCCCTCCGGGCGGCCGTCGGCGATCTCCTGAGCGAGCCTTCCGACGGCCTCCACCGAGCGCCGCGGCCACAGACCACAGCTCGAGGTGTTCAGGTACGTCGACGTGGGCGCGAACTCGGCGCCTCCCAGGGTGTCCATGTGTCCGTACCCTACGGCGCGTCCGGGCGCACCGGGTGATCCGTCCCGCTGCCGGCGGTCGCGCCCGTCCGCCGCGGGGACGCGGGGCGGCCGGCGCGTGCCGCGCGCCGGGACGAGGACCGGCCCGCGGGAGGCCGTGACGGGGCCGGCCCCGGACCGGTGGACCGGGCGGGGTCGTCGGGAGCCGTCGCGGAGGCTGTCCGGCCAGGCGGGCCGGTAACAGAGGGAAGGGAGTTCGGGCAGGTCCGTCTCGCCGGTCGCCCGGTCAGCCTCGGGGAGCCTCCGGATGCCCGTCGACCCGTCGCGGCAGCGCCAGCGGGTTGTCGTCGCGCAACTCGGGCGGGAGCAGGGCGGACGGCGCCGACTGGTAGGTGACGGGCCGCAGCCAGCGCTCGATCGCGGTGGCGCCGACCGAGGTCGAGGTGGACGTGGTGGCCGGGTAGGGGCCTCCGTGGTGCTGCGCGGGGGCGACGGCGACGCCGGTCGGCCAGCCGTCGACGAGGACGCGGCCCGCCAGGGCGGTGAGCGAGGCGAGCAGTCCCGCGGCGGGGCCCCCGGCCTCCTCCTCGGAGACGTGCAGCGTGGCCGTGAGATTGCCCGGCAGCCGGGACAGCACCGCCTCGATCTCGTCCGTGCCCTGGTAGCGGGCGACGACCGCGACGGGGCCGAAGCACTCCTCCAGGAGCAGGTCGTGCGGTCCTTCCGCGGTCAGCCGCCTGGCCGGCACGGTCAGGAAACCGGCGCTGACGCTGTTGTCGCCGCACGCGCCGGGGGTGACGGGCGACTCGACGCCCTCCAGTGCGGCCCGCTCGCCCACGCCCGCGATGAAGGCGTCCCGCATCCGGTGGTCGAGCATGACCCCGGGGTCGGTCTCGCTCACCGCGGCGGTCAGGGACTTCAGCAGCCGGTCGCCCGCGTCACCGACGGGAGCGAGGACGAATCCTGGCTTGGTGCAGAACTGCCCCTCCCCCAGGGTCATCGAGCCGGCCAGCCCGCTGCCGATGTCCTCGGCGCGCTCCGTGGCCGCGGCCTCGGTGATCACGACCGGGTTGAGGGAGCCGAGTTCCCCGTGGAAGGGGATCGGCACCGGGCGGGCGGCGGCCGCGTCGAAGAGGGCGCGTCCGCCGCGCACCGAACCGGTGAACCCGGCCGCGGCGACCAGCGGATGGCCCACGAGCTCCACGCCCGCCTCGAAGCCGTGCACCAGCACGACGACGTCCTCGGGCAGCCCGGTGCGCCGGGCCGCCGCGCGCAGCAGTGCCGCGCACAGCTCGGAGGTCGCCGGGTGGTCGGGGTGGGCCTTGACGACCACGGGGCAGCCGGCGGCGAGGGCGCTCGCGGTGTCGCCGCCGGGCACGGAGAAGGCGAGGGGGAAGTTGCTCGCCGCGTAGACGGCGACCACGCCGAGCGGGATCTTCCAGCGGCGCAGGTCGGGCCATGGCGGGGTGCGTGCGGGGTCGGCGCGGTCGATGCGGATGTCCAGGAAGGAGCCCTCGTCGACCACATCCGCGAAGGCCCGCAACTGGGCCGTGGTCCTGGCGAGTTCGCCGGTCAGCCGGACCGGTCCGAGCGCGGTCTCGGCATCGGCGGCCTCGATGACGTGCCGGCCCGACTCGTCCAGGAGGTCCGCGGCGGTCCGCAGCAGGGCGGCCCTGGCCACGCGGTCGCCCAGGGCGGCACGGGCGGCCTCCGCGGACCGTACCGCGCGGTCGACCTCCTCCGCCGTGGCCTCGACCGCAACCTGCTCACGCGGCTTCCCGGTTCGGGGGTCCACACTCCAGACTGGTGCTGCTCCCACCGCGGCTTCCTTCCCCGAGTCGTTCGGTATTCTGAACAGGGTTCCCGATGGTGAATAGCGGGGTCGACGGTGACTCTATTTCCGGGCGTTCTGCGCGGTCAAGAAGGGTTGAGGGCCATGGCGACTGCCGACCAGGGTGGGGCACAGGTCAAGTCAGCGGTGCGGACGGTGGAACTGCTCGAGCACTTCGCGGGCCGCCCCGGAATGCACTCGCTGGCAGCCGTCCAGGAGGCCGTCGGTTATCCGAAGTCCAGCCTGTACATGCTGCTGCGCACCCTCGTCGAGCTCGGCTGGGTGGAGACGGACGCGACCGGCACCCGCTACGGCATCGGTGTACGGGCCCTGCTCGTCGGCACGTCGTACATCGACGGCGACGAGGTCGTCGCGGCGGCGCGCCCCACGCTGGACCGGCTCTCGGACGACACCGCGGAGAGCGTCCACCTGGCCCGGCTCGACGGTACGAACGTCGTGTACCTCGCCACCCGCCAGTCGCAGCACTATCTGCGGCCGTTCGCCCGCGTCGGCCGCCGGCTGCCCGCGCACTCCACCTCGCTCGGCAAGGCGCTGCTGGCGACCCACAGCGACGAAGAGGTGCGGAGAATGCTCCCGGAGACGCTGCCCGCGCTCACCGAGCACACCGTCACCGACCGCGAGCGGCTGATCGATGAGCTGCGGCAGATCCGCGAGCAGGGCTACGCCGTGGACCGGGAGGAGAACACGCTGGGCCTGCGCTGCTTCGGCGTGGCCGTCCCCTACCGCACCCCGGCCCGCGACGCGATCAGCTGTTCGGTGCCGGTGGCCCGGCTGACCCCCGCGCACGAGCAGATGATCAAGGACGCACTGTTCGACGCGCGGGACCGGCTGATGCTCGCCACGCGGCGGCTCTGATGTCTCCTCAGGGCCGGGCCCGGTCGCCGGGCTCTTGGTACTTCGGGCACCACACCGCGTGGAGCCCGAGATCGCAACCCGCCGGAGAACCGGCGGAACGTCCTGGCCACAGCCACGCGATCACTACGCGCACGACAGGCCGAGCACGGCAGAGAGACAGGTACCGATGAACGACGCAGATCAGCGGGCCGGGTTGAGGTCAGAGCGGCCCGGAGAGGCCACTCCCCACCCTGCCGGTGGGGAAGGCCCCCTTCGCGAGGCTCGGACGGAGGTCGTACTCCGGGAGGTGCGGCCCACCGACCTCGACGTCCTCTTCACGCTGATGCAGGACCCCGAGGCCGGGCGCATGGCCGCGTTCACGGCCGAGGACCCGGGCGACCGGGCCCGGTTCGACGCCCACTGGGAGCGGGTCCTGGGCACGGACGACGTCAACCGCACCGTCCTCGTCGACGGCGCAGTGGCGGGGCACGCCGCCGTGTACGGACCGCCGGGCGAACGCGAGGTGACGTACTGGATCGACCGCGCCCTGTGGGGGCGGGGTGTGGCCACGGCCGCGCTGCGCGCCCTGCTGCTGATCGTGCCGGAACGGCCGCTGCACGCCCGCGTGGCCGCCGACAACGCGGGTTCCCTGCGGGTACTGGTCAAGTGCGGTTTCACGGTGACCGGGCGGGACAGCGGCTTCGCCCACGCCAGGGGCGAGGAGACCGAGGAACTGCTCCTGCGGCTCGACGGCTGAGGCCGCCGGCGGCCGTCTCCCGGCAGCCGGCCGCCCGGTCGCGGGACTCCCTCGGGCCGGGTGGCCGGGGCCCCGGGCCGATCCCCCCGCGGGCCGACCGGACCCCCGCGTGGGGGCCGCCGCGGCTCCTCCCGAGGATGAGGATCCGGTGAGAACACCGGCCGATCCGGAACGAAGCTCTCCGTACCGCTCGTCCTACTGCGGGATGAACAAGACGATCAGGCGCGCCGCGGTCTTCAGCCTGCTCCTGGTGTTCGCCCTGCTGCTGCGGGCGACCTGGGTACAGGGCTACGAGGCCAAGGCCCTCGCGGACGACAAGCACAACCGGCGGAACACCATCGCGCGGTACGCGCAGCCGCTCGGCGACATCGTGGTGGCCGGCTCCCCGGTAACCGGCTCGCAGCGGACGGAGGGAGGCGATCTCGCGTACAAGCGCACGTACACGGACGGCGCGCTGTACGCACCCGTAACCGGCTACAGTTCACAGGCCTACGGGGCCACACAGCTCGAAGGCATCTACGGCGATGTGCTCGACGGCACGGACAACCGGCTGAAGAACCCCCTGGACGCGCTCACCGGCAAGCGGGCCCAGCCGGGGGACGTCCTCACCACCATCGATCCCGCGGTGCAGAAGGCGGGTTTCGAGGCGCTCGGCGACAAGAAGGGCGCCGCGGTCGCCGTCGACCCGAAGACCGGACGGATCCTCGGGGTGGTGAGCACCCCGTCGTACGACCCGTCGGAGATCAGCGGGACCACGGACGGCGAGGCGTGGCAGCGGCTCACCGGGGACGAGGACCAGCCCATGGTCAACCGGGCCCTGCGACAGCCGCTGCCGCCCGGTTCGACCTTCAAGCTCGTGGTCGCCGCCGCCGCGCTGGAGGACGGCCTGTACGACTCCGTGGACGAGCCGACCGACAGCCCTCAGCCCTACACGCTGCCGCACACCAGGACGGTACTGGTCAACGAGAACGCGTCCGCGCCGTGCGAGAACGCCACGATCCGCACCGCGCTGCGGTACTCGTGCAACAACGTCTTCGGGAAGATGGCGGAGCAGCTCGGCAAGGAGAAGGTCCGGGCGATGGCGGAGAGGTTCGGTTTCAACGACTCCGAGCAGGACGTCCCCGTGCGCGCCGCGAAGAGTGTGTACCCGACGAACATGGACGATGCCCAGACGGCGTTGACGGGCATCGGGCAGTTCGAGGTCACAGCCACTCCCCTGCAGATCGCCATGGTGTCCGCCGCCCTGGCCAACGACGGTCTCATGGCGTCACCGCATATGGTGTCCGAGGTCGTGGACACGGACGGGACCACGCTGCAGGAGTACCCGGACTCCGAGACCGAGCGCATCGTCTCCTCGGAGACGGCCGAGCAGCTGCGCAGCGCGATGGTCACGGTCGTCGAGGACGGCACGGGCAGCAACGCCCGGATCGACGGCACCGAGGTCGGCGGCAAGACGGGAACGGCCCAGCACGGCGAGAACAACAGCAAGACGCCGTACGCCTGGTTCACCTCGTACGCCAAGGCCGCCGACGGCAAGGAGGTGGCGGTCGCGGTGATCGTCGAGGACTCCGGGGCGGCCCGCTCCGAGGTGAGCGGCAACGGGCTCGCTGCGCCGGTGGCGGAGAAGATGATGCGGGCGGCGCTGAAGTAGCCCCCCGCACGCGGCCGGGAACGGGGCAGGCGGTATGCAGGAGCCGTTCGAGCGTCAACTTCTCTTGCGCATGGAGGACTTCGTGCAGCCACTGCCCCGCTCCCTGTCCGGCTGGACCATGGCCGTGTTCGGTCTTCTCGCCGCCGCCATGGGCGTGACGGGACTGGTCGCCCCGGACGCACTGCTCTCGTTGACGGGCTTCGAGGCGGTGCCGGACCCCGCACGGACGGAGGGGGACCACACGGTGGTCTTTCTGACCGCGTCCTCGATGGCCGCGCTCAACATGGGCGTGTACTACGTCCTGGCCGCGCTCTCCGACTGGCGCCCCTTCTTTCGCTGGACGGTCCCGTTCCGCCTGCTGACCTGCACCGTCTTCACCCTGGCCGTGATCGGCGGGCGAGCACCGGCCGGTTTCCTCGGCGTGGGCCTCTGGGAGGGCCTCGGCGCGCTGGCGACGGGCCTGGCCCTCCGACACGAGGCACGGCGTGCCGCTACCTGAGGCCGATCAGCTGCTCGATCGGGTCGATCGCGAAGTACACGACGAACAGCGCCGCCGTGACCCACAGCAGCGCGTTCACCTCCCGTGCCTTGCCCAGCACCGTCTTGAGGACGACGTAGGCGATGAAGCCAGCGCCGATGCCGTTGGTGATGGAGTACGTGAACGGCATCACGGCGATCGTCAGGAACGCGGGGATGGCGATCTCGTACGACAGCCAGTCGATGTGCCGCACCTGGGTCATCAGCAGGAAGCCGACCACGACCAGGGCGGGGGCGGCCGCCTGGGCGGGCACCACCGTGGCGAGCGGGGTGAGCAGCAGGGCCAGGCCGAAGAGCGCGCCCGTGACCACGTTGGCGAAGCCCGTACGGGCGCCCTCGCCGACACCGGCGGCGGACTCGACGTAGGACGTCGCGGAGGAGGCGGAGGCCAGACCGCCCGCGGTCGCGGCAGCGCCGTCGATGAGCAGGATCCGCCCCAGGTTCGGCACGTTCCCCTTCTCGTCGAGCAGCCCGGCCTCGTTGGAGACCCCGACGACCGTGCCCATGGTGTCGAAGAAGTCGCTGAGAACGAGGGTGAACACCAGCAGGACGACGGTGACGGCACTGACCTGCTCGAAGGCTCCGAAGAGGCTGAAGGAGCCCACGAGTCCGAAGTCCGGCAGGGCCAGCAGGTCGTCCGGGATGGACGGCACGGTCAGCCCCCAGGCGGGCGGGGCGATGTCGGCGATCGCGTCGATGACGATGGCGACGACGGTCATCGTGACGATGGACAGCAGGATCGCGCCGCGCACCTTACGGGTCACCAGGGAGATGGTCAGCAGCACGCCGAGGCAGAAGACGAGCACCGGCCAGCCCGACAGGTGGCCCGTGGCGCCGAGCTGGACGGGCACGGTGCCCGTCTCGCCGGGGATGCGGGTCGCGAAGCCCGCGTCGACGAACCCGACGAAGGCGATGAACATCCCGATGCCGACGCTGATGGCCTGCTTCAGCTGCTGCGGGATGGCGTGCATGATCGCCTCGCGCAGCCCGGTGACGACGAGGACGGAGATGACGATGCCCTCGATCACCACCAGGCCCATCGCGTCGGGCCAGCTCATCAGTGGCGCGATCTGGTAGGCGACGAGGGCGTTGAGGCCGAGGCCGGCCGCGATGGCGATCGGCACGTTGCCGCCGACGCCCATGATCACGGTCATCACGGCGGCCACCAGGGCGGTGACGGTGACCAGCTGGGGAGTGGACAGCTGGTTGCCGAACTTGTCCTGGGCGCTGCCGAGGATGATCGGGTTGAGCACGAGGATGTAGGCCATCGTGAAGAACGTGGCGATGCCGCCCCGCACTTCGCGGGCGACGGTCGACCCCCGTTCAGAGATGCGGAAGTAGCGGTCGAAGGTGTTTCGCGCTGGGGTTTCCGGCATGGGCTCTCCTCGGCGGGTGACGGTTCCACGCGTGTCGGACGGCTGGATTTTGCCCGCCGGGAGCGGCCTTCAGGTTTTCGCCACGTTACTTGGCCACGGCGTTACCCGACTGGACCGCCGGGGCGACCGGGACCCACCGTTGCCCGGCGCCGTCGCGGGCCGGTGCCGGGCGCCGCGTCGGCTCCGTGGTCCGGGCGGGCCGTTCACGGCCGGGCCGCCCGCCGGCCACACCGGGCCGGGGAACCGGAGGACCGGGCACCGTCCGCTGTCCACCGTCCGTACCAGTTCGGCCGAAGGTAAGGGAACGGCAAAGCGACCTCGCTCGTTACCCCAGTCATGACAGCTATGACCCCCGGCTCGAACATCCCCCTGGCCGCCGCCCGCGTGGCGGTGGACGTCGCCGCTCCGGTGCGGCTCGACGTATCGGGCCTGCTGCTCACCGCCGACGGCAAGGTGCGCTCAGACGACGATTTCATCTTCTACAACCAGCCCTCGGGCCCCGGAGTGACGTACCGGTCGGGCGGCGGCTCCGCGCCGGACGCGATCGTCGTCGACACCGCGGCGGTTCCGGCCGGAATCGAGAAGATCGTCGTCACCGCCAGCCCGGACGCGGCGGGGCAGACCTTCCAGGGCATCGAGCCCACCGCCACGATCCGCGACGCCGACGGCGGCGCGGCGCTGGCGACCTTCACCCCGCCGCGTCTGGGCGCGGAGACCGCCCTTGTCATCGTGGAGATCTACCTGCGGAACGGGGCGTGGAAGGCCCGTGCCGTCGGCCAGGGGTACGCGAACGGGCTGGCCGGCATCGCCACCGACTTCGGCGTCTCCGTCGACGAGGAACCGGCCGCCGTGCCCGCTCCGGCGCCCTCCCCGGCGGCGGCGGCACCCCCGGCGCAGGCACCCGCGGCACCCGCCGCGTCCGCGGCCCCGGCCGGCTCCGGCAAGATCAACCTCGACAAGGGCCGGGTCAGTCTCCAGAAGAACCAGACCGTCTCCCTGGTCAAGGGCGGCCGCCCACTGCTCTCCCAGGTCAAGATGGGCCTCGGCTGGGAGCCCGCCTACCGCGGCCGGGACATCGACCTGGACGCCTCCGTGATCGCGTACGGTCCGCAGCGCAACCACCTCGACAGCTGCTACTTCGGCAAACTGTCGATCCTGAACGGCGCGATCAAGCACTCCGGCGACAATCTGACCGGGGAGGGCGCGGGCGACGACGAGGTGATCGTCGTGGACCTGGGCAGGCTCCCCTCCGACGTCACGGGACTGGTCTTCACGGTGAACTCCTTCTCGGGCCAGAAGTTCACCGAGGTCGCCAAGGCGTACTGCCGGCTGATCGACGCCGCCTCGGGCGAGGAGCTCGTCCGCTTCGACCTCACCAGCGCCGAACCGCAGACCGGGGTGATGATGGCGAAGCTCATCCGCCAGTACTCGGGCGAGTGGGAGATGACGGCCATGGGCGAGTTCGTGAAGTCCCGTACGGTCCGGGGCATGGTCAAGCCCGCCGCCCAATCGCTCTAGCCTCCCCGTTTCGCTTCGAGTGGTTGAGCTGGGGTGATGGCGGAGGATTGGTGCGGTCGGCCCCTGGTCGTTGAGTGGGCATGGCTTGGGCCCGACGCTCGGGTCGGGGTCTCCAACGGGTTCCTCGGTGGTGGGCGGGCAGGGACAGCGCCGCAGG
>NZ_JASHLT010000081.1:0-26863 GCF_030056615.1 Streptomyces sp. HNM0645 | reverse complement strand
CCCCTCGGGCCCGGTGACACCACCCCCCAGGTCATTCGTTCGACAGGGGGCAACAGTCATGCCGGGCCCGGAGGCCAGCGGCCCCATTGCAGGACCGCGGAAAACATAACGGGGGATACGGTGCGGCGGGTGGCGCGTTCCCCGTTCGAGAAGTCACCGCGGCAATCCTCTTGTGCACCACGTCCGCGCGGTCTTGCGACCTTCAGGGACCCTGCATAGACAGCAACGCCAAGAGCGAGGGCATCAACCGCGTGATCAAGCTCGTGGCCCGCAATGCGTTCGGGTTCCGCAACGCGGACAGCCAGAGGCTACGGACACGCTGCGTCACCACCCGCCGAGCCCGCGGGCACCTCCGCACCGCTCAACTTTGAGGACCCAGCAATCCACGTACCCCGCCCCTTGAACCGTCCAACGAGCAACAGCCACATAGGACACAGTCTCAACTTTGTGGCGTTGGTCCATATTCCATCCTGCTATCAGCTCGGCCGTCGCATCCTGAATCATTCCCGGTCGACGGCAGCGCAGGAAGACGTCAAAGATCCCTGACCGCAGTGCAAGATGCGGCATCGTTGAATGGACAGTAGACTCACTTTATGTCCGATTTGGAGGAATTGCTGGCAGCGCGGACCCGGGAACTTGCCGGCAGACGCCTCGGAGAAGGGGATCTCCACACGATCAAGCGAAGCGTCGTAGACTCGTATGCGGGAATTTGTGCCTCCATGGCCGATCGAGAAGTTCTGGGCGAGTTTCGGAGTCTGGTAACGGGCCCCGGAGCGGGATCGGGCAGCCCCGTCTGGGGTGTTGGGCGAGAATCAAATATCACGGACGCGGTCTTTCTGAACTCCATCCTGGCGCGCCGCAGCGATCTGCTTAACACATATGTATCGCCCAATGGAATGGGTGTGGTTCACCCCTCAGATAATGTGGCACTGGCCTTGACCTTGGCCGACTGGCTGAACTGGAACGGAAGACAGTTCTTGGAGTCGGTAAATATCTTCTTTCATCTGGCCGCGAAGTTCGCCGATTATTACGACCCTGAGGGGGATGGGTTTGATCACGACGCTGCCTCCATCTTTTGGACCGCACTTGCCATCGGGCAGTCTCTCGGTCTTTCCGAAACCCATCTTGTTGAAGCTCAGCGGATCGCCGGCGGTCTCGGGTTCAGCAGCAATCAGGCCGCCGTCGGAAATGTGACCGACTGGAAACACTGTACTTACGCATCCGGCGCCATGCGGGGGCTGCAGGCCGCCAAGCTGGCGCGGGCCGGATTCACAGGACCGCGCCGAATCTACCAGGGGGAGTTCGGCGCCGACCGCTTCTTCAGGCACTGCGAGGCGTCGCTCGACATCGAGCCCGATCTCACGAGTATCATCTTCAAGAGATGGCCGGCGCTGTTCTTTTGCCAGACGCCGATCGACGTCGCGCAAGAATTGTCCTCAAGGATCGACCGGGTCGAGGATATTCTCACGGTGGTGGTCGAAAGCTACGGCCGTGCGGTGCGGAATGGCCTGACAGCTTCGGCCTTCAACCCGACGAGCCGGGCGGCTCGTACGCATTCGCTGCCTTATTCTGTGGCTACGGCGCTTCTCAAGCCTGTCGAGTACAGCGACTTTGATGCCAAGCGCGCGCGAGACCCGCAGATTCGATATCTGCTGGAGAAGATCGAGGTTACGGAGGATCCGGCCCTAACGCAGAAGTACCCTCCGGCGACGCCGTGTCGAATCGTTGTGACACTCCGTTCGGGAGATGCCCTGCGACACGAGCGTGACTTCTCGCGCGGAGACCCGCGTGACCCGCTGTCTGATGACGATATATCAGGGAAAGTGATGCAGAACCTCGCACCGCTAGCGGATTCAGCAGACCGCAGTAGAGTCCTCGCCGGCCTGTGGAATCTAGAGAGGCTCGATGACCTCACAGAGCTGCTGAAGCCACTGAAACGGGACCTGACGGCGACGGAGCTGGAAAATGGTTAGCGCTAGTCAGTTTGAAGACTACGCGGAAGAATTCAACGCGGCAACCGATAAGTCGGATGTCTTCGATCGCTACTATTCGCCCGACGCGACATTCGACCATCCCTACAAGGGGATTTTCCGTGGGAAGGCCCAGATAGTTGATTTCTGGAGCTCGGGGGAGGGGTCGGGGCATGCCGGCATCTTGGAGACCTTGCACCTGAAGAATTTTGTTGCATCTGGCAATAAAATAGCCGCAGAATTCCAAATCGAGTGGCGCTGCACAGAAGATACGAACTACCTTGGCCCACGGAAGAAGGGTGAGACTTTTTGGGGGAGATGTGCGGCCTTTTATTGGTGTGTAGATGGCAAGTTCAATCACGTCACTCTCTATCTCAATCTTATTGAGGATGCATTGAACCCGTAAGGCTGTCCGTCCGGGCGCTCATTGAGCTTCCTCAGCCGCGTCGCACGATGATGCGTCCCATGACGGCGATCAAAACCGGCATGTTGCCGACGCCGCCGACCTATGCATCAGTGATGTCGGCCGTCTCCGGGGAGCCCTTCGAGCTGGCCGATCACGGTGATGTGTGGGACGTGTCGACTTCGGCGGCCTCGGCAGCGCTGAGAACCTTGGCGGTCACCTTGGGGGTCTCGGCTTCGTCAAGGAGCTTCTTCAGAAGGCCACCACAGGGTTCGGCACTCTGCCGCCTGTTGGTCGAGGTCCCAGAGATGGGGTGGCCGTGGTCCTGGATCCGCAGCGCTGGCTGGAACTGCGGCGTTTCATTCGTGGCCTGATCGAGTCCGGAGCGATGAGCCTGACCGAGGTCGCCAAGGAGACAGACCTGAACTGGCGGACGGTCAACAGTACCTGGCAGCCGACGGACCCGCCGCACCTCCTCGCCGGTCGCGCGCCAGGGTGACTGACGATTTCGCGCTNCCGGAGCGATGAGCCTGACCGAGGTCGCCAAGGAGACAGACCTGAACTGGCGGACGGTCAACAGTACCTGGCAGCCGACGGACCCGCCGCACCTCCTCGCCGGTCGCGCGCCAGGGTGACTGACGATTTCGCGCTGCTGGTCGACTCGGTGCTGCGGGCGGAGATCCTGATGAAGGCCGCCGTGATGCACGAGCGGCCCGCCCAGGAGTACGGGGCGAGCCCGGCATCGGCGTCTGGTCGACGCTGCCCCGGCGGCCGGTCATCCGACGTCGGCCGCGCGACTGGATGTCGGAGCTCCACTTCGTCGCGTCCGGCTGCGGCGTGACCACCGTGCCGCAGTCGCTCATCGGCCCCTGCCGGAGGGCGTACGACTGGTCCGGGTCATGGACGGCGATCGGGGTGACCCGCCGGGTGCTGCTCGCCAGGCTTCCCGGGGCGCCCGCCGCCGATGTCCTCGAGCTCGTCAGCTGTCTGTACGAGGTCGCTGGGCGCCTGCCGTTGCCCTGAGCGGCCACTGGCCTCGGCCGAGCCGAGTGCGGCCCGCTCCCGCTCCGTGGGTACCTTGCCGGCCGCGATCCGCGTGTCGAATCCGGTGGCCGGATCCAAGATCCGGCCGTATTCGCAGGTTGATGCCCTGTTTCGGATGAGGGCGAGGCCGTGCTGGCCGGGTCAGGGGCCGAGTTCTGCGATGATGGCGCCGCGCAGGAGGTGGCGGGCGCGTTCGAGGGTGAGGGTGCCGCTGAGCCAGCGTTTGCTGAGTCCTTCGACGAGGGCGGTGAGCCGGTGGGCGGCGTCGTCCGGTGAGATGTCGGGGGTGGCGCGGCCGGTTTGCTGGGCGCGGTGGATCAGGTCGCTGGTGTAGTCGTTCCAGCCGTCGGTGGTGGTGCGGAGCTGGTCGCGCAGTTCGGGCTGGAAGACGGCGGTGGAGCGCAGTTCGCCCCAGGCGGTGCTGTTCTCGACGACGGCGGGGGTGTCCTGGAGTTCGAGGAGCAGCATCTCTTCCAGGTGGCCGCGGGGGTCGGTATCGGGGTCGCTGGTGGGCTGGGTGTAGTGCTCGGCTCGGGTGTTGACGAAGTCGAGTGTGCGGGCGAGGAGACCGGCCCGGTCGCGGAAGTGGTAGTAGATCAGCGAGGTCGACACGCCGGCCTCCTCGGCCAGCTCCTCGACTCGCAGGCCCCTGATGCCGCGGTGCGCGATGACACGCGCGGCGGCTTCCAGGATGGCGGTGCGGCGGGCGGACACGGTTCGGCTCCCTCGAAGCGTTCAGAGCGGTGACGGAGGCAATGCTACCGTCTCACCCTGACTGAAATTTCAGTCAGGAATCGTTTCCGTCCAGGAGGGGAGCCGTGCCATGGGGAGGCCGAACCGCCGAAGCGTGCTGGGGGGCGGTGTGGCTGCTGCGCTGGCCGCCGCGGGGCTGACAGCCTGCGCCCAGGACCAGGAGAGGAAGTCGGGCCGGCCGTCGGCCGGGGCAGAGGAGAGCCCGGTGCCCATTCGGAATCAGGCCGAGCTGTTCATGCCGGCGGAGACCCGCGAGCACGTCCGGACGTTCATGTCCTGGCCGCCGCTGGACTCGGTCTGGGAGGACATGGCCGACGACGTCCAGCGCGACATCGCGGGCATCGCCCGGGCGCTGGCCGAGTTCGAGCCTGTGGTCATGCTGTCTGCCCCGGAGGAAGTCAAGGCCGCCCGCCGGGCCTGCGGCTCCGGAGTCGAGGTGATCGCCGTGCCCACCGACGACCTGTGGATGCGCGACAGCGGCCCGACCTTCGTCCAGGGCCCGAAAGGCATCGAGGGCATCGACCTGCACTTCAACGGCTGGGGCGGCAAGCAGGAACACGAGCACGACGCGAAGGTCGCCCGCGCCGTCCTGGAGTACGCCGGCGTCCCCCGCGTCGACGCGCCGCTGGTGGGGGAGGGTGGCTCACTGGAAGTGGACGGCCACGGCACCCTCCTGGTCACCGAGAGCTCTCTGGCCAACCCCAACCGCAACCCCGACCTGAGCCGCGACGAGATCGAAACCTCCCTCAAGAACCTGGTCGGCGCCGACAAGGTGATCTGGTTCAAGGGCGCCAAGGGCCAGGACATCACCGACTACCACGTCGACTCCCTGGCCCGCTTCGCGGAGAACGGTGTCGTCCTGCTCAGCCGCGCCTGGGCCGGCGACGGACCCGACGTGTGGACCCGCGCCTACGACCAGGCACGCGGCGTCCTGGAGAGCACGACCGACGCCCGGGGAAGAAGGTTCGAGATCATCGACCTCCCCGAACCCGACCCCACCCGGCTCGGCCGCCGCGGTGAGGACTTCCTCGGCTCCTACGCCAACTACTACATCGCCAACGACGCCGTCCTCATCCCCCGCTTCGGGGACCGCAAAGCCGACCAGCAGGCCGCCGCCGTCATCGGCGACCTCTACCCCGATCGCGAGGTCGTTCAGCTGGAGATCCACACCGTCGCCGAAGGCGGCGGCGGCATCCACTGCGCCACCCAACAACAGCCCAAGGCCGCAGAGAGCAGCAGCTCGTGAGGTGTTGTGCGTTTCCCGGCGAGGTTGAGGCAAGGCCGCGGACCGCGGTGCCTGGTCAGCTCCTGCCTCCTGGTGAAGCTGCCGGTGTCGGCCTCGGCGAGGATATCGAGCTTGACCAGGCGCTTCAGCTCGGCGCGAGTGCCCTCGACGTCCTTCGGCAGTAGTTCATAGTCGAGGGCTTCGCAGACGTCGCGGGCCCGGAGGGGGCCAGAGGCCTCGTTGAGGACGGCACGGATGCGGGGACAGTCCGGGTGCTCGGGCAGATACGGCGGAGCGGCCGGGAGTCGGTCGGCGAGAGCGGTGACGGTCTTCCGGGTGATCGCGAGGTGCTCGAGGTGGGTCTCTGCCTCCCGCAGTCGAGCCTGGAGTTCTTCGATCTGGGTGCGGAGGTCGCCTGCCAGGGCTCGGGTGGCTTCCTCCTGGAGGCCGAGCGCGTCGAGGAGAGGATGGACCTTCACGCTGCCACCGCCTGCGTATCGCGCCAGGTGGGGGCGTTCGCGCCGGTGAGCCGGCGGGCCATGACGTGCGTCATCGCCCAGTAGACACGGGAAGCGGAGGAGGCGGGGCGGTGTTCGTAGTCGCGGACCAGACGCCGGTGCAGTGTCAGGATCCCGTAGGTCTGCTCGACCCTCCACCGCTTCGGCTGTGGAACGAATCCCGTCTCCTGCGGGTTGCGTTCGACGATCTCCACATCGATACCGAGCGCGGTGCCGTGGGTGACCACGGCCGTCTTGAAGCCCTGGTCGACCAGGGCCTTCTTGACCGTGCCGCCGGTGTGCTCGGCGACCTGGTCCAGCAGGGCGATGCCCGCGGCGTTGTCGTGCGTGTTCGCGGCCATGACGATGACGGCGATGACCAGGCCCAGCACGTCCACGGCCAGTCCCCGCTTGCGGCCCGGCATCCTCTTCGCCGGGTCCCGGCCGGCTACTCAAAACCTCACGAACCTGCCTCTCAGGAGGTGCGAGCGTCGTAGTTGTCACGGTTTGCGAGGACCTCGGCCATGTGTGTCTGCGCCCAGCTTCTGAGCCCGCGCGTCATGTGGTGGAGCGAGAGGCCGAGGTCGGTCAGCTCGTAGGAGACGGTGACAGGGACGGTTGGCGTCACGGTACGGGTGAGGAGACCATCGCGTTCCAGCGATCGCAGCGTCCGGGTCAGCATCTTCTGGCTGACCCGGGCCAGAAGACGAGAGATCTCGGAGTATCGCATCACTTTCGGAGCGTCTCCGTGTGCTGCGGCGGGCTGGCCGGCGTTGTTGTCGCCGCCCAAGGCACACAGGATCAGAACGACCACTTGTATCCTTCGGTCTGCTCTGCCGCAGCTCTCACCGCAGGCCGTCTGAACTGACCGGTCGCGATCCCGCCTGTCGACGTACTCCTGTGAGTGCTCCGCCGAGTACGGAGATATCTGCACCAGTGAGAGGTCGGGGCAGTCGGAGTCAGTTCGTGGGCGTGACGGTGGCGGGGAGGTGAACTTCCAGCACGACTGCGGTGCCGGCCACGGTCCGGTCCTCGTGCATGCTGATCCGTTGGCCGGTTTCGACGTGCGTCCAGTGAGAGGGGGTGAGGGGAACGAGGCGGACAGCGGCCCGGCCGCCGGGCTCCAGAACGGGCATGCCCTCGACCCAGAGCCTGGCGATGCTCACCGAAAAACCTCCGGTGGGTGAGAGGTTCCCGATGTCCCACATGGGCCGCAGAACACCGTGACCGGAGATTGGCGTCTTGCGTCGCGCCTCCATGGCCGGGCGGAGCGTCAGATCCGCCCGGATCACCCCGTTTCGGATCTCGGAACACCGCCAGTGACACCACGCCGCGCTCCGTTCAAGGCGGAGTTGTTCGGCCGCCTCGGCAAGCTGCTCCCAGAACGTCAACGGCAGCGGATGTCCATCCCCGAGCTCCTCCAGCAGGCCCAGCGCGATTTCCCACTCGTCGTGGGCAAGGTAGTCCCAGACGTCTCGCACCGTGACGTCGTTTTCGGTAGCGGTCTCTTCCGGGACCAGGAGGGAAGCCGATTCGAGCAGTTCGGTGACATCCATGTGGTCATTGTCGACCACGGTGTCAGGCTGCGTCGTTCTGCTCTCGTTCGATAGCGGCGAGCCGGTTCTTCAACCGGTAGCTGGGGCCGTTGATGGAGATCACGCCGCAATGGTGCAGGAGACGGTCGAGGATGGCGGTGGCCAGCACCTCGTCGCCGAACACCTGTCCCCATTCGCTGAAGGTCTTGTTCGAGGTCAGGATGATCGAGCCCTTCTCGTAGCGCTTGGAGATGACCTGGAAGACCAGGTTGGCCTCCGCGCGGGCGAGGGGCTGGTAACCGACTTCGTCCAGGACGAGGACCGCAGGCCGCAAGTACGTGCCGAGCTTGCTGGTCAGGCGTCCCGCGGCTTCGGCGGCGGTGAGGTTGCGGACCATGTCGTCGAGGCTGGTGAAGTAGATCGAGTAGCCGGCCCGGCAGGCAGCGACCGCCAGAGCGACGGCGATGTGTGTCTTGCCCACCCCCGGCGGCCCGAGCAGGGCGGCGTTGGCCTTTGCCTCGACGAACGAGAGGGTGGCGAGGTCTTTGACCTTGCGGGGGTCGAGCTCGGGCTGGAAGGAGAAGTCGTAGTCCTCCAGCGTCTTGTGGTGGGGCAGCCTCGACAGCCGCAGACCCTGGCGAAAGCGGCGATCGTCCCGGACGGCCAGTTCCTCGGACAGGACCAGGTCGATGAAGTCCAGGTAGCCCATCTTGGCCTCGTCAGCCCGCTGTGCGTACTGGGTCAGGGCCTCGGCCAGGTGGGGAAGGCCCAGCTTGGCGGCCGTGGTGCGGATGCGGGTGGAGACCAGCTCGCTCAAGACGATTCCTTCGGCGTTCGGTGGGTGGTGAAGGGGCGGGTGCCGGTCAGCTCGTCATAGACCGACAGCGGCCGGCGGCCGACCTCGACCTGAGTGGCCGCGACCCGGTTCAGCAAGGTCATCAATCCAGCCTCCGGGCCGGAGCCGTCAGACCGCCGGGGTGCGGGCAGGTCACCGCCCGCAGTGACGCGGCGGCCGGCTCCGGTGGGCAGGCCGTCCCAGTGCTTGTCGTCCACAACGCGGGCGCCTCGGCCAACGGCCCGGGGGTGGGCGGCCAGAAGGGTTTCGCCCTGGTGGTCGGGTGTCGTGGAGTGCAGCGCCACCTGGGATTTCGTGGCCCTGATCTCGACCAGCTGGCGCGGACGGACCCGCCTCGCCGGCACCGAGTAGAGGTTCGCCTCGAAAGCGACGAGGCAGTCCTTGCCGACGTAGCGGAGGTGCCGCTGGGCGACCACATAGGGCGTGGCCGGCAGCGGACGCAGGGCCATGTGATCGCGGACCGCCCGCAGGCCGATGACCTCGCCGTGAGTGCCGTGGACCTTCGCCCGCCGCAGCGGGACCCAGGCGGTGAACGCGGCGTTCATCTCCTCGGTCGAGGAGAAGGCCCGGCCCGCCAGGACGTGGTCGCGGATGATGCCGACCTGCCGCTCGACCCGGCCCTTGCCCTGGGGCCGGTAGGCAGCAAGCACGTCAACGTCGAAGTCGTAATGCCCGGCGAACGCGACCGCCTCCGGGTGCAGCGGCACGGCCTCGCCTGGCGCGACGTGGCGGCGGACGACGGTCTTGGTGCGGTCGTAGACGATCGACATCGGGACACCACCGAANTAGGCAGCAAGCACGTCAACGTCGAAGTCGTAATGCCCGGCGAACGCGACCGCCTCCGGGTGCAGCGGCACGGCCTCGCCTGGCGCGACGTGGCGGCGGACGACGGTCTTGGTGCGGTCGTAGACGATCGACATCGGGACACCACCGAAGTGGGCAAACGCCTGACGGTGGCAGTCGAAGAAGGTGGCCAGGTCCTGGCTGGTGGTGAAACAGCAGAACGGGTCCCGGGAGTACGACAAGGTCATGTGGAAGGAGTAGACCTTCGCGATCCCGACATGGGCGAGGATCCTGCCCTCGTCGCCCCAGTCCACTTGCGCCTGAGCTCCGGGCACCACCTCGAACCGGCGGTGCAGGCCAGCCAGCTCGCCCGGACTGATCCCGAGCTCCTCCGCGATCCTGGGACGGGCCTCCTGCAAGTAGATCTTCACGCGCTGGTAGGTGCCGGTGAACCCGTACTCGGCCACCAGCCGCTCGTGGATCACAGCCCCTTTGAGGAGGATCTCGGCCCTCAGCATCGCATCGATCAGCGGCGCTACCTCGTCCACCACCCGATGCCGCGGCTGGCCGTTCGCGGCCCTCTTCGGCGGCGCAACCGGGACCTCGCCCGACAGGTACTTGGTGACCGTGCGCCGATTCAGCCCGGTCTCCTTCGCGATCTCCCGCAGGCTCATCGCCCCGGACTCGTACAGACCGCGAAACCGCCTCAGCTCCAGCCACCGATGCGGGTCCAGCACCACAGCCAGCCGCCTGCCGTCGATCCCGAACCGACGGCAGCAGACTTCCGGCTCCACCCTCTCCGTGCATCAACAACGGTGCGTTCTCATTCGTACGAGGTGGTGCACGTTCACTTGTACGCCGACANCCGTCGATCCCGAACCGACGGCAGCAGACTTCCGGCTCCACCCTCTCCGTGCATCAACAACGGTGCGTTCTCATTCGTACGAGGTGGTGCACGTTCACTTGTACGCCGACAACTGCGGCGGGCAGCTCGGTGGCGAGCTGGAACAGCGCGGTCGAGCGGGCTTCCGCGAGGCCGGATGCCGAGTTTGCGGAGTCGTTCGCCCATGGCCCAGGCACTGATCGGAGGGCCGGGCTGACCGCCGGGGAAGAGCCAGGGTGAGTCTGTCTGAGCGAGGACAGCATGGCTGCGGCGATCCGCGACCTGTTGCAGGGCCAGGTCAGCGACGGGTGTGGGAAGCTCGACCGGGACGGCGCCGAGGCGGATGCGGACGGCTCCGTCCGTCTCCTCGATGTGGTCGATGGTGAGCCGGGAGATCGCCGCGGGCCACTGGGCATGGAGGAGCAACAGCAGCCCTGCAAAGCGATCTTCGGGCTTCAGGGTGTCGTCGTGCAGCAGGCGGCGGGCGGACGGTGCGGAAGGCGTTGGACTCGTCCAGGCCGGAGCCGCGCAAGAGGCTGCCGCCGCGGGCGACCGGAGTGGACCGCTACAAGCCGGTGATCGACGGGATCCTGCGGGCGGACCTGGACGCGCCGCGCAAGCAGCGGCACACGGTCACCCGGATCTTCCATCGGCTGGTCGAGGAACACGGCGCCGATGTCTCCTACGGGATGGTCCGCTACTACGTCGCGGCCCGGAAGTCCCGAGATCCCGGTCGAGTCGGGCAAGGCCCCGCTTGAGGCGTTCGTCCAGCAGACCCACCAGCCCGGTCACGAGGCGGAGGTCGACTTCGGTGACGTGACGATCCGCCTCGCCGGCGAACTGGTGACCTGCGACCTGTTCTCCTTCCGCCTGTCATATGATGGTGTCCCGCCGAGTGGTGTAGCAGGGATCTTGGCGTAGGTCCAGGTCAAGGCCCCGTTCGGGGTGGCTAGGGATGGCACCCACCTGACGTCTCGTCAGCGACGAGCACCCTCGCGCGTGCCGGCGAGGCAAGCCGTCCTGGTCGTCTCCACGGACCCCGTCGCCACGACCTGGAGCGACTGACGAGACGTCAGCATCGTCGCGGCCGAGGGCAAGCCGATAGCGGTCGCGACCTGCGGATTCCTCCTTGATCCCGCTACACCACATGAGGGGACATGACCTGTCATATTCGGGCAAGGCCGTCCATCGCGTGTTCGCCTCCTGCGGCCAGGAGGCGTTCTTCGAAGGCCACGTCCACGCGCTGCGGACGCTGGGTGGGGTCCCGCGCAGCAAGGTCCGCTACGACAACCTCAAGGCGGCCGTTGCCCGTGCGCTCGGGCTAAGCCGGGCGAGGGCGGAGGCGGACCGGTGGATCGCGTTCAAGTCGCACTTCGGCATCGAGAGCTTCTACTGCCGGCCGGGCATCGACGGCGCTCACGAGAAGGGCGGGGTCGAGGGGCAGATCGGCTACTTCCGGCGCAACCGCTTCACCCCGGTGCCGGAGGTTTCCTCACTGGCGGAGCTGAACGAGATGGTCGAGCAGTGGGACCTACACGACGGCCGACGCCGGATCGGATCGCGGCCGCGGACCATCGACGAGTACTTCGCCATCGAACAGCCGCTGCTGTTGCCGCTGCCGGATGAGCCGTTCGAGACCGGGCGGGTGTTCACTCCCCGGGTCGACCGCTACAGCCAGATCACCGTCCGTACCAACCGTTACTCGGCGCCCGTCCGCTTGATCGGCAAACGCGTCCGCGTTGTCCTGCACGCCTCTCACCTGGTGCTTTACGGCCAGAATGTGGAAGTCGCCCGGCATGAGCGGCTGATCGCGAAGGCCGGCTGCCGCCTGGAATTGGATCACTACCTCGAAGCCCTGATTCGCAAGCCGGGCGCCTTCCCCGGCGCCACCGCACTCGAACAGGCCCGCTCCGCGGGCAAGTTCACCCCCGTCCACGACGCCTGGTAGGCCCAGGCTCGCAAGGTCCATGGCGAGCGGGATGGCACCCGGGCCCTGATCGAGGTGCTGCTGCTGACCCGGCACATCCCGCACGAGCACCTGGTCGCCGGGCTGGCCACCGCCCTGCGGGCCGGGGCCCTGACCGCGGACGCGGTCGCGCTGGAGGCTCGCAAGGCCGCCCAAGCCGAAGACGAACCGCCTGTCGCCGCACTGCCGGCCGGGGCCTCGGGGTCGGCGACGGTGACGTTCATGAACGAGTGGCGACTTGCCCACCTTCCACCGGACACCAGGCCGCTGCCCTCCGTGACTCCCTATGACCAGTTGCTCCGCCGCCGTCGCGCCAGCCAGGACGCCCAACGAGAGGAAGAAGCCCAGTGACCCTGCCCCGCCAGCGAGGCTTGACCGAGCAGGCCGCCGACGCCGCCATCGGCACCGCCTGTCGCATGCTGCGGCTTCCGTCGATCCGCCACGAGTTCACCGACATTGCAGACCGGGCGGTGAAGGACCAGATGACCTACCGCGGCTTCCTTGCCGAGCTGCTGATGGCCGAGTGCGACGATCAGGCCCGCCGCCGCTCGGAGAGGCGGATCATGGCAGTCGGCTTCCCCAGGGAGAAGTCGCTGCGTACCTTCGACTTCGACGCCAACCCCAACATCGACGCGGCCACCATCCACACCCTCGCCTCCTGCGAGTGGATCAAGAAGAGCCAGCCGCTCTGCCTGATCGGCGACTCCGGCACCGGCAAGTCCCACATGCTCATCGCGCTGGGAACCGAGGCGGCCATGAAGGGCTACCGGGTCCGCTACACGCTCGCTACGAAGCTGGTCAACGAGCTGGTCGAGGCCGCGGACGAGAAGCAGCTGAACAAGACCATCGCCCGCTACGGCCGCGTCGACCTGCTCTGCATTGACGAACTTGGCTACATGGAACTCGACTGGCATGGCGCCGAGCTGCTCTTCCAGGTGCTGACCGAACGCGAGGAGAAGAACAGCGTCGCCATCGCCTCCAACGAGTCCTTTGGCGGGTGGACCAAGACGTTCACCGACCCCCGCCTCTGCGCGGCCATCGTCGACCGTCTGACCCTCAACGGCACGATCATCGAGACTGGCACCGACTCCTACCGGCTCGCGTCCACCCGGGCGCGGGCCGAGGAACCCGCCAAGGCCGGCTGACCCGTGCACGTCTCACCAGCCGGGGGCCGGGGACTGGCCATCTCTCCGGGCCCCGGCCCTCTCAAGATCCGTCCCACATTCCCATACGCTTGAGCCGACGCTGCCGGAGCCGCTCTGAGGCGGCCGTGAGACCGAAGACAAGCCCCATGAGCAGCCCGAACATCACAGCGAACAGGGGATCGTCCGGTTCCTCCTCACGCGACAGCAACAAGAGGAAGAGGGTGAAGGGCACAGCGACGCAGAGGCCGGTGCCGATCGGGTGTCGAGCCACCCATTTCTGGATTCGCGTCGGACGCCGCTGACCACCAAGGGCCCGGTCCAAAGCCCAGAACCCATCCGCCATAGACCGCCGCCAGTTCGCCACGGCAGAAGGATATGGCAGCCGATCGGCTGCCCTGGCAGAGAGCTCACCGCTGGGCAACGGCCTGCTGGCCACCAGGCTCAGGCAGCGACGTCATTTTTCGGGTTCTGGCTCACTTTCCGTGGAGGACTGACCGACCGTAATGTCATGTGCTCGCGACGCTGGCCGGTATGACCGGCAGGGAGGGGCTGCATTGAGCCAGTACTACGACATGGGTGACCAGACGCTGTGGAACCCGTCCAACGGGGCCTCCCGGCTGTTCATGAGCCAGGTGAGCGTCTACCAAGCCGAACTGGGTCTGCCGTCCGGCATCGGACCCGTGCAGGGTGACGAGTGCCAGATCGACCCACTCGTGTTCAAAGCGTTCGTCGATGCCCTGCTCGCGTGGCACCGGAGAACGAGTCACGCCGTCATGGCTGCCCTGTCCGAGGGGTTCGTTGCCACGGTGCTTGTTCTGGCGGAGCGAGCAGGCATCGAGGTGAAATGGCAGCCAGCGGGCGTCGCCGAGGTCGGCGACCTCAAAGATGTTCAGGTCCCGACGGCCCCGGATTCCTTTGACGGGGCTTGGGCAGCCGCCCTTCAGCAGAAGTCGCGCGAGCTGGGCCGCTTCATGGCGGCGTAAGCCTGGTCTGCCGACACCCGCGAAGGGCTCGGAAGCCATCAGAAAGGCGATGTCCTATGAGAGCAGGACACGCTTGCGGAGGAGATCGAAGCCGGCTCGGCCGAACATCTGGCGCTTGAGCATCTTGATCCGGTTGACGTGTCCTTCGACCACTCCGGAGCTCCAGGGCAAGGTGAGGCCGGCGATGACTGCATCGCGGTCGCGGGCCGCGGTGTGCTGCGGGTGCGCCGGGCCGCCGCGGCGGCCCGGCGGTTGGCGCCGACAACGGTTACGGGCGCGGTGCCGCGCCCCGTACGGTCGGGTCACTCGTCGTCCGCCTCGTCGGCGTAGTCGATGCGGGCGTTGGCCTGCTCGGATGCTTGGGCGCACACCCGGCGGTGCCAGGACTGCGACTACCTGCCGCCGGGATGCGCAGCCGTGTACTCCTCGTCGTCCCGGTAGGTGACGAGCACCGGCTCATCTTCGCCCTGAACGGACGCCACCAGCTTTGCGACCGCCTCGTCGGCTACAGAGTCCGGTAGTGCGGCAGTACCGGACTCAGGCACTGCCGGAGTCCGGTACCCGAGGCTGAGCAAAGAGCCGCAGGTGGTGGCGCCGCGGTTCATGACCGTGGGGGCCGTGGCTGGCTCAAGAGGCGACTGAAGCAGGGGTGTTCAGCAGCGAGCCGGGGAGATAGGCGGACTCGATCTGCAGGTCCCAGCCGTGCACCTGCACAGCGAGCGCTGCCAGGGCGATCGTGCCCACGGGCAGCAGGCTCCTTGGCGCAGGGTTCTCGCCGGCGCTGGCACGGTGCTGGACAAGCCGTTCGTGCAACGCGTGCTCGAAGGCGTCCTGGTCATCTCGGAGCAGGATGCGCAGCAGCCGCTGGTCGGGACGTGTCGCGCCGGCGGCGTCCAGGGCCAGGGCCGCGTCCAGCCGCTCGTCTACGGACGGCTTGCACAGCGTCACCTGCGGCCAGTCGCGCGGCAGGTGGCCTTGGGCGGGGGTCAGGTAGCTGCATAGGGCGTCCATGTGCGCGAGGTCGGCGGGTTGGGAGACCGAGTCCCGCTGCGCGTAGGGGAGGTTGCTGTGCAGCATCGGGGCGTAGTCTCCTCGGAGCAGCAGCCCGATCACCCGCTCCCAGTCCCGCACCAGGCCGCTGGCCACGCAGATGTCGAAGGCTTCGACCCAGGTGCGGGCAGTGACCGTGTCGGTCGCGTCCCGCATCTCGTCGAAGTCCTTCTCCTCGCTGCTGAAGCGCGTACGTGTCAGTGGGAAGGGGATCTCCCAGTCACCGTCCGGGCAGCAGCCGAGCTCCAGCACACCGAAGAGGCATTCGGCCGCTGTCGTCAGCGCGAGCCGGGTCCGCTCGTCCTTCAGATTGAGGTCCTGCACGCTGCGTGCGGCAACGTGGTCCAGCAGCTCGTTGCTGAGTTCCGACAGCATCTCGCGCATCGGATACTCGGAGTAGTAGACGTCCTCGAAACGGCGCTGAACACGGTCCGCCATGTCGCCGAAGGCCCGCTCCAAGCGCTGCTGGTTCACCGCGTGGCGCGTTATGTTGTTGGTCCCCATACGTTCATCCTGTCAGCTGACACCGACAACCTACTCTGGCATCCCGCCCTGGACCAGGACGGGACGCTGCGTGAGGTCGCCGAGGTCGCCGAGCTGACCGGCATGGTCGATCTGGACGGCTACCCGGCTGGCACCCGCGTCATCGTGCGCCGAGAGCGGCCACACCCCGGAGCCCAGCTGTCCCTGTTCGACCAGGACGAGGGCCTGCGCCATCAGGTGTTCCTCACTGACACCTCCTACTCCGGTGGTGGTTCGGCCCAGTTCCTCGAAGTCCGCCACCGCGGGCACGCATGCGTCGAGGACCGCATCCGTTGTGGCAAGAGCACCGGCTTCGGCCGCTTCCCCTCCCGCGACTTCGGCGTCAATACCGTCTGGCTCGAACTCAGCCTCACAGCGATCGACCTGCTGGTCTGGACCCGTTTCCTGCTGCTGGACGGGGAACTGGCCACCGCCGAGCCGAAGAAGCTCCGCTACCGGCTGCTGCACGTTGCCGCCCGCCTCACCCGTGGCGGTCGGCGTCTGCGATTGCGGATATCGGAGACCTGGCCCTGGAGACACGAACTGGCCACGGCCTTCCATCGCCTCGCGGCACTGCCCCGCCCCGCCGGCTGACCAGCAAACCCCCGACCGCCCACGACCCGAAAGACCTTGGAGAACCCGGCCATGCGCCGGGACCCCGCCATGCCCAGGCAACGAAATCACCCCGCTCACGCGACAGCAGACGAACAGCGACGCCTCATCACCCCAACCGAAACGGCGAGGCTAGCGGATAGGTCCGAGCTGTGGGGTGGCCTCTGGGAGGGTGTTTGATCTTGGGACTGCACACTCGGTCATGTTCGGGCAATTTGTGCAACATTTCAGCGCGGAGGTGTGCGCCGTGTGAGACTGACAGCACATCAGGTCAGCGATGTCGATGACCTAATGGGGAGCGACGAGGAGAGGGGGGCCGCTCTTGTTTCCGGACGAGTTGCCCTGGGACGAGGTCAGGTTTCCGCACTTCGGCTGCCGGACAGCCGCGGAGATTCCCGAGTGGGCCGACGACCCCCAATGGGTCCAGCGTTTCACCCGTTACGCCGAGGTGCTGCGACTTGGAGCCGAGATCCTTGCCGTCATGGACCGTGAGGGTGACGATGGCGAGGACACCAGACATCTGCTCGAGCAGCTCGGCGACCCCTTCCGGGGTGTCTGGCAGGGGCTCGACACATCAAAGCGCAGCCAGGAAGAGCAGGGCCGATTCCTGCTCACCGCGGTGCTGGAGCCAGCGCTGCAGGAGTTGATGAGAGACTTCCGCCGGGACAAAGAGGCGGACGCACCGCTGCTGGCCTGGTTCGTCAGATTCCGTGCTGGCTCACGACTGCAACGTGCCAAGCTGTACGCCGAGAGGTCGGGCACTGAGTTCGACGGCGACGTCAACACCTGGATTCGGCAGGTGGCCTGGCCCGAGGGACTAAGGGAGTTGGAGCGCGCGGTACATCCCGGCACCTCCCTGCCCTCGTTGCTACCAGGCTCGGTAGACGCCCTGCAGCGCATCACCGCTGCGATCGACACCAGACTGGCGAGCGAGGCTCTCAAAGATCCTCACTTCGACTGGGACGCGCCGTTCGAGGGGCTGCTGCCGGATGACATCGCTGAGACGTTGATAAACCGGACGCGGGAACTAAAGGAGTACCGGGGCCTGCTGGCTGCCCAGGGCAAGGAACCTCCCGGCATCGACGAGCGTGGTATGACCGAGCTCTGGCGGACAGGCCTTCCCGTGCTCCGTCGCCGACTCGCCGAGCAGGCGTCGATGCTCCTGGTCGGGCCCACCACCAGCGGCAAGACCGACTTCAGCAGGATCGCTGCAGCGAGCACACTCTGGCAGAAGAAGAAGGTCATCGTCCTACTCCCGACGAAGGCTCTGGTCACCCAGGCCGCCGAGGAGTGGCGGGCCTTCTTCGGCAAGTCGAATTCGTCCAAGACCTGGAAGTTGCTGGAGGCTTCGCGGGACCACCCGTACAACGATGAGGACATAGCCCGCGGCGACTACGACATCGTTCTGGCGATCCCCGAGAAACTGGCGGCCTACCTAGCCGGGGGGTCGCGGATTCTGGACCAGTGCGGGCTGCTTGTCGTCGACGAGCTCCAAACCCTGAACCAGCGGCAGCGCGGTACCAACATCGAGTCGTTGCTGACCCTGGTCAAGGCCCGGTATCCCAAGCTGCCCATCATGGGGCTGTCCGCCACCCTGACTCAGAAGTCCTCGGAGAACCTCCGAACCTGGATTGGGGTAGGCCACGAGCCCGCTGACGGCTTCGTGGCGACCCACGAGCGCCCAGTATCCCTCGACCGGTTTGCCAGTGAGCCAGAGAAATGGCAGCGCCGCTCCCAGGACGGTGAGGTGGAAGTGGGCACGTGGGCCCCAGCACTGGGCAGCCCGGAGATGAACACGCTACTCAAACAGCGCGGCCTGAGGCGGGTGGCGCACCGGGACGCCATCGCCTTGGCCTGCAGGCTTCTCACACGGCCGGGCGCCATCGCCGAGGGCAAGAGCCTACTGATCTTCGTCAGTAGCAGGCGGGCCGCCGAACAGGTCGCCCAGGGCCTCCAGGATGCGTTGGAAGCCCTGGACATAGGTGAGACCGCCTCATGGAACAGCCCGTACTACGGCCGTTTCGGGCGATTGGTCATGACGGAAGACGAAGCCCGCGAGCGTGACAGGACGTTCCTCGGACTACCCAACCTGCCCGCGACTCAGGATGTCCGCGAGGGCCTCAGTACCGGCGTCATGTATCACACCGCCCGGCTGGACCCCGAGCACCGCTTGATCATCGAGCAAGCATTCAAAGACAAGATCATCCGGGTAATCGTGGCCACCGCCACTCTCGCAGTCGGGATGAACCTGCCCGCCGACTATGTCATAGTCGCCGACATCACCGAGGGGGTCAGCCGCTTCGAGGAAGGGCGCCCCGTGGAGCGACTGCTCGACCCGCACGATATGGCGCAGCGCTTCGGCCGCTGCGGCCGGCTGATGATGTCCTCGGAGGGCGAAGCCTACGTCCTGGTGCAGCGCGGAGCGGGGCGTCCCCGGACACTGCAGATGTCCGAAGATCAAAGGTCCTATTTTTTACGGCGGATGAGTGACCGTGAGGAAGCGGCCCTGGAGGTGTTGGACACCGCAGTCGAGAAGGAGCTCGCCACGCTTGACGGCGTCTTCGAGTACTTCGTGAAGACGGACGATACAGGCGATTCTGTGGTCTCCAACCTGGACGACCGGAGCTTCGCCAGGCTGCTGCTCCAAGACATCTGCAGGCACGCCCCAGCGGTATCGCACGAGGACATCGACCGACGGATACAACGGATCTTTGACGTCTCGATGCTAAGCGTCGAGGGGAAGCCGCGGCCTGACACTTACAAGCTCATCGACATCCTCGACTCGGATCAACTCATCGGTCCGGCGCCAGAAGAACCCGACCGGTACAAGATCACCGGATTGGGCCGGACAGTGGCACTGTCAAACGTGTCGATCTCCAACGCCCGCGGAATCCGCGAGGTGGCTGAGGCAGCGATGCACGGAGCCGGCCCACTCACCTTGCTGACCATCGCCGCGCAGGCCGAGTTCGTCCGCGAACTGAATTGGCTGGCTTTGCCGTACGACGAGAACAGCGAACTGGTGGATCAGGTGCGTCACCGGGTCTGGAACCTTGTGAAGGCTTTTGCCTCCGGCGGCCGATATTCCCGTGAGGCGTTCAAGGCGCCCGAGTTCCTCGACGTCCTGGGAACGGACGCCGAGTACGTCGGGCAAGGCCAATCGGCAGCGGCGCTCCGCGGCCGGGTGGGCCTTGACGCCAGCCGACTGGCCGATAGCACGCTCGTCTCTCATCTGCGCGCCTGCATCGGCCTGTTGTGGCTGCGCGGCTTCCCCATGAACCCGCTGATCTCCTGCGTCAGCATGAACACGCAGGCAGTCTTGCGCGGTCGGGCGCGGAAAGTCGAGGCATACCCGGCCGACATCCGGGATCTCGGCGAGCGGCTCAGCTATGTCCTCAATGCTGCCAGCGAGGTGGTCAGGATCGCCCCGCAGAGCGGTGGTCAATACCTGGTCCTCAAGAACATGGCCGAGGGATTACAAAGCGGGCTGCCATATCAACTGGCCCCCATGCTGAGGCTGCGCAAGCCGCGGATCCACCGCGAGCGGCTGGCCACACTGCTTGACGGGCGGGAGGACGCGCTCGACTTTGACGATCTCGCCTCCGTACTTCAGACGCTCTCCCAGCCCCTCCCGAGTCGTTCGGCGCACCAAAAGCGTGCCCACGCCAACCTCGGCTTTACCGCCGAGGAGCGGGCCGAGATTCTAACCCACATGTCCCAGGCTCCACTACGAACCGGTGCCCCCGCGCTGCCGTCAGACATCCGGGACGAGAAGATCCCGTCCCGCGACGCCGTCGAGGGCGCGGTTACCTACGGGCGGATCGCCGACGACATGCGACGCGAGCGCTCGCTGGAGGTGCGCGCCGAGGAACTGGCCCATGTACTGGAGGAGTTCGGTCTGGCGGTCAACCTGACTACATCCGTCGGCCAGGCCGACCTACTGCTGCGAAGGGAAGAGTCGCCCGAGAGGATCCAGGTCAAGCTGCTCGCAGAACGTCTCGACAAGGCGCTACTGGCCAAATATGAGGGCCAGTCCTGTTGTCTGGTCTCACTGTCCGACATCTCACCGGGGGCTGAGTACGCACTGCGATCAACAGGCCAGGCCGGGCTCAGCGCGATGACGGTCTGGGTGTTCGTCGCCGCTCTGGCCCGTATTGACCGAATCTGGAAGCGCACCTACTTCGGCTCTGATCCGGGCCAGGAACTCGCCCGCCGGGTGATGAGCTTCTTCGGAGCTGCTGTCGGCCCTGTTGCACTGAGCGACGTTGCCTTAACGGAGGTCGCTGCCGATCTGCCAGCGTCCCCACCACTGTTCGCCTCGTAACCGTCCAGTACGGAAAGGCAAGACGTTGGACAAGCGAACCAACCCGTTCACGCCTAATGCCGGCGCCACGCCCCCAGTACTGGTCGGCCGGGACTCATTCCTGGAGGACTACGAGATCCTCCTCGACCGCCTTGTCGGCGGTTATGCCGAGAAGTCGATGCTGATCACAGGGTTGCGCGGAGTCGGCAAGACAGTGCTGCTCAACGAGTTCGAGCGAATCGCCAAGCAGCGAGACTGGGTGCCGGTTTGGGCAGAAATCTCACCTTCCTACGAATTCGCCCAGCGCATGTATAGTTTGGTGCGCCAGGCACTCTTGGACCTTTCCCCGTCGGCGCGGTGGAGTGACCGGTTCAAGCGAGCCGCCGGGGTGCTGAAGTCGTTCAACATCACGTTCTCTCCGGATGGGTCCGTCAGTGGCGCCTTGGACGCCGAGGCCGTCGAAGGCGCAGGGGATAGCGGCTTCCTGGACCGCGACCTCTCTGACATCATCCAGGCCCTAGGCGAGGCCGCACGCGAACGCGGGCGGGGCGTCGTCTTCCTATTCGACGAGTTGCAGTTCCTTAGCCCACTGGAACTGGAGAGCCTGGTCGTGGCCCTGCACCGCGGAGTGCAGCGCCGACTGCCGGTCACACTTGTCGGCGCGGGGCTGCCGCAGCTGCCCGAGCTGGTCGGTGATGCGCGTTCCTATGCGGAACGACTGTTCAAGTTCCCGCAGGTCAGTCAGTTGAGCTCACACGAGGTAGAACTGGCACTGACCAGACCAGTAAACGGGGCTCTGAAGTTCACCGGCGGGGCACTGGCGCGAGTTTTCGAGCACACTGAGGGCTACCCATACTTCGTACAGGAGTACGGAAGGGCGCTGTGGAACCTCAGCGTGGACGGGAACGTGTCCAGTATCCACGTGGACCAGGCCGAGCGGGAGGTATCCGCTGAGCTGGACTCCGCCTTCTTCCAGGTGCGTACCGACAGGCTCAGCCCTGACGAGCTGTCGGTCCTACGTGCCATGGCGGAGTTCGGCAAGGGACCCGTAGCGCTCGACGAGCTCGCGCCGATCGTGCGCACCGGGGGAGCCAACCTGGACCAGCTGCTGACGGAACTGACCACCCGGGCGATGGTGTACTCGCCGCGGTTCGGTCAGTACGCCTTCACCGTCCCGCACTACGATGGCTACCTGCGGCGGCGGTTCCCCTTCACGGACGGCAGGATGGTCTGGGCCCCTTGATACAGGACTTAATCAAGTTGTACGAGTTTCTGGGCTGTTGATGATGCCCAGAATGGCGACGGTTCGTTCAGGTTCGTGGCGGATGGCTCACCTGCGCAGACTCGGTTGATGATCCGACGGATCGTCGCCGCGCTCGGCGCGATGCGCACCGCGAAGGCGGAAATCGTCCGGGTGCCGAGCCAGGCCAGGGTGTCCTGCGGAGCGTTACGCGCCCACTGGCCGATCGCCGCAACGGACCAGAGCGATGGGGGCCACCAGGTCGCCGCCGGACGCAATTACGCAGGCCCAGACGAGGACAGGGAGATGACCTGGTGACCGTAATCGTCTTCACCAACTGCCCTGCAGGACTCCGGGGCTTCCTCACACGCTAGCTGCTCGAGATCTCCGCCGGTGTCTTCAACGGCAACCCCTCCGCGCGAGTCCGCGACGTGTTGTGGGAAGAGGTCCAGCAATACGCCGACCAGGGCGGCCGCGCCCTGCTCGCACACACCACGAACAACGAGCAAGGCTTCACCTTCCGCACCCACGAGCACAACTGGCACCCCGTCGACCACGAGGGAGCGTCCCTGATCAGCCGCCCGAACCCGAACGCGGAGGCACCGAGACCCACCACTGCACCGCAGCGGGGCTGGAGCAAGGCATCCAAGCGCCGTCGCTTCGGAGGGGCATAGGTAGCCGTATGCCTCGTTCACGGGAATTGTCCCGTTCAATGGAAGTGCTCCAGAACGGCTTGCGTCCGCAGTAAAGCCGCAGGTCGCGAAGACTGCTCCCCGCACCCGCGGGGATGGTTTCTTCTACCGGGTGAAGCCGGCTGCCAGGCTCGGCTGCTCCCCGCACCCGCGGGGATGGTTTCCCCAACCCCGAGAGCAGCGGGGAAAGGACGTTCTGCTCCCCGCACCCGCGGGGATGGTCCCGCCGACGGGACGATCGTCACCACCGACGGGGTCTGCTCCCCGCACCCGCGGGGGTGGTCCCCCGCGCCGGTGCCCGCGCGCGAGGAGTAGTCGCTGCTCCCCGCCCGGCGGGGATGGTCCCGGCGACGAGGACCCCAGACGACCTGGAGGCCTGCTCTCCGCGCGGGGTCAGTTCTTGAGGTGCTCGTCGACGTCGACCTCGAGCCGGAGGCGTTCGATGAGGTCCTGCTCTGTCTTCTCCTGGGCTGCCTTGAACCTCAGGTACTGGGGGTCGGTGATGTCCGAAGGGAGAGTGGCCTGTCGCGTGTAGAACCCGCCTTCGGTACAGACGTAGTGGAGGTCGGCCATGGCTTCGGTGGCGGCCTCCCAGAGTGCCCGGACCTTGGGGGAGCCGAAGAGGGAGACTCTGGCCGCCAGTTCCCGTCGGCGCTGGTGCTGCTCGGGTGTCTGCGGGCCGTAGTAGCCGGGGACGAGGGGGTCGGTAGCGAAGGAGACGTTGCCGTCGAGGTGGAGGAGCAGGTCGAGGTAGAGGGCGGCGCGGCGGTCCCAGAGGTCTTTCGACCGGGTCGCCTTCCGCTGGTGGCGGGCTTGCAGCCAGGCAGTCACGGCTCCGCCGACGACGGCGAGCACGCCTCCGATCACCACACCGATCAGCTGTCCCACGGGGCCTCCTCTGTTCTGCCGGTGAGCGTAGCGAGCCGGACTCGAGCAGCCGCCGTCGACGGCGGGGCGCCAGTGCAGTGGTCCGTCCACCGGCGAGCTGGTAGCCGAGTTCGACATCGGGCGGACCTCGGGAGGAGTCGGCCTATCAGCTGCTTCCAAGGCCAGGCGATCCGAGTGTTGGTGGGGGGCCACCGACCCACCTATCGGGTACCGCCCTCGGGTTCTTGAACGGTCCCTTGCCGGCGAAAGCCAGCCGGACAATGTCTGCCTGCCGTGTCTGCGCTATCGCTCGTTGTGCTCCTTCACGGCGCCGTTTCTCAAGTTCCTTACGGGTCGCCGCGAGTCGTTGCTTCAGCCGGTGCACCTCTGCCTGCATGCGCACTTCGGCGTCGATGCTTCCACGCCGTCGGGCGACCTCTAGCCAGTGGAGTGCCCGCCCGTACTCGCCTTCGAGGTCTTTGACTTTACGGCCGAGTTGCTCACGTTGCCGACGCGCTTTGCTCTTGCCCTTGCCCATCGTGTCCCCAAACCGTGGACAGCTCTCCCCAGAACCGAAGGCTACTGGGCAATCAGTAGTGGTGGAGGAAATTGGCATCGTGAGGTCGGCCAGGCGCGGCGCCCGTTCTGGCCCCGGGTGCGGGGCGCTGCGCGGTCCGCACTGCCGGGTGGGCCGGTTCGCTTCGCTCCCCGGCCCCCGCCCCCGACACGGCCGCCGCCCTCGCCTACGAGCACTGCAGCAGGTGGGACGACGAGGCCTGATCCACGGGGCGCAGCCGTCCGGCTGCGCCCCACGCCTCTCCGACCTTCCTTCTGCCGCTGGGTAGGGGAGGGGCCGGCCGGAGCCTCGCGGCACCAGCGTCACGCCCCTGGTCGGGGAGTGTCTAATCAACGGCGGATCTGTTGATCATGGAGACGCCAAGTGAGTGAGATGAAGATCGAGCAAGAGCCCGCGGCCGAGTCGGTTGATGCGGCTGCGTCGGACGAGCAGTTGATCGCGATGCTGGTCGACCGGGCCCGGAACGAGGGCCTGCAGCTGACGGGCGAGGGCGGGCTGTTGCAGCAGCTGACGAAGCGGGTGTTGGAGTCCGCCCTGGAGGGCGAGATCACCGACCACGTCGGCTACGAGGAGCACGACCCGGCCGGGAAGAACAACGGCAACAGCCGCAACGGCACCCGCGCCAAGACGGTGCTGACCGACGTCGGCCCGGTCGAGGTGAAGGTGCCGAGGGATGTGGCCGGCACATTCGAGCCGCAGATCGTCAAGAAGCGGCAGCGCCGGCTGACCGGCGTCGACGAGATGGTGCTGTCCCTGTCCGCGAAGGGGCTCACGCACGGAGAGATCTCCGCCCACCTGGCCGAGGTCTACGGCGCCGAGGTGTCCAAGCAGACGATCTCCACCATCACGGACAAGGTCATGGAGGGCATGGCCGAATGGCAGAACCGCCCCCTCGACCGCGTCTACCCGGTCCTGTTCGTTGACGCGATCCACGTGAAGATCCGGGTTCTGTCGACGATCTTGTGATCCGGACAGTTCAGACTCACCGTGCGAGTAGGACGCGTTTGCGTAGGAGATCGAGGCTGGCCCTGCCGAACATCTGGCGTTTCAGCATCTTCAGCCGGTTGATGTTGCCTTCGACGGCGCCGGAACTGTGGGGAAGGGACAGTCCGTTGCGGGCGGCGTCGAAGTCGCGGCGGAGGTTGCGGGCGAAGCCCGCGAGCGGGGTCAGCGTGTCTCGCTCGGCGTTGGTGATCCAGTCTTTGAGGCGGTCGCCGTGGCGTCCGGTCAGCATCGCGGCGAACTTCCTGACATGAAGGGT
This sequence comes from Streptomyces sp. HNM0645, assembly GCF_030056615.1. Taxonomy (NCBI): domain Bacteria; kingdom Bacillati; phylum Actinomycetota; class Actinomycetes; order Kitasatosporales; family Streptomycetaceae; genus Streptomyces; species Streptomyces sp. HNM0645. Next base: position 1,699 of record NZ_JASHLT010000081.1, on the reverse strand, counting down.
GAGCCGGTCGAGCTCCGGATCCCGTTTGCGTAGGCTGTGGAGCTTGTCTGCGTCCTCGTCCCGGAGGTGCTCGGGGTGGGTCATGATCCAGGAGGTGACTTCGCGGACCGATGGCGGCTTGGGGCCGGGGACGGGTGCATGTCCGCGCCCGGTTCGGTAGCGCCGCAGATGACGCTGGACGGCCAACTCGCCGCCTGGATAGCCCAGTTGTTGGATCTCGCGGTAGAGCTGGGCGGCGTTTCTGACACCTTCGTTCCAGCGCCGGTGCAGGTGGCCGACGTACGGATCGACGATATGCGCCCGTTGCAGGCTCTTGGCGACGACTTCGTCCGCCGAGCGGGCGTTGACCAGCTTGCGGACGGTGGCCTGGTGCAGCCCGAGTTTCCGGCCGATCGCCGCCTTGGACATGCCCTTCTCCCACAGTTCGTGGGCGGCGGCATGCTGCTCACGCAATCGAGTCACGATCTTCAGCTCCGTCGATGGCTGGACCTCCTCGGGCTCCGCATCCAGGACAGCGGAGTTACCGTCAGTTCTGGGAACTGGTTCGGTCAGGCGGGAACGATGGGCGTTCACCGACTTCTCGACCGCCTGTCCGAGGTTGGCCCACAGGTGATAGCGATCAGCGACCTGCTCGGCCTGCGGTGCCCCGACCCGTGCACCTTCCGCGTATCCGCCGGAACGGTCACGGCAGATGACCTTCACCTCAGGGTGACCGCGGAGCCAGGCAGCCAGGTCCTCTCCCTCACGTCCGTCGTAGAGATGCAGTGGACGGTGGGTGGCCATGTCGATGAGCACAGTGCCGTAGTGGCGGCCTTTACGGAAGGCGAAGTCGTCGACACCGAGTACCTCCACCTCGCCGATCTCCGGGTCTGGCAGGGCTCTGACCAGCCGCAGCAGCGTGTCCTTGCCCACGGTGATACCGGCCGCGGCCGCGAGTCGGACTCCTGCCCTGCCGGCCAGCGCCAGCCCGACCCGCGTTAACACCCCACGCAGCAGCGGGCTATAGCGACTGTGTGGACTGGTCAGCCCCGCGATCTGTTCGGCGAACGTCACCGCTGTGCAGTCAGGGTTCTCGCAGCGGAATCGGCGCACGCACAACTCGATCACCACGCCGAGCCCGCCAACGGCGGCATCGCGCAACCTCCGTACGTACCGACCGTGCACCCGAGCCGATCTCTGGCCGCACCGGCAGGCCCCAGTCGTCGCCCGCACCCGAGTCCTCAGCACCACCTTTTCCGGCCGTCGTTCGACCTCCTCGATCAACAGCGGGGACAGGTACGGAAACAGCTCCAAGAGCACATCACGAGAGCACGCGATGCATGATCGCGAACAATCGGCACGCCCCGTTCAACCGTCCGGATCACAAGATCGTCGACAGAACCCGGATCTTCACGTTGATGGCGTCAACGAACAGGACCGGGTAGACGCGGTCGAGGGGGCGGTTCTGCCATTCGGCCATGCCCTCCATGACCTTGTCCGTGATGGTGGAGATCGTCCGGCGACCAGGTCCGCCCCTTGCCGGGTTTCAGGTCCTGGCTGGCCTCGTCCTCGAAGACTATCCACGCGCCCAGGAGCTGGGCCGTCCTCTTACCCGTGACCACTGCTCCGTCCGCCACCGCTCTACGGCCTGCTCGTCGCGCTCGACGGCCCGGTGCGCGGGGACCTGGGGTGACCAGTCCAGCCGGTGCAGCAGATACGA
>NZ_JASHLT010000080.1:0-21766 GCF_030056615.1 Streptomyces sp. HNM0645 | reverse complement strand
CCGGGACACTCCCATCGCGGAGGCGATGTCGTCCATCGTGGTACGCCGGACTCCGTGCCGGACCAGGCAGGCGTAGGTCGCGTCGAGGACTTCGGAGTACCGGTCGGCGTCCATCTGTCAGCCCAGCTTCTTCAGCAACTCCCGCGGACAGGCCGTCGGCTCCTGGGTGGGCAGCGGTTCGCCGTTGCGGAACACGGCCACTCCCCTCTCTCCCTGAGTCGTACCTGCCCCCGATCGGATGACCGGGCGACCGCCGGGCTCGGTGGGTTCCCCGGCCGTCCACCGGTACGGGAGGTGCGGATCTCGGATCCGATATCACACCCCCGGACGGACTACCAGAGGGTACCAAATGGCCGGGCGGCCTCAGGAGCCGGTGGAACCTTCCCCACGCCGCGGCACTGCACGCAGCCGCGGGGTCCGGGACGCGAAGCGCGAGGAGCCTTCCCCGGGGTTCGCGCGGTGCCGCCGACGTTCCCGGTGTGGCCGGCCACTCGCTACTTGTCACCGTCATCCTGACGTGTAAACCTAGCCACCGGTAACCGCCCCTGCCGTACGTGTTGTAGGAGCGCGGCATGTCACGCGACGGGGCGAGGCCCCGCTGCTGCCGAAGGGCTCGGTGATCGCGATGCGAAGTCTGACTGTGCTGGGTCCGCGGCGGGTCGAATGGAGAGACCTGCCGCCCGTCTCGCTCCGGGAGGCCACGGACGCTCTGGTGCGCCCCGTCGCATCCGCCGTGTGCGACCTGGACCGCCACCTGGTGCATGCGAGCCCGCTCGAACCGCCCTACGCCCTGGGGCACGAGGCCGTCGGCGAGGTCGTGGACGTCGGCAGCGCCGTCAGCGGCCTGAAGCCGGGCGACCGGGTCGTCATCCCGTGCCACATCAACTGCGGTGTGTGCGCGGAGTGCAGCCGGTCGATGCCGGGTGCGTGCAGCGCCGTGCCGCCCTTCGCGAGTTACGGCACCCCCGCGGGTGGTTCCTGGGGAGGGCTCTTCGACGAGCTGGTCCGCGTGCCGTGGGCCGAGCACAGCCTCGTACCGCTGCCGCCCGGCCTGAACCCGGTGCTGGCGGCGCCCTGTTCGGACAATCTGGTCGACGCCTACCGCGCGGTCAGCCCCACGCTCCGCGCCGATCCGGACGCCACCGTGCTGGTCGTCGGGGGGACTCCCACGTTCGGACTGCTGACGGTCCTTGCCTGCACGGCAATCGGCAGCACCGCGGTGCACTACGTGGACCGCGATCCCCGCTCCGTGGAGAAGGCGGCCGCCCTGGGCGCCCGGGCGACGCTGATCGATTCCTACTCCGATCGGATCCGGGGCTCCTACGACCTGACCGTGGACGCCTCGGCCCATCCGAAGGGACTGCGCTGCGCGCTGATCTCCGCCCGGCCCGGAGGGACCTGTGTGTCCCGGTCGGTGTTCTTCACCGAACCCGCGTTGCCCTACCTGGAGCTCTACTCCAGCGGCGTCACCTTCGTGACGGGGCCTCCGCACGTCACCCCCTTCGCCCCCGAAGTCCTGCAGCTGATCGACTCCAGGGCCCTCGACCCGAGCCCGCTCATCGCCGGGCCCTACGACTATGACGACGCACCGGACGTCCTGCTCGATCCTCCAGCGGGCAAGCCGGTGTTCGTCGGGAGCCGCAGATGACCCGCGTCGGCGGGCGCAAGCGGGCACGGCCGGGGGAAGGAGCGCGTCTGCGCACCGAACTCCTTGCCGCGGCGGAGCGGATCCTGAACACCGAAGGGGAGGACGCGGTGACCGTACGCGGGGTCGCCGCCGCGGTGGGAGTGACCACACCCTCGGTGTACCTGCACTTCGCGAGCAGACTTGAACTGCTGCACGCCGTGTGCCTGGGTGCCTGGGACGACCTGGGACGCCGCATGAGCGATTCCGCCTCCGACGTCGACGACCCGTTCTCGGCACTCCATCGCCGCTGCGTCACCTACATCGCCTTCGGACTCGAGCACCCTCTGCGGTACCGCCTCGTGATGGACAGTCGTGCCACAGAGGCGAGTCGGCAGGTGGCTGCGGACTGCTTCCGCTACCTCGCCGAGGCGGTCGAGCCGTGCGTCACGGCCGGCGCTCTGCGCGGCGACGTCGCAGAGCTGACCCGCGGCATCTGCGCCGGACTGCACGGAGCGGTGGCCCTGCTCGCACAGCAGCCGCCCGCGACGTGGCCGCACGACCTGGACGCCTACGCCGCGAGCACCGCATCCTCGGTGGCCTTCGGGGCCGCCGCACTCGGACGGCTGCCCGATCCCTCGGCCACCCCGGACTGCGGCACCCTCGCGGACCTGTTCACAACGCCGTCCGCGACCGGGGCCGCCTCCGGGCCACCGATATCCCCGACCACATAGCTCCTCGACCGGGATGGAGTCCGGCCCAGTCGATCCGGCCGCGCCGGGCATGGCGAACGGCTGTCCCACCGCCCGCCGGAGGCGTCGAGGTGGCCGTCCCATACCGCGGGCCGGTGGTGGCCGTTGAGCGTGCGGGCGATGCACATGAGGGAAAGGGGACATGACCGGGACGGCAAGCGAACCGTGCCGGAATCGTCCAGGGCACCGTCAGTGACTCCATCCTCCTGCGTCCGGCCCCCAGCGAGCGGACCGGAGACGGTCCTCCTTCCCCGACCGTCCCGATCGCCGGGGTCAGGGCGCCCCCGGGGCGCGTTTCTGGTTTCGATCGATCTGGCGAGTCCGGCCCGCGTGGTGGGGCGGACCCGGTAGATCGTTGTGCAGTGCGCGTGCGCAACTGACGCATTCCGAGTGAGCGTTGACCGAGCCGTACCTGCCGGTCGGTGAGCGTGGTCCGTACCCGGAGCGGCTGCGGCAGCAGTTCGAAGGNGTGGTGGGGCGGACCCGGTAGATCGTTGTGCAGTGCGCGTGCGCAACTGACGCATTCCGAGTGAGCGTTGACCGAGCCGTACCTGCCGGTCGGTGAGCGTGGTCCGTACCCGGAGCGGCTGCGGCAGCAGTTCGAAGGAGTGATCCGGCGGCGGGGCGGGTGCGCAGTGGCGTGAGCTGCCGAGCGAGTTCGGCACCTGGACGACCATGCCCAACCGGTTCCGGCAGTGGCGGGACGCCGGGGTCTTCGAGGCGCTCCTGGAGGGGACGATCGCGGAGGCCGCGAAGCGAGGTGAGGTGGACTTGTCCCTCGTCGGCGTGGATTCCACCACTGCCCGTGCCCACCACAACGCTGCCGGGATGCATCTCGGCCGGGACGTCATGGCCGTCCTGGCGAAGGCGGCCACTGAGGAGGAGAAAGCCCGCACAAAGGGGGCAACTCGGATGGACAAGACGGACAGGACGCTTTGATCGATACCAAACGGGAGGAACAGTCGCATATCCGACGTCGACACAAGGCCCGCCTGTCAAACCTCTGGAAGCACAGAGGCCTCTCTCATCCGGTTTCGGCCCTCCGGCGGGCTTGAGCCCTCTGCCGGGTGATCATCTGTTCGAACTCCACCGGCGGGAGTCCGCCGACTCGGGTGCGGCGGCGTCCGGTGCTGCACCCGAGTCGGCAACCACGTCGCGCTCTTCGGCCGGGCCTGGGCGCGGGTGGTGAAGCGGTGCCGGTGGACGGTCGCACCGCGCGCGTCCAGAGCCGCACCGCGTTGGAGATCGCCCACCGGGTTGGGGTGCGCCCCACGCCTTCCCGAAACCCGGCCCGCGTATGACCTGCACGCGCTGCCCAGGCCCCCAGATCCGGGCGGAAAGGGCTGAGGCGGGACGCCTTTTTCCATTCCGTACGAAAGATCACTGCAGGGCAACGAGAAGACCCCCGCCGTCCTGCGTCTCCGCAAGTCAACGGGGGTCTCACTTCGCGTGGCGGCGCCAGGATTCGAACCTGGGTAGGCTAAGCCGACGGATTTACAGTCCGCTCCCATTGGCCACTCGGGCACACCGCCATGGGATGTCGCTCCGGAGCCGCTTTCGCGCGGCGTTCCGTGGCAACGACGTAAACGATACCTGATCCCCGGGGGTGCTCCGCCACCGGATTGATCAGCGCCTCCGGCCGGTGCGGGTGGCTAGGCTTTGCGGTGGCGGTCCGGGCATCCGGCCGTGCTTCTACCCACCCGATACAAGGAGCCACAGGACATGGCCGACTCCAGTTTCGACATCGTCTCGAAGGTCGAGCGGCAGGAGGTCGACAACGCCCTCAACCAGGCCGCCAAGGAGATCTCGCAGCGCTACGACTTCAAGGGCACCGGCGCGACCATCGAGTGGTCCGGCGAGAAGATCCTGATGCAGGCGAGCGGGGAGGAGCGGGTCAAGGCGATCCTCGACATCTTCCAGTCCAAGCTGATCAAGCGGGGAATCTCGCTGAAGGCGCTGGAGGCGGGAGAGCCCCAGCTCTCCGGCAAGGAGTACAAGATCTTCGCGTCGATCCAGGAGGGCATCTCCCAGGAGAACGCGAAGAAGGTCGCCAAGGCCATCCGCGATGAGGGTCCGAAGGGCGTCAAGGCGCAGGTGCAGGGCGACGAGCTGCGGGTCAGCTCGAAGAGCCGCGACGACCTGCAGGCGGTCATCGCGCTGCTGAAGGGGAAGGACTTCGACTTCGCCCTTCAGTTCGTGAACTACCGGTGAGCCGTGACCGCCGCTGAGCCGTCCGGCCGTGCGGAGACAGGCACTCGGGGGTGGTGCGGCCGGGCCGCACCACCCCCGCCTCGCGTCCCGGAGCGGGCCGGAGGCGACCTCCGAATACTGCCGGCGCGGTAGGCCATCGAGCCGCAGGGGCATGGACGCGGGACCGCGGAAGGACGGGCCCACGGCGGGGAGGAAAGAGCCATGACGGTGTACACGACGGTCGACAGCCCGCTCGGTGAGCTGCTGCTGGTCGGCGAGGAGTCCGCGACCGCCGTCGGCGGGACCGCGCTCGTCTCGCTCTCGCTGCCCGGGCAGAAGGGTGCGGGGGAGGTGCGGGAGGGCCGGCGGCCCGCACCCGAGGAGTTCGAGGAGATCACCGCGCAGCTCCGGGCCTACTTCGCCGGGGAGCTGACGTCCTTCTCGATCGAGTTCGCGAGGGGCGCCGGCACGGACTTCCAGCGGCGCGTCTGGCATGCGGTGGAGAAGATTCCCTACGGGCGGACGGCGACCTACGGCCAGGTCGCCGAGCGGGTCGGCGCCGCGGGGGCCGGGGTGCGGGCGGTGGGGACGGCCGTCGGCCGCAATCCGCTGCTGATCGTGCGGCCGTGCCACCGGGTGATCGGCGCCGACGGCGCACTGCGCGGGTACGCGGGCGGCCTGCCGAGCAAGGAGCGGCTCCTCGGGCTGGAAGGCGCGCTGGTGCCGTGAGTGAGGGACTCTTCCCGCGGGAACGGGCCGAGCCGGCGCCGGGGGCGGTGCACGTCCCCGGCTGGCTGTCCACCGCCCGGCAGCGGGAACTCGTCGCGGTGTGCCGGGAGTGGGCGCGCGGACCGGTCCCGATCCGGCACACCAGGCTGCCGACGGGCGGGGTGATGTCCGTGCGGACGGNGGGAACTCGTCGCGGTGTGCCGGGAGTGGGCGCGCGGACCGGTCCCGATCCGGCACACCAGGCTGCCGACGGGCGGGGTGATGTCCGTGCGGACGGTCTGCGTCGGGTGGCACTGGCAGCCGTACCGGTACACCCGGACCGCCGACGACGTGAACGGCGCCCGGGTCGCCGGATTCCCGGACTGGCTGGCGGGGTTGGGACGCGAGGCGCTGGCCGTCGCGTACGGCGGCACCACGGTGGGCGACGGGAGCGGCAGGCCGTACGCGCCGGACGTCGCGCTCGTCAACTTCTACGACGGGGACGCCAGGATGGGCATGCACCGGGACGAGGACGAGCGCTCCGGCGCCCCGGTGGTGTCGCTCAGCGTCGGCGACACCTGCGTCTTCCGCTTCGGGAACACCGCGAACCGCGGCCGGCCTTACACGGACGTCGAGTTGGCGTCCGGCGACCTGTTCGTCTTCGGCGGGCCGTCCCGCTTCGCGTACCACGGGGTGCCCAGGGTCCTTGCGGGCACGGCCGATCCCGCACTGGGTCTGTCCGGCCGGCTGAACATCACCCTGCGCGAGACCGGCCTCCGGGACTGAGCGCCCCGGTTCGGCCGGGGCGCCCCCGTCGGCTTTGTCAGCGCGACCGTGAATGGCCGAAGAGGATGCGGTAGGCGATGAGCAGGACGAGCGCGCCGCCGATGGCGGAGACCCATGTGGCGCCGTCGTAGAAGTCCTTGGTGATCGGACGGTCCAGGAAGCGGGACGATATCCAGCCACCGACGAAGGCGCCGGCGACACCGATGAGGGTGGTGCCGATCAGTCCGCCCGGGTCGCGGCCCGGCAGCAGGATCTTGGCGATGATCCCGGCGAGCAGACCGAGGATGATCCAGCTGATGATGCCCATGCCATGACCTGCCTTTCCTCGTGCGCGTCCCCGGACTCCTGCCCGTAACGCGCTGCTGCCATGTCAGACGCCGGCGGGGCGGAGTGCGGTTGCGGCCGTCAGTAGGGTGCGATGCATGACACAGGAACTGCGCAGGTCGCTGGGCGTGTTCGACGCGGTCGTCATCGGGCTCGGCGCGATGATCGGCGCCGGGGTCTTCGTCGCGCCGGCGCCCGCGTCCGCGGCGGCCGGCACCGGGCCGCTGCTGCTCCTGGCGCTGGGACTGGCCGCGGTCGTGGCGTACTGCAACGCCACCGCGTCGGCCCGGCTCGCGGCCCGCTACCCGGCCTCGGGCGGGACGTATGTGTACGGGCGGGAGCGGCTGGGCCCGTTCTGGGGCTATCTCGCGGGCTGGGGCTTCGTCGTCGGGAAGACCGCCTCGTGCGCGGCGATGGCACTGACCGTGGGGACCTACCTCTGGCCCGAGCAGGCGCACGCCGTCGCGGTGGCCGCGGTCGTGGCGCTGACGGCCGTGAACTACGGCGGCGTTCAGAAGTCCGCCCGGCTGACCCGGGTGATCGTCGCGGTCGTGCTGGCGGTCCTGGCGGCGGCGGTCGTCGCCTCCCTCACCTCCCCGTCCGCTGACCCCGACCGTCTGCTGTCGGGTGGCCCCGGCGGCGGCGCGGGCGGTGTGCTGCAGGCCGCCGGACTGCTGTTCTTCGCGTTCGCCGGGTACGCGCGGATCGCCACGCTCGGCGAGGAGGTGCGGGATCCGGCCCGGACGATCCCGCGTGCGATCCCCCTGGCCCTGGGGATCGCCCTGGGCGTGTACGTGGTCGTGGCCTGCGCGGTCCTCTCCGTGCTGGGCGCGGACGGACTCGGCGGGGCGGCGGCTCCCCTGGCCGACGCCGTCCGGGCGGCCGGGGCGGAGGGGCTGGCCCCCGTCGTACGGGTCGGGGCGGCGGTGGCCGCCCTCGGCTCGCTGCTGGCACTGATCCTCGGTGTCTCCCGGACGACGCTCGCGATGGCCCGGGACGGCCATCTGCCGCGCACTCTCGCGGCCGTCCACCCCCGCTTCCAGGTGCCGCACCGCGCCGAGCTCGCGGTGGGGGCGGTGGTCGCCGTGGTGGCTGCGACGGCGGACCTGCGGGGCGCGATCGGCTTCTCGTCGTTCGGCGTGCTCGTGTACTACGCCATCGCCAACGCCTCGGCGTGGACACTCGGATCCCGGGGAAGGGCCCTCACGGTCGCCGGGCTGGCGGGCTGTCTGGTGCTGGCTCTCGCACTGCCGTTGGCGTCGGTGGCGGCGGGCGCGGCGGTACTGGCGGCGGGCGCGGTGGCGTACGCGGTACGAGGGCGGGCCGGCGGAGATCGCCCCTGACGCCCTCGGTCCCGAGGAAGTCGACGACCTCCTCGAAGGGGCTCGTCGGCGTACGCCCGCATCGGCCGCTCCCGCTCCCCCGTCACCGGCCGCGCCGCAGCTCCGTGCAGGGCGTCAACGGCTCGGGGCTCACGGGGTGCTGTCCCGCGGGCTCGGGGCTCGCGGGCTCCGGTCTCACCTCGCCGTGAACGGCTGGTCGGTCGGCACGATCTCCTTGCCGAGGGGCAGCAGCGAGACGGGGATCAGCTTGAAGTTCGCGAGGCCCAGCGGGATGCCGATGATGGTGAGGCAGAGGGCGATGCCCGTGACGACGTGCCCGAGCGCCAGCCACCAGCCGGCCAGGATCAGCCAGAGCACGTTACCGATGCAGGAGGGCGCGCCCGCGTCGCTGCGTTCCACCACCGTCTGGCCGAAGGGCCACAGCGCGTAGACGCCGATGCGGAAGGCGGCCAGGCCGAAGGGGATGCCGATGATGGTGATGCACAGCAGGACGCCGGCCAGCAGATAGCCGAGGAACATCCAGAAGCCGCAGAGGATGAGCCAGATGACGTTCAGGATTGTCTTCATGGGCGGTGACCTGCCATCTGTTCGAGACGGGCGATGCGTTCGGCCATCGGCGGGTGGGTGCTGAACAGCTTGGTGACGCTCCGGCCCGGCCGGAAGGGATTGGCGATCATCATATGGCTCGCCGTCTCGATCTTCGGCTCGGGCGGCAGGGGCAACTGCTTGGTGCCATCCTCCAGCTTGCGCAGGGCGCTCGCGAGGGCGAGCGGGTCGCCGGTGAGCCTGGCCCCGTCGGCGTCGGCCTCGAACTCGCGGGAGCGGCTGATGGCGAGCTGGATGACGGACGCCGCGAGCGGACCCAGGATCATGATGAGGAGCAGGCCGAGCAGCCCGGGGCCGTCGTCGTCGTCCGAGCGGCCTATGGGAATCAGCCAGGCGAAGTTCACCAGGAACATGATCACTGATGCGAGGGCGCCGGCGACGGACGAGATGAGGATGTCCCGGTTGTAGACGTGGCTCAGCTCATGGCCGAGGACCGCCCGCAGCTCCCGCTCGTTGAGGATCCGCAGGATGCCCTCGGTGCAGCAGACCGCCGCGTTGCGCGGATTGCGCCCCGTGGCGAAGGCGTTCGGCGCCTGGGTCGGCGAGATGTACAGCCGCGGCATCGGCTGACGGACCTGTGTGGAGAGCTCGCGGACGATTCGGTACAGCGCGGGCGCCTCGAACTCGCTGACCGGCCGGGCGCGCATGGCCCGCAGCGCGATCTTGTCGCTGTTCCAGTACGCGTACGCGTTCGTCCCCAGAGCCACGACGACGGCGACGATCAGGCCCGTACGGCCGAAGAGACTGCCGATGACGATGATGAGGGCGGACAGCCCCCCGAGGAGAACGGCAGTCCTCAGTCCGTTGTGCCGGCGGTGCACGGTACGCCCTCCAAGTGGTTCGGCAGGGGAACCCTCTGCGGTCGTGGTCCGCTCTCCAGTGGACCCTCCCGTACTGGTCAACGCCAGGCGGGAGCCGCGGGTTCCCCCGCCGCCACGGGCGGGGAGCCCGGCACCGATGGGCCGTTCGGGTGACCCGGCCGGCTCAGCGCTGGGAGGGGAGCACCCCGGCCTTCTCCAGTGCCTCGGGGAGGGGCTCCACGTCGCTCGTGCAGTGCGCGCAGCGGCTGGCGATCGCGGGGATCTCCGTGTAGCAGCGCGGGCAGTCGCGCACCGCCGCCTTGATGCTGACCGGCGCCTCCTTGGTGAAGCGGTTCTGCACCTTCAGCATCGGGACGACGACGCAGAAGTAGAGGACGGCAGCGGTGATCACGAAGGCGATGGTGGCGCTGATGAAGAGGCCGTAGGGGAACTTCACCCCCTGGACCGTGAAGGCCGCCTTGCTGAAGTCCCCGGCACCCTGCGTGGCCACGCCGATCAGCGGGGTGATGAAGGCGTTGGTGAGCCCCGTGACGACCGCCGTGAAGGCGGAGCCGACCGCGAGGCCGATCGCCATCGTGATCACGTTTCCACGGAGGATGAAGTCCTTGAATCCGCTCAGCACAGCGGTACTCCCTCGTCGTTCTGCGGCCATGTCGTTCCTGCTGCTCGTCCGGATGGGGTCAACACCGTGCCCGCTCGGGGCACCGCTTGTCGAACCGACGGTTCCGCGTACCCGGCGCAGGGCGTTCCACGGGTGCCGGGAGGGCACGTGTCCGGTGCCGCGCGAGCGACGGGCGATTCTGTCGTGCGCCCGTCAGAACAGGTCGACGGCGGCGAAGCGCAGCACCAGCTGCGGCCAGCCGGACAGCAGAACCCCCGCGGCTGCGGTGAGCGCGATGGCCGCGGTGACCAGAGCGGGTGCGGGGCGGCGTGCCGGCACGGTCCCGGCCGCGCCCTCGGGCGCCTCCTCCGGCGCCCGGAAGAGCTGGGCGGTCCACTGCAGGTAGTAGTAGAGCGCGATCACCACGTTCACGCCCATGACGACGGCGAGCCAGCCGAGACCCGCGTCAACCGCGGCCGAGAAGACCGCGACCTTCGCGAAGAGCCCGATGACGCCCGGCGGCAGTCCGGCCAGGCAGAGCAGGAAGAAGGCCAGCACCAGGGCGGTCACGGGACGGGTCGCGTACAGGCCGCGGTAGTCGGCGATGCGGTTCCGGGGCTTCGTGCGGGCGACCAGGGCGACCACGGCGAAAGCCCCGAGGTTCACGACCGCGTACATGAGGGCGTACGCGACGGTGGAACCGATCCGGACGTCGCCGGACCAGGCGGCCGCGGCGATCGGGACCAGGAGGTAGCCCGCCTGCCCCACGGAGGACCAGGCGAGCAGCCGTACCGCGCTGTTCGCACGGGTGGGCGACTGGCGCACGGCCGCGACGTTGCCGGTGGTCATGGTGAGGGCCGCGAGCACGGCGACGGCGGGACCCCACACGTCCGCGTGCGCGGGGAAGGCGATGACGGTCACCAGGATCAGCCCGGAGAAGCCGACGGCCTTGCCGATGACGGAGAGGTACGCGGCGACGGGCAGCGGCGCGCCCACGTAGGTGTCGGGCACCCAGAAGTGGAACGGAACGGCCGCCGTCTTGAAGGCGAACCCTACGAGGGTGAGCGCCACACCCACCTGGGCCAGGGTGTCCAGCTGACCGGGCACGTCGTCCATGCGGGAGGCGATCCGGGTCAGGTGCAGGGTGCCCGTCGCCGCGTACACGAAGCTGACGCCCAGCAGCATCACGGCGGTGGCGGTGACCGAGGACAGGAAGAACTTGAGGGCCGCCTCGCTGGACATCCGGTTGCCGCGGCGCAGGCCGACCAGCGCGAACGCGGGCAGCGAGGCGACCTCGAGGGCGACGACGAGGGTGGCGAGGTCCCGCGCGGCGGGCAGCAGGGCCGCTCCGGCCGCGGAGGACAGCAGCAGGAACCAGTACTCCCCCGCGGGCAGCCGCCTGCGGGTCTCGGTGACGGAGATCAGCGCGGTGACCAGCGCGCCGCCCAGCACCAGGAACTGGATGACGAGCGTGAACCGGTCCGCCGTGTAGCTGCACACGTCGGGGGCGGTGGTCAGGCAGAACGTGGCGCGGTCCGCTCCGCGCAGCGGCAGCAGCGAGGCCACGGCGACCGCGAGGGAGGCGACGGCCGCGTAGCCGAGGAACGCCTTCTTCCGCTCGGCGACGAAGAGGTCGGCGACCAGGATGAGCAGGGCGGCCACCGCGGTGATGGTGGGTGGGGCGATCGCGAGCCAGTCGACGGACTGGACGACGGGCGCGACGAGCGCCTGCGGTGCGGCGGCCAAGGTCATGCCTTTCCTCCAGCGAGGAGCTTCTGCACGGCCGGGTCGGTGAGGCCGAGGAGGACCGCGGGCCAGAGCCCGGCGAGGACGGTGAGGGCGACGAGCGGAGTCCAGGCGGCGACCTCGTAGCCCTGTACGTCGGCGAGCCGGGCCTCTCCGGCGGGCCGGGGGCCGCCCATGCAGACACGGCGGACGACGACGAGCAGGTACGCGGCGGTGAGCAGGGTGCCGAGGCCGCCGATCGCCATGAAGGTGAGGAACGCGGGACGGCTGAGGCCGTCGGCGGGGTCGAAGGCGCCGAAGAGGGCGAGCATCTCGCCCCAGAACCCGGCGAGACCGGGCAGGCCCAGCGAGGCCACGGCCGCGAAGGCGAGCAGTCCGCCGAGGCGGGGCGCGCGGCCGTACAGCGCGGCCCCGGTGGCACCGGCGAGCGTGTCGAGGTCGGCGGTCCCGTACCGGTCCTTCACCGCGCCGGCCAGGAAGAAGAGCAGACCGGTGATGAGACCGTGGGCGATGTTGGCGAAGAGCGCGCCGTTGACGCCGGTCGGGGTCATGGTCGCGATGCCCAGGAGCACGAAGCCCATGTGGCCGACGGAGGAGTACGCGATCAGGCGCTTCAGGTCGCCCTTGGAGCCCGGCCTGGCGAGCGCGAGGCAGGCGAGGGATCCGTAGACGACGCCGACGACGGCGAAGGCGGCGAGGTACGGGGCGAAGACCTGCATGCCGTCGGGTGCGATCGGCAGGACGATCCGGACGAAGCCGTACGTGCCCATCTTCAGCAGGACGCCGGCGAGCAGGACCGAGCCGACCGTCGGAGCGGCGGTGTGGGCGTCGGGGAGCCAGCTGTGCAGCGGCCACATCGGGGTCTTCACCGCGAGACCGACCCCGATCGCGAGAACGGCGATGACCTGCACGGACAGGCTGAGGCCGCGGCCGTTGTCAGTGGCGAGTGCCAGCATGTCGAACGTGCCGGCCTGCAGTCCCACGAGGAGCAGGCCGAGAAGCATGACGACCGAACCGAGCAGGGTGAAGAGGATGAACTTCCATGCCGCGGCGCGGCGGCCTGCGCCGCCCCAGCGGGCGATGAGGAAGTACATCGGGATCAGGACCGTCTCGAAGGCGAGGAAGAACAGCAGCAGGTCGAGAACGGCGAAGGTGGCGAGGGTGCCGGACTCGAGCACGAGGAGCAGCGCGACGAAGGCCTTGGGGGACGGGCCCTCGGGCATCTTGAAGTAGCTGTACAGCGCGCAGAGGAAGGTCAGCAGCGCGGTCAGGACGAGGAGGGGGAGGGAAATGCCGTCGGTGCCGAGGTGGATCCGCACGTCCAGTGCCGGGATCCAGCTGATGTCCGTCGTGGCCTGCATCTTCGACGGCTGGTCGTGGTCGAAGCCCAGCGCGAGGACGATCGCGGCCGCGAGGATCGTGCCGGTGACGGTCACACCGTGCCGCAGCACGGCCTGGTCCGGTGACTTCCCCTTCAGTCCGGGAGGGGCGGGCAGGAGGGCCGCGGCGGCGCCGATGAGCGGGCCGACGACGATGAACGCGAGAAGGAACTGCATCACGGATTCGCTGATATCGATCACGGCTCACGCTCCCGCGGCGACGAGTACGACGGCGATCGCCAGGACGACGGAGCCGGCCAGCAGTGCGCTGAGGTAGGTCTGCACGTTTCCGGTCTGGGCCCGGCGGACGAGCCACCCGAGCCAGTTGGTGCCGGTGCCCGCACCGCGCACATAGGTGTCGACGACCTCCCGGTCGAGGAACCTCACCAGTTCGGCACCGGCCGTGACCGGGCGGACGAACAGGGCACGGTAGACGGCGTCGAGGTGGAAGCCGGCGGCCGCGGACCGGTGCAGCGGACCGAGCAGCAGCCGGCCGGGGTCGGCCGGGTCGGGCGCGGCCGCGATGTCCCCGTAGGCGGGTTCGTGGCTGGTGATCGCCTCCGCCTCGGAGACGGCCGGTTCGGCCTCGGGGTGGGCGGCGACGGCACCCATCGGGGCACGTGCGGCCAGGGCCGTCGTGTGCCGCCAGGTGGCGTAGGTGACGAGTCCGCCGACGAGGGCGACACCCGTGCCCAGCACGGCGGTGGTCAGGGTCGGCTGCAGCGGCCGGCCGTCGAACCAGTCGTCGATGAAGCCCGCGGTAAGACCGAAGGCGAGCGACGGCGCGGCCAGCACCCAGAGGACGGCGGTCATGGCCAGGGGCTGCCGGCCGTGGTCGGGGGCCTCGGCGCCCCGGCCGCGGAACGCGAGCAACCACAACCGGGTGGCGTACGCGGCGGTGAGGAGGGCGGTGAGCAGCCCCGAGACCAGGACGGCCCAGCCCGCCGCGGCGGGAGCGACGGCGGAGTCGCCGAGCGCGCTGTGCTCGGCGGCCACGAGGACGGCTTCCTTGGAGAAGAAACCTGCGAAGGGGGGAACGGCGACGAGCGCGAGCAGGGCGATCGTCATCGTCCAGTACGCGTCGGGGATCCGCTTGGTCAGCCCGCTCATCCGGGACATGGCGGCCAGCGAGTTGGTGCCGGCGGCATGGATGATCACGCCGGCCGCGAGGAAGAGCAGTGCCTTGAACGCACCGTGCGACAGGAGGTGGAAGACGGCGGCGCCCCGGTCCCCGACCGCCAGGGCACCCGACATGTAGCCGAGTTGGCCGATCGTCGAGTAGGCGAGCACCCGCTTGATGTCGTCCTGGGCGAGGGCGGCGAGGGCGGAGCCGACCATGGTGATCGCGGCCATCACGGCGAGGACGATCAGCGCCGCGGCTGAGGCGGCGAAGACGGGGAGGAGCCGGGCGACGAAGTACACGCCGGCGGCGACCATCGTCGCTGCGTGGATCAGCGCGGAGACCGGGGTCGGGCCGGCCATGGCGTCGGGGAGCCAGGTGTGCAGCGGGAACTGGGCGGACTTGCCCGCGACACCCGCGAGCAGCAGCAGCGCCACCAGGGTCGGGTGGTCGATCGCACCCGCCGCGACGGCTCCGAGGACGCCGGTGATGCGGAACGTTCCGGCGTCCACCGCGAGCGCGAACAGACCGAACAGGAAGGGGACGTCGCCGAGCTTGGTGACCAGGAACGCCTTCAGGGAGGCGGCCCGTGCCTCGGGCGTCTCCCAGTAGTGGCCGACCAGGAAGTACGAGCAGATGCCCATGATCTCCCAGCCGACCAGCAGCACCATCAGATCGCCCGAGTAGACGACGAGCAGCATCGCGGAGGTGAACAGCGAGACCAGGGCCGCGTAGGACGGGTAGCGCGGGTCGT
Source organism: Streptomyces sp. HNM0645 (assembly GCF_030056615.1). NCBI lineage: Bacteria > Bacillati > Actinomycetota > Actinomycetes > Kitasatosporales > Streptomycetaceae > Streptomyces > Streptomyces sp. HNM0645. Next base: position 7,012 of record NZ_JASHLT010000080.1, on the reverse strand, counting down.
CGCGCAGATAGGCGGTCGAGTAGATCTGCACGCATGAGGCGACGACACCGACGAGCACGGCGACCAGGACGGCGAAGCCGTCGAGGTAGAGGGCGAGGTCGACGGGGACCGAGCCGGTGGGGGTGAGCTGGGTGGACGCGCTGATCGGCCGGCCGCCGCCCTGACGCACGGCGACGAGCGCGGCGAGCACGGTGGCGGCGATCGTCGGCAGTACGGCCAGGGGCCGGACGAATCCGGGTGCCGAACGACCGAGGAGCAGCCCGGCGGCGGCGCCGAGGAAGGGAAGGAGGGGGACGAGAACGGCGAGGGTCGTCGTGGTCACGCGGTGGCCTCGGCCTTCTCCGCCGGGGCGGCGGCTTCGGCCGGTTCGTGGCCTTCGGCGGTGTCGCGGAGCCTGTCGATGTCCGAGGTACCGCGGTTGCGGTACACCATCAGGACGATCGCCAGACCGATGCCGATCTCCGCGGCTGCGATGGCGATGGTGAACAGGGTCAGGGCCTGGCCGCTGTGCAGGGCGTCGCGCAGCCAGACGTCGAAGGCGACGAGGTTGAGGTTGACGGCGTTGAGCATGAGCTCGACCGACATCAAGACCAGGATCGCGTTGCGGCGCGCCAGCACCCCGTACAGCCCCGTGCAGAACAGGAGGACGGAGAGCACCGCTGGATAGGCGAGATGCATCAGCTCTTCCCCTCCCGGTCCTGGGAGTTCTTGCGGGACAGGACGATCGCCCCGACAAGGGCGGCCAGGAGCAGCACGGACAGTGCCTCGAACGGCAGCACCCAGTGCCGGAAGAGGATCTCGCCGGAGACCCGGGTGGAGCCCTGGGACGGCCCGTCGAGGTCGATCCACGTCGCGCGGAAGGCATCGACGACCACCCAGACCAGAGCGGCCGCGGAGGTGGCTGCCACGACGAGCGCGGCGGGTCGGTTGCCGGAGTCGGCGTCGGCGGAGCGGCCGATGGGGGCCTTGGTGAGCATCAGTCCGAAGAGGAGGAGGACGACCACGGAGCCGACGTAGATCAGTACCTGCACCCAGGCGATGAACTCGGCGGTCAGCAGGAGGTACTCGACGGCCAGCCCGCCCAGCGCGACGACCAGCCACAGGGCGGCGTGCACCAGTTGCCGGGTCGTGACGGTGAGGACGGCGGCGGCCAGGGTGGCGATACCGACGAGCAGGAAGGCGATCTCGACCCCCGTCGGGGACAGGAAGCCGTTCCCCGTCTGGGCGACGGCGTGCGCAAGGGTCATGCCTGCCCTCCCTCGGCCGGCGGAGCGGCCGGACCGGTGGCGTCCGGTGCACCGGCCGCCTGCTCGGCCTCGGAGCGGTCGGCCTCGGCCCGCGCGGCGGCGAGCTTCTCCGCGGCCTTGCGGGCCGCGGCGAGTTCCTTGGGCTCCTCGGCTGCGGGGTCGAGCGCCGGCGGCGCCGGAACCGTCCACATCCACTCGCGGAGCTTGTCCCGTTCATGGGTCAGATCGCGGATGTCGGTCTCGGCGTACTCGAACTCCGGCGACCAGAACAGCGCGTCGAAGGGACAGACCTCGATGCAGATACCGCAGTACATGCAGAGGGAGAAGTCGATGGCGAACCGGTCGAGGACGTTGCGGGAGCGCTCACGGCCCCCCGGGGTGGCCGCCGGGACCGTCTCCTTGTGGGAGTCGATGTAGATGCACCAGTCGGGGCATTCACGGGCGCAGAGCATGCAGACCGTGCAGTTCTCCTCGAACAGACCGATCACACCGCGCGAGCGGGGCGGGAGTTCGGGCTGCACGTCGGGGTACTGCGCGGTGTGCGCGCGCTTCGTCATCGTCCGCAGGGTGACGGCGAGCCCCTTGGCCAGGCCCGATCCGGGGATACGGGACCGGGAGGGCGGACGGGAGCCGGTCATGACTGCATCACCACCTTGACGACGCCGGTGAGGGCGATCTGGGCGAGGGCGAGCGGAACGAGCGTCGTCCAGGCGAGCCGCTGGAGCTGGTCCTCCCGCAGCCGGGGGTAGGTCACGCGGAGCCAGATCACGATGAAGGCGAGCACCGCGGTCTTCAGCAGGGTCCACAGCCAGCCGAGACCGTCCGCGCCGAACGGACCGTGCCAGCCGCCGAGGAAGAGGACGGTGGTCAGACCGCAGAGGACGACGATGCCCGCGTACTCGGCGAGCAGGAACAGGGCGAACCGCAATCCCGTGTACTCCGTGTACGCGCCGAAGATGATCTCGGAGTCGGCGACCGGCATGTCGAACGGCGGACGCTGCAGTTCGGCGAGACCGGCGACGAAGAAGACCAGCGCGCCGATGATCTGCCAGGGCAGCCACCACCACTCGAAGGCGTTCAGGATGCCGGGGAGGGAGACGGTGCCGGCGGCCATCGCGACGGACGCGGCGGCGAGCAGCATCGGCAGTTCGTAGGCGAGGAGCTGCGCGGCGGTGCGCAGTGCGCCCAGGAGCGAGAACTTGTTGGCCGAGGCCCAGCCCGCCATGAGCGAGCCGAGCACACCGACGCCCATGACGGCGAGCACGAAGAAGATGCCCGCGTCGACGATGATCCCGACCGCTCCCTCACTCGGGCCGATCGGGATCGCGACCAGCACGAGCAGGTACGGGAGGAGCGCGACGGCGGGCGCGAGCTGGAAGACGCGACGGTCCGCCTCAGCCGGGACCACGTCCTCCTTCTGTGCGAACTTCACGCCGTCCGCGACGAGCTGCGCCCAGCCGTGGAAACCACCGGCGTACATGGGGCCGAGCCGGCCCTGCATATGGGCCATCACCTTGTGCTCGGTCTGCCCGATGACGAGAGGCAGCACCAGGAACACGGCGAAGACGGCCAGGAGCCGCAGGGCGACGTCGATTGCGTCGTTCACGCGCGGTCGCCTCCCGTGGTGTCGTCCGTCCGCGGCCCGGGTCCTTCCTCGGGCCCGCCGTCCGGCCGGGGGGCCGGTGTCGTGGGTGGGGTGGTGGTACCGGCTCCGGGCCTACCGGCTGCGGGCTCCGGGTCGGGTTCGGAGGTGGTGGTACCGGCTGCGGGCGCCGGGTCGGGCTCGGGCCGGGGCTCGGGCTCCGGCCCGGCACCGGCACCGGCACCGGCACCGGCCTGATCAGACGTGGACTCGGGCTCGGGCTCGGGACGGGTCTCGGTGGCACCTGCGCCGTCGGCATCCGCGCCGGGGCCGGACTCGCTGGCGGGCTCGGGACCGGACTCAGCGGTCTCCGCCTCGGGCCCCGGCTCGGTCCCGGTGGCGACCTCGGCGGCCGACTCGGTTCCGGAGCGGGGCCCGGCCGTGGCCTCCTCGGAGTGCCGTGCCTCGGCGGAAGGCGCCGTCGGGGCCTGTCCTCCGCCCGGTCCGGGCCGGGGCCGGGACTCCGGCGCCGCCCTCGTCGGCTCCGGCTCGTCGAAAGCCGGGCGGGCGTGGTGCCAGGGCGCGTCGGTGCTGCGGTCGCGGGGAGCCTGGGCGGACCGGGGTGAGGCATCCCCGGACCGGCTTGCCGAGCCGTCCGCGGCACTGCGCGAACGGCGGGGCGCGGCTGCCGCACCGTCTGCCTCCGCCCGCTGGCTCGCCGAGCCCTCGGACGCCGACCGCGAGCGGCGTGCGGGGGCCTGACCGGCCGACCCCTCCGCAGCCGTACGCGAACGCCGCTCCGGAGCCCCGGTCGCCCCGGAGCCCTCCCCGGAAGCCGGCGTCTGAGCCGCAGCCCCGGCGCCGGCCGCCGGCGCGCCCTCCGCCGGAGCCGTCGCCTGGCTGGCCGAACCCTCCGACACGCTGCGGGTGCGGCGCGGCGGGCGTTCGCCCGCCGCGCGCGGGGCGCGGGCCGGGCGGGCGGGTGCAGGGGGGAGCTGGCCCTTGAGGGGGCCCCACTCGTTCGGGTCGGGGACGCCGGGAGGCAGCATCTGGCGCCGCTTCGGCCCGCCGTGTTCGGACTCGCCCGGCTCCTTCGCACCCGGCCACGCCTTGGCGACCCGCGCCGCGAGCACGAAGTCCTTGCGCAGTGGGTGTCCTTCGAACGTGTCCGGAAGGAGCAGCGGCACCAGGTGCGGATGGCCGGTGAAGTCCACGCCGAACATCTCGTGCGTCTCGCGCTCGTGCCAGCCGGCGCCCGCGAAGACCTCCACGGCGGTGGGGAGCACGGGTGCGTCGTGCGGAACGGTCGTACGCAGCATGAGCCTGCGCACGGACGTCCCCTCCGCACCCTGCTCCAGCGCGACGACGTGCGCGCAGACACGGAAGCCGGTGCCCGGCTCGTCCACGGCGCTGAGCCAGTCGAAGTAGCTGCAGCCGAGTTCGTCGCGGGCGACTCGCAGCGCGTCGAGCCAGGAGGCCGCCGGAACGTCCACGGTCAGCAGGTCGTACGCCGCCTCGGCGGTGGCCTCGGGGCCGAAGCGTGCGGCGATGTCCGTCTCGAACGTGCTCACGAGGCGGCTCCCCGGTCGGACCCCAGCCCGGACGGTGCCTCACCCGACGGTGCTCCGCCGGAGGGGGGGTCCCCGGCTCTCGAGGACGGTGCGGGCGGGGCCACGAGGCCGCTCTGGAGTTCGCCCACCGAGGCCCGTCCGGGAGCGGCGGCGTACCGCTCGCCCAGAGACTCGCGTGCGATCTTCTCCTGCAGCTTGAGAATGCCCTGGAGCAGCGCTTCGGGCCGGGGCGGGCAGCCGGGGACGTACACGTCGACGGGGATGATCTGGTCGACGCCCTTGGTCACGGAGTACGAGTCCCAGTACGGGCCGCCGCAATTCGAGCAGGCGCCGAAGGAGATGACGTACTTGGGCTCGGGCATCTGCTCGTACAGCCGCTTCACCGCGGGCGCCATCTTGTCGGTGACCGTGCCCGACACGACCATCAGGTCGGCCTGGCGGGGGCCGGGCGCGAACGGGATCACTCCGAGGCGGATGAAGTCGTGCCGGGCCATCGAGGCGGCGATGAACTCGATCGCGCAGCAGGCGAGGCCGAAGTTGAAGACCCACAGGCTGTAGCGGCGGCCCCAGTTCAGGATCACCTTCATCGGCTCGGGTGCGAGCCGGGAGAGGGCTCCCAGCCTCCTGGGCTCCTGCAGCGTCACCGGCTCGGCGGCCTCGGCGCCCGGGGTCTGCGGGGTCACGTCCATGTGAGGACGCCCTTCTTCCATGCATAGAGAATTCCCACGGCCAGGAAGCCGAGGAAGATGAACATCTCCACGAGCGTCGTCGCGCCGTAACCGGGTGCGGCGAAGACCGTGGCCCAGGGGAAGAGGAAGATCGAGTCGACGGCGAAGATCACGTAGAGGAAGGCGTACACGTAGTAGCGGACCTGGGTGTGCGCCCAGCCCTCTCCCACGGGATCGACTCCGCACTCGTACGTGAGCAGCTTCTCCGGCGTCGGTACGACGGGGCGCAGCAGCCGTCCCGCGCCGAACGCCACGGCGACGAAGAGCACGCCGATCAGGGCGAGCAGTCCGACGACGGAGTAGCTCTGGAAGTAGTCGGCCGCGAGCACGGTCGATTCGGGAAGTTTCCGCACGTCCGCCCCTCGCTCCCTGCCCGTTCGACGTTCTGTACGCACGGGAGTCTAGGCCCTGTTAAAGAGACGGTAAGCAGCCGTGCCACTCATCGGACCGGAACGGGCACCGCCCCGGTGGGGATATCCCCACTCCGCCCCCTCCCACGTACCCCATGGCGTGCGCGAACGCGACCGTGCAGGCTGTCCCGCATGACCCCGACCAGCAGTTCTCCCGACGCCTTCGGGTACGGGCTCGACGGGCCGCCGCCGGCCCGCCCCGCCTACGACCGGCACACCTGGAGGGAGATCGCCCATCTCCTCTCCGACCTGCCGGTCGCCCTCGCCGGGTTCGTCTGCACGGTGACCGTGGTCGCGGTCGGCGCCGCGCTGTCGGTGACGGTCGTCGGGCTGCCGCTGCTCGCGGGCGGACTGGCCGGCGCGCGCCACCTCGGGCGCGTGGAGCGGGCCCGGGCCCGGGCGCTGCTCGGCGTGCGGGTGGACGAGCCGAGCCGGCTCCCCCGCCGCCCGGGGGCGGGCCTCCTCGGCAGGCTGTGGAACGCGCTGAAGGACCCGGTGGGCTGGCGGACCATGCTGTATGCGTTCATCAGGCTCCCCTGGGCGGTCCTGTCCTTCACCGTCACGCTGGTGGGACTGTTCGTGCTCTGGCCGGTACTGCCCTTCGTCGTCCGGGCCCTGGCGAACGTCGACCGGGCGATGGTCCGGGGACTGCTCTCGCCGTCCGACGAGCTGGAGGGCCGCATCGTGGAGCTGGAGTCCGGCCGCGGTGTCGTCGTGGACACCGCAGCCGCCGACCTGCGGCGCATCGAACGCGATCTGCACGACGGCGCCCAGGCCAGGCTCGTCGCCCTCGCCATGGGCCTCGGACTCGCCAAGGAGAAACTGCCGGACGACCCCGACGNGCTGGAGGGCCGCATCGTGGAGCTGGAGTCCGGCCGCGGTGTCGTCGTGGACACCGCAGCCGCCGACCTGCGGCGCATCGAACGCGATCTGCACGACGGCGCCCAGGCCAGGCTCGTCGCCCTCGCCATGGGCCTCGGACTCGCCAAGGAGAAACTGCCGGACGACCCCGACGCGGCCGCCGCCATGGTCGACGAAGCCCACGGCGAGGTGAAACTGGCCCTGCAGGAGCTCCGCGACCTGGCCCGCGGCATCCACCCGGCCGTCCTCACCGACCGCGGCCTCGACGCCGCACTCTCCTCCACCGCCTCCCGCTGCACCGTCCCCGTACGCGTCGAGGTGGACCTGCCCACCCGCCCCGCAGAAGCCATCGAGGGCATCGCGTACTTCACCGTCTCCGAACTCCTGCAGAACATCAGCAAACACAGCGCGGCACGCACGGCCTCCGTCGACGTACGACGACGCGACACCCGCCTGCTGATCCAGGTCACCGACGACGGGCACGGCGGAGCAGACGCAACGGGCGGCGGCCTCGGAGGCCTGGCCGAAAGACTCCGAGCCGTCGACGGCCTCCTCGTCATCGACTCCCCCACCGGCGGACCCACAACCGTCACCGCGGAACTCCCCTGGCGCG
>NZ_JASHLT010000008.1:0-170601 GCF_030056615.1 Streptomyces sp. HNM0645 | reverse complement strand
CGCGCCCTGAGCGGCCTTGCGGGCGTCCTCGGCGGCCTTGCGCGAGGCGGCGGCATTGCTCGCGTCGGTGGCCGCGTCCGCGGCGGCACCGCGCGCACGGGAAGCGGCCTGAGCGGCGCCGGCTGCCGCGGAGGCGGCCTGGGCGGCCGCGTTGGCGGCGACCCGGGCGGAGTTGTTCGCCGCCCGGGCGGCGCTGACGGCCTGCTGCGCGGCGGAGGCGGCCTGCCCCGCCGCGGAGGCGGCACGGGAGGCGGCCGAGGCCGCCTTGAGGGAGTCCTTGCGGGCCGCCTCGGTCTCCGCGGCGGCCCTCTGCGCCGCCTCCTTCGCGAGCTTGGACGCGGCGACCGCGCGTGCGGACGCCTCCTTGGCCGCCTCGGTCTGCGCGGACGCCTGCCGCCCGGCTTCGCGGGCCTGCTCGGCGAGTTGGGCGACGGTGGCGTACTCCTGGTCGCGGGCACGCGCCACATGCCGGCCGACGTCGAGGAACTCCCGGATGTCGTCCGGGGTGCCGCCGAGAGCGATCCGCCCGGCCGCGCGGACGTTGGACCCGCCGACGCTCAGGATCTGGGCGAGCTGGACACGGTCGTCCTGCTCGCGCTGGGCGTACTGGCCCTCGTCGAGGAAGGCCTTGACGTCCGCCGGCGTGCCGTTCAGCGCGGCACGCCCCTTCTCCTGGACGTTCGGTCCGCCGGCGGCGATGATCTGGGCGACACGGACCCGCTGGTCCTGCTCCAGGGGCGCCTTCCAGCCGTCCTTGAGGAACGCCTGTACCTGCTCGGGGGTTCCGGCCAGTGCCTTGCGGGCGGCATCCAGCAGGCTGTTCCCGCCCACACTCGCTATCTGAGCGGTGGCCACCCGGTTGTCCTGGGCCGCGGCCTCGGGTGCCACCTCCTCCAGGAAACGGTCGACTTCGGCGTCGGTGCCGGTCAGCGCGGCCTCGGCGGCCGCGCGGACTCCCGGCCCACCGGACCGCCACAACTCCACGACCCTGCCACGCTCGGTCGGCGGGATCGGGCTGACGACCTCCTCGTCCACCCCGTCGTCGGCCGCAGCGGGCGCGGGCCCCAACAGCCCGCCGGACATCGCCAGGGGCAGGAGGGTCAGCAACGACACGCGCGCTACGCGTCCGAGTTTCCCCCCGCCCTGTCGAATTCTCAGATTCACAGGACACCTATCTCGTTCACCGGCCGGTCGAGCCAGCTGCCGCACATCGGCGCCGAAGAGCATAACCGGGAGCGGACCGACTCGCCTTTACGTATGATCGACGGAAGTGAAGTCGCCGTGCAGCGAAGGCGAGACGTCTCCGGGGAGAATCCCGGGAGACGGGACCGTGCGTCGTGCGGTTCCGGTATCCGGATCCGCACGACTCCTTGCCCGTCCCGGCACCGATGCCGGTGAATGGAGTCCTCGTGGTCCCTGCTCTTCGGATGACGCTGCATCACATCAGCGTGAAGTACCGTCATGCTGACCTGCACATCGACTTCATGGGTAGCAGTCCAGACCGGGCTTTACCGGACCATTTCATCGGCGCGGGGGGTGTGGGTGCGCCGTCTCCGCCCGCCCGAGGGGGGAAAGTCCTTCGCGGTTTCTCGAGTTCGTCGTCTGCTGATTTCCGGAGTCATTGGTTCCGTTGTTTCGGCGGTCATTGCGGTCCCGCTGGCTTTCGCGGACGAGTCGCCCCCGGCGCCTGCGGCTGACGCACCGCCGGTCGTGGTGGAGGACTTCTCCTATCCGGGTGCGGACAGCATTCTGGCGACCCAGGGCATCAAGCTGAAGAAGGGCGACGGGTGGATTCTGCTCGCCGAGTGCGACCAGGGCGCCGACCAGATCCGGGTCATGACCGTCAAGGACGAGAGCACCGGCCGGAAGGACGCGTACTGCTTCCGGGCCACCGGCAAGTCGGGCTATCTGACGCTGGAACTCCCGAGGGTGTTCGCGCTGGAGACCGGCGCGCATCCGCTGACGGCGGAGCTCACCGCGAACGGGCGGACGACGACCGTGGACGTTCCGAAGGACGGGTTCGAGTCCGTGGGCGAGGGCAACGTCGGCGGAGCCCGGTCCGTCCTCGTCGAGATCCGCGTCACCGGCTGACCGGGCCGGCTACCGGCCCTCTTTCCGCTCCGTACCGCCCGTGTCATGTCCGGGCACTCCCAGAACCCCATGCCTAAGGATCACTATGTCCCCAAGACGCTCTCGTGCCGCCGTCGTGGCGAGTGCAGTCGCGACACTGGCCGCTGCCGGTGCGATCGCCCCTTTCCCCGCGCAGGCCGCCACCGGCTCCCCCGTCGCCGACTCCGCCTACGCCTTCACCGCGAGGATCGAGATCGGTGACGGCGAGAACAAGCGTGCCTGCACCGGTGCGCTCGTCGAGGCCCGGTGGGTTCTCACCGCGGCTTCCTGCTTCACCGGCGGGCTCAGCGAGCTCGCACCCGGCAAGCCGCAGTCCAGGACCGTTGCGACCGTCGGCCCTGCCGACCTGTCGGCGACCGGTGGTCATGCCAGCGAGGTCGTCGACCTCGTGCCGAGGGCCGGCCGTGATCTCGTACTGGCCCGCCTCGCCCAGCCCGCCGCCGGCATCACGCCGGTGCCGATGGCCGCGACCCCGGCTGCCGAGGGCGACAGCCTGACCGTGGCGGGTTACGGCCGTACGAAGACGGAGTGGGTGCCGGGCACGGTCCACACCGCGCAGTTCACGGTGAACGCGGTGACGGAGACCGGGCTCGACATCGCCGGCAAGAGCGCCGGCGACGCGATCTGCAAGGGGGACACCGGAGCCCCGCTCCTGCGCCACAACAACGGCAAACCGGAGCTCGTCGCGGTCGCGAACCGCTCCTGGCAGGGCGGATGCCTCGGCGAGACCGGGACGCGCACCGACGCGACCGCCGCACCTGTGGACAAGGCCGCCCTCGGCTCGCGCCTCCTCGCGGGTCAGAGGCTGCTTCCGGGCGACTCGCTCGCCTCGGCCGGAGCGCGACTGACGATGCGGACCGACGGCGACCTCACGATCACCAACCTGAGTGGCAGGGTCCTGTGGGCCACGGGCACGGCGGGCAACGACGGCGCCACCGCCCGGCTCGATGCGGGTGGGAACCTCGTCGTGCGCAACGCCGGCGACACCGCCACACTCTGGGAGTCCAGGACCACCGCCGCCGGCGGCCACGCCGTTCTGCAGGACCGGGGCAACCTTGTCGTCCACAACGCCAGGAACGAGTCGCAGTGGTCCTCGGGCAGCGCACCGCGCCGTGACGTCAACGGCGACGGAATCAGCGACATGGCCGACTGGTACGAGTACGCGGACGGCAGGGACGGTCTGCACACCTTCGCAGGCACGGCCGACGGCAAGCTCGCCGCCCCGCACCAGGCGTTCAGGAGCGAAGGCAACCAGTGGACGCTGGCCCTGACGCAGCGTGTCACGGGCGACTTCAACGGCGACGGCCGGGCCGACGTCGCGGTCGTCTACGACTACTCCGACAGGACCGCGAAGCTGTGGACGTTCCTCGGCAGGGCGGACGGCGGCTTCCAGGCCCCCACGGCCTCCTGGACCTCGTCGGCGGGCAGCTGGGACGCCTCCCGAACGACCCTGCACGCGGGTGACTTCAACGCCGACGGCCGCGACGACATCGCCGCCTGGTACGACTACGAGAACGGCTCCGACGCGCTGTTCACCTTCACCGCCGACGGCAGAGGCGGATTCGCGGCGCCGGTGAAGGGCTGGTCGGCTCCGAACAACTGGACCGCCGCCAAGTCCAAGTACGTCACGGGCGACTTCAACGGCGACGGGCGCGACGACCTCGTCGTCCTCTACGACTACGCGGAGGGTGCGGTCAAGCTGTGGACGTTCCTGGCCACCCCGACCGGTGGCTTCAACGCCCCGCTGCGGGCATGGACCCACGACACGTGGGGCGACTGGGGCCGTACCGGGTTGTACGCCGGTGACTTCGACGCCGACGGCCGCGACGACGTGGCCCTCTGGTACGACTACCCCGACGGCCGGGACGTCGTCCACAGGCTGACGGCCGCCCCCAACGGCACCTTCGCCGCCCCGAAGGCCGCGATGACCGTGGCGGCGGGCAGCCTGACCTACCAGTCGATGAAGATCGTGACCGGTGACTACAACGGCGACGGCCGGGACGACCTCGGGGCCATGTACGGCTACTCCGACGGCAACGTCAGGATGTTCACCTGGCTCATGAATGCGGACAACGCCTTCGACACCGCGAAGACCGGCTGGACGAGCGCCAGCGCGAGTTCGTGGGACTTCCCCAGGACCCACTTCCTGCGCCAGGACGGCTGAGCCCCAGCCCGCACCGAACGCGCCCCCGCCGGCATCGCCCGGCGGGGGCGCGGCTGTTCCGTCCCGGCCGTTCGGGGGAGAGCGGCCGGGGCCCGCTCATCCGCCCGCGAGTGCCTTCCGCAGGACGTCCGCGAACTCCCCGGGCCGCCCGAGGAACCCGCCGTGGTCGCCCGGGAACTCGACCGGCGGGACGCCGAGGCGTTCGGCCAGGGCCGTCGAGGTCCGGTACGTGACCAGGCCGCCCGAGTCGGCGCCGATGCCCACGACGACCCGCACGGGACCGGACTCCAGCGCCGCGAGATCGGGCCGGTACAGGGCCGTGTGACGCAGCTCGTGGGCGAAGAAGCGGACGCTGTTGGCCAGGTCTCGCTCCGAGGGCTCGCCCTGCGGAGGGCCGGGGGCCTCGTCCCCGCCGAGGTCGAAGCCCGCGTTGGCCATGAACTTCGTCCAGGCCGCGCCCACGCCGTCCCGGTGGAAGGTCTCGATGAGGTCGTCGGTCGCGGCGCGCTGCGCGGCGGCGTCGGGAAGGAGCTCCAGCAGGGGCGGTTCGTGCGCCACGAGCGTCCGCACCCGGCCGGGGTGCCGGGTGGCCAGCGCGAGCCCCGTGACCGCACCGCCGCTGCTGCCGAAGACGTCCGCGGCCTCGGCGCCGAGCGCGTCCAGGATCGCGGCGACGTCGTCCGCCCGCAGCTCGGGCGTCGAGTCCTGTCCGGGGTCGTCGAGGCGGCTCCGGGAGATGCCGCGCGGGTCGTGGGTGACCACGGTGCGGTCGCCCGCGAGGGCGTCGGCGAGGGGCGCGAACTCCCCGGCGTCCATGGGCGCCCCCATGACCATGACCAGCGGTCCCGAGCCGCGGATCTCGTAGTACAGGCGCCCGCCGGGGACGTCGAGGGTGTGGGTGGTGGTCATGGACGGTCGTCCTCCCTGAAGCCGTGCGTCCGCGGTCGCGGTGACACGGGTACGACTCCCGCGGCCGGGAGAACTCATCGCCGCGGGCGGGGCGGATCCCGGCCCGCGGGCCGGGATCCGCCGCCGGGGCAGAGCGCCCTGTCCCGGCGGATGACCGGACGGCGGGCCGGTTGGGCCGATACGAGCGGGAGCGGTGCCCGACCCGACGGGTCGCCGCTCCCGTCCGCACACATCCCGGTCCGTACCGCATCGCTCAGGGAGCCACGGCCTGGTCCGTACCGCATCGCCCGGGAAGGCACCGCCCGGTCCGTACTCACGGCTGCGGTCCTGCCGTCGGGTCGTTGCGCCGATCAGGGCCCCACCGCTCCCGCTGCCGCCGGCGATCTGCTCAGGACGCCTCCTGCGCCATCGCGAGACTCTGCAGGTACCGCATCAGCGTCATCAGCACGTCCCGGCTCGACGACCGCTGCCGGGCGTCGCACGGCACGATCGGCACCGAGTCCGGAAGGTCGAGCGCCCCGCGCAGTTCCTCGATCGGGTACTCGGGCGCGTCCGGGAAGGAGTTGACGGCCACGACGAACGGTACGCCCCGTTCCTCCAGCCGGCCGATGACGTCGAAGCTGACCTCCAGCCGCCGGGTGTCCACCAGGACCACCGCGCCCAGCGCCCCCTCGAACAGCCCGCGCCACAGGAACCAGAAGCGCTCCTGCCCCGGCGTGCCGAACAGGTACAGCACCAGTTCCTCGTTGACGCTGATGCGGCCGAAGTCCATGGCCACGGTCGTGGAGGTCTTGCCGTCGATGCCCGAGGTGTCGTCGATGCCGACCCCTGCCTGGGTCATCGTCTCCTCGGTGGTCAGCGGCCGGATCTCGCTGACGGATCCGACCAGCGTCGTCTTGCCGACCCCGAAGCCTCCGACGATCACCACCTTGACGGCGGCCGCGGCCGTCTCGGGTAGCGCGTCCTCGCTCCGCGGCCCGGCCGTCGGCGCCGACTGCTCAGAGCTTCTGAAGTCCATCGATCACTGCCTCAATCAAAGCGCGGTCGGGGAGTCTGGCGGGTGGGACGGGCGCGCGGGCGACCACCCGGTTGTCGGCGAGGAGGTCGCCGAGGAGGACGGTGACGACACTGACCGGAAGACCCGTGTACGCGGAGACCTCCGCGACCGACAGGGGCGACTGGCACAGCTCGATGATCGCCGTGTGCTCCGGCTGCATGCCGGGCTTCGGCCGGGACCTGGCCACGATCAGCGTGACCAGGTCCAGTTCGACGAGGGCGGACGTGCTGCTGCGGCCGCCCGTGATGACGTAGAGCCGCTCGGGACTGGCCTCCTCCCAGTCCCCGCCGCCCGGGTGGCTCACCTGGCCACACCGTCCTGGCGAGGCGGGCTGCTGAGGTGGTCCCCGATCCGCAGTACCAGGTCGCGCATCCGCTGGCCCATGAGCCCGGCGTCCACGCCCTCGTCGGCGAGTACGGCGAGGAATGCTCCGGCGCCCGCGGCCATGAGATAGAAGAAGCCGCCGTCCATCTCGATCACGACGAGCCTCATCCGACCCTCGCTGCGCGGGAGTTCCGAGCCCACTGCGGCGGCGAGGGACTGGAGCCCGGCGCAGGCGGCGGCGAGCCGGTCCGCGGTGTCGGTGTCCGTGCCGTACTGGGCCATGCGTAGACCGTCGGCGGAGAGCACGACCACGTGCCTGGTCTGCGGCACGCCTTCCGCGAGGTCCTTGAGCATCCAGTCCATATTGGCCTGCTGCTGAATCATGGCTGCGTGTTCCCCTTGCTAGCGTCGGTGGGCTCCCCGGACAGACCGCTCTGGAAGGCGGCCAGCCACATTCCGGGCTGCACCTGCGGAGTGGGCTCCTGCTCCGGAGCTGCGTTCGGCGTGGACGACGCCGGTGTGATGGGTTCGGTGGGTGCGACGGAGGGTGTCTTGCGGCGCCGCTGAGGGAGGCCGTTCGGGGTCCGCTCGACCACCACCGGGTCGGGCTCGGAGGCCACCGGGCCGGTGGCAGGGCGCGGCGTGACGGGAGCCCGGGTGACTGCGGCCACCGGGGGGACCGCGGCCGCCTGGGGCGTCGGCGCGGGCTGGACGGCCTCGGGCGGGAGCGTCGTCCTGGGCACGGACGACGCTCCGATGCCGTGGGCGAGACCGGTCGCGGTCGCGGTCGTGGTGATCAGGTCCTGCGGTACGACGAGAACCGCGCGGACGCCGCCGTACGCGGACGGCCGCAGTGAGACCTGGAAGCCGTAGGCCTGCGCCAGCCGCCCGACCACGGCGAGGCCGAGACGCGGTGTCTCGCCCAGGTCGTTGAGGTCGATGCCCTGCTGGGCCTGGCGCAGCATCCGCTCCGCCCGCTTGCGGGCCTCCTCGCTCATGCTGACGCCGCCGTCCTCGATCTCGACGGCGATGCCCGACTGGACGTCGACGGCCGTCAGATGGACCTTGGTCTGCGGCGGGGAGTAGCGGGTCGCGTTGTCGAGGAGTTCGGCCAGCGCGTGGATGAGCGGCTCGACGGCCGGGCCGGTCACGGCCACCTCGGAGACGGAGTGCAGCTCGACGCGCTGGTAGTCGATGATCCGCGACATGGCGCCGCGCAGCACGCTGTACAGGGGCACGGCCCGGCTCCACTGGCGGCCGGGCCTGGTGCCGCCGAGCACGGCGATGGAGTCGGCGAGGCGGCCGATCAGCGCGGTGCCGTGGTCGAGGCGGAGCAGGTCGCCGAAGACCTGTGGGGACTTGCCGTGCCGGTCCTCCATCTCCCGCAGTTCCTGGGCCTGCTGGTGGACGATGGCCTGCACCCGGCGCGCGATGTTCACGAAGGCGCGCTGTGCGGACTCTCGCAGGTCCTCCTCGGCGACGACGGCGTCGACGACGGTGCGGACGACGGCCTGGTGGGCCTCCGGGGCGTTGAGCGAGGCGAGCACGTCCTCCGGGAACTCGCCCCTGCGGAGCCGCTCCACGACCTCCGGCAGCAGGGTGCCGGCGAGGTGCGCGGTCTGGGAGGCCTGGTGGGCCAGTACGGAGTCGCGCTCGGCGACGGCGCGCCGCAGCGAGTCCACCACCCTGCCGCGGCGGGCGGCCTCGGCGCCGATGGCGGCGACCGCGACCGCGGCGACGGCACCGATGACCGCGACGGGGACACGAGCCGGAGTGGGGACCAGCAGCACCGTGACCACGGTGGCGACGGCTGTCAGAGCGGCGGGCAGCAGCCACCCGAAAGCGGCCGCGGATCGCGGGCTTCCACTTCCGGGCGACGATTCCTCACGGATCATCAGCACCCTTAAAAATCATCTGAACGGAAACGATCATATGGCGACGGTGAGGGAGCATAGTCGTTTCAGCGAACGGCTGTTGACGCCGGGTCACACTTCGGACACACCCTTGATGGGGCTTGTCGGACATATGCGAGAGCGCCCCGGACCCGATGGCTCCGGGGCGCCCTCAGTTGCGCCGTGCGGGGCTCGCGGCCCCGCAGGTCAGGACGCTGCCGCGTCCACCGCGCGGGCCTTCAGCGCCCGTTCGACACCCGCGCGGGACTCGAGGACGAGTCGCCGCAGCGCCGCGCTCGGAGCGGCTGAATCCAGCCATGCATCCGTCGCGTCGAGCGTCTCCGCCGACACCTGGAGCGCCGGGTAGAGACCCACGGCGATCTGCTGGGCGACCTCATGGGAACGCGATTCCCACACGCCCTTGACCGCCGCGAAGTACTTCTCCGTGTAGGGAGCGAGCAACTCGCGCTGGTCGGTCTGGACGAAGCCGCCGATGACCGCCTCCTGCACCGCGTTCGGCAGCGCCCCGGACGCGACGACCGACTCCCAGGCCTCGGCCTTGGCCTCCGGCGTCGGACGGGCCGCCCGGGCCGTCGCCGCGTGCCGCTCACCGGCGGCCGTGCGGTCCCGCGCCAGCTCGGCCGCGATCTCCTCCTCGTCGTAGACCCCGGTGGCCGCCAGCCGCTCCAGGAACGCCCAGCGCAGCTCCGTGTCCACGGCCAGTCCCTCGATCGAGTCCCGGCCCTCCAGCAGGGCCTGCAGCAGATCCAGCTGCTGCGGGGTGCGCGCGGTCGCCGCGAACGCCCGCGCCCAGGCCAGCTGGTGGTCACTGCCGGCCTCCGACGACCGCAGGTGCGCCAGCGTCGCGTCCGTCCACTGCGTCAGCCCCGTCTCGCGCCACTCCGGCGCCGCGTACAGGTCCAGGGCGAGCTTCACCTGCCGGTGCAGCGACTGCACCACGCCGATGTCCGACTCCTTGCCGATGCCCGACAGCACCAGCGACAGGTAGTCGCGGGTCGGCAGCTCCCCGTCGCGGGTCATGTCCCACGCGGAGGCCCAGCACAGGGCCCTGGGCAGCGAGTCGGCGAAGTCGCCCAGGTGCTCGGTGACGGTCCTGAGCGACTCCTCGTCCAGACGGACCTTGGCGTACGTGAGGTCGTCGTCGTTGAGCAGCACGACCGCCGGGCGGTGTTTGCCCACGAGCTCCCGCACCGCGGTGAACTCGCCGTCCACGTCCAGCTCGACCCGGTCCGTGCGCACGAGCTTGCCGGCCCCGTCCAGGTCGTAGAAGCCGATCGCGATGCGGTGCGGGCGCAGCACCGGCTCGCCCTTCGCACCCGACGGCAGCGCCGGGGCCTCCTGCTTGACCGCGAACGAGGTGATCGTCCCGGCCGTGTCGGTGTCGATCACCGGCCGCAGGACGTTGATCCCGGCGGTCTCCAGCCAGGCGCTGGACCAGGTCTTGAGATCGCGGCCGCTGGTCTCCTCCAGCGCCGACAGCAGATCCGTCAGCCGGGTGTTCCCGAAAGCGTGCCGCTTGAAGTACGCCTGTACGCCGCGGAAGAACTCGTCCGTGCCGACATAGGCGACGAGCTGCTTCAGCACCGAGGCGCCCTTGGCGTACGTGATGCCGTCGAAGTTGACGAGCACGTCGTCCAGGTCGTTGATCTCGGCCATGATCGGGTGCGTGGACGGCAGCTGGTCCTGCCGGTACGCCCAGGTCTTCATCGAGTTGGCGAACGTCGTCCACGCCTGCGGCCACTTCGAGCCGGGCGCGTACGCCTGGCAGGCGATCGACGTGTAGGTGGCGAACGACTCGTTCAGCCACAGGTCGTTCCACCACTCCATGGTGACCAGGTCGCCGAACCACATGTGCGCCAGCTCGTGCAGGATCGTCTCGGCGCGCGTCTCGTACGCCGCGTCCGTCACCTTCGAGCGGAACACGTACTGGTCGCGGATGGTCACCGCGCCCGCGTTCTCCATCGCGCCCGCGTTGAACTCCGGCACGAAGAGCTGGTCGTACTTCGCGAACGGGTACGCGTAGTCGAACTTCTCCTGGAACCAGTCGAAGCCCTGCCGGGTGACCTCGAAGACCGCGTCCGCGTCCAGGAACTCGGCGAGCGACGGACGGCAGTAGATGCCCAGCGGCACGCTCTGCCCGTCCTTCTCGTAGGAGCTGTGCACGGAGTGGTACGGACCGACGATCAGCGCGGTGATGTACGTGGAGATCCGCGGGGTCGGCTCGAAGTGCCAGACGTTGTCCTTGGGCTCCGGCGTCGGCGAGTTGGAGACCACGGTCCAGCCCTCGGGCGCCTTCACGGTGAACCGGAAGGTGGCCTTCAGATCGGGCTGCTCGAAGTTCGCGAACACTCGGCGGGCGTCCGGCACCTCGAACTGGGTGTACAGGTAGGTCTGCTGGTCCACCGGGTCGACGAACCGGTGCAGCCCCTCGCCCGTGTTGGTGTACGCGCAGTCCGCGACGACCGTCAGCTCGTTCGGGCCCTCGTGCAGATGACGCAGCGCGATCCGCGAGTCCCTGAAGACCGCGGCCACGTCCTGCGGGCGGCCGTTGAGCACGACCTCGTGCACCGCGGGCGCCACCAGGTCGATGAAGGTCTCCGCGCCGTGCTCCGCGGAGTCGAAGCGCACGGTGGTCACGGACCGGTAGGTGCCGCCCTCCTGCGCCCCGGTGAGATCGAGGTCGATCTCGTACGAGTCAACGGTGAGCAGGCGCGCCCGCGCCTGTGCCTCTTCGCGGGTCAGGTTTGTGCCAGGCACCCGGTCATCTCCTCGCTTCTGCGTCCTCGGTATGTGACGTTTCGGCCCATCCTTCCACGGGCCCCCCGCGGCCCGCCCGTCCCCTGTGCGGACTCCGCCGCGGGGCCCGTTCCGGTGCCACTCCGCCCGGACCACCGGGCCGGTCCCGCACGGCGACGGGGCGGGGTCCCGTGCGCTCGGCACGCGACCCCGCCCCGTGGTGCGGCGGGCGGATCAGCCCTTGAGCTCGTCGGCCACCAGCTCGGCGATCTGGACCGCGTTCAGTGCGGCACCCTTGCGCAGGTTGTCGTTCGACACGAACAGGGCGAGACCGTTCTCCACGGTCTCGTCGACCCGGATGCGGCCCACGTACGAGGCGTCCTTGCCCGCGGCCTGCAACGGGGTCGGGATGTCCGAGAGCTCGACGCCCTCCGCGCCCGCCAGCAGCTCGTAGGCCCGCTCCACGCTCAGCGGACGTTCGAAGCGCGCGTTGACCTGCAGCGAGTGCCCGGAGAAGACGGGGACGCGGACGCAGGTGCCGGAGACCTTGAGCTCCGGGATCTCCAGGATCTTGCGGGACTCGTGGCGGAGCTTCTGCTCCTCGTCGGTCTCGTGGGAGCCGTCGTCGACGATCGAACCGGCCAGCGGGAGCACGTTGAACGCGATGGGGCGCTGGTAGACGCCCGGCTCCGGGTACACGACGGCCTCACCGTCGTGCGTCAGCTCGGCGGCCCGCTCGGCGACGGCCCGCACCTGGCCGTCGAGCTCGGCGACACCGGCCAGGCCCGAGCCGGAGACGGCCTGGTACGTGGTGGCGACGAGCGAGGTGAGCCCGGCCTCCCGGTGGAGCGGCTTCAGCACGGGCATCGCGGCCATGGTCGTGCAGTTCGGATTGGCGATGATCCCCTTCGGGCGGTCCTTGACCGCGTGCGGGTTCACCTCGGAGACGACCAGCGGTACCTCGGGGTGCCGGCGCCAGGCGGAGGAGTTGTCGATCACGACGGCACCCTGGGAGGCGACCTTCTCGGCGAGCGCCCGGGAGGTCGCGCCGCCGGCCGAGAAGAGCACGATGTCCAGGCCGGAGTAGTCGGCGGTGGCGGCGTCCTCGACGGTGATCTCCCGACCCTGCCACTCGATCGTGGACCCCGCGGACCTGGCGGACGCGAACAGCCGCAGCTCGTCGGCCGGGAACTTCCGCTCGGCGAGGATCTTGCGCATGACCGTGCCGACCTGCCCGGTGGCTCCGACGATTCCGACCTTCACGGGGACTCCTCCGTACGTTTGTGCAGCCTGCATGGCCTGGCTGTCCTCCATGATGCGTCTGTCCACGGCCGTTTTGTCCAATCCATTGTCCGAGGGGCGGGACGCATGGCCTTCCTCACACCCGAGGAGTCCCGCACGCACGGAGGGCGGGCGTCCCGCCGGACGCCCGCCCTCGTGACCAGGTCATTCCGCTACGGAACGACCTTCTCGATCACCACGCTGCCGGTGCCCGCGGCGGTGCCGCGCGCGTTCAGCAGCCGGACCTCGCCGAAGAACCGGCGGCCCTCCGGCGCGGGACCACCCACCAGCACCTCGGCGGAGATCTGCGCGCTCGCGCCGTTGGCCAGCGAGACGCTCTTCGACTCGTCGACCTTCACGGTGCCGAGTGCCGAGGAGAAGTACACGTCCTTGTAGTCGTACGTGGTGCCGCCGGGCGCCACCGCGTAGCCGTCGACGAGGATCGTGTACGTACCGGCGGCCGGGTTGGCCAGCGACACCGACTCCTCGGAGTCGCCGTCCGCGGACTGGCCGACGAGCCTGCCGTCCTTGAGGACCGCGAGGTCCAGGTCGGCGCCCTTGTCGGAGGTGTTCCCGATGACGACGTCCAGCCGCTCGACGCCCGCGCCGATCGTGACCGTGGACACCTGGCGCTCGTCCTGCGCGATGGTCGGCGCCGCCGTCTTCGCGGAGCCGAGCGAGCCGCCCTGCAGCCTGCCCTCCAGCGCGGCCGCGTCGTTGGTGACCTTCCAGTCGACCGTCGCCGGCGTGCCGACCTCGGCCTCCGGGAGGGTCTTCACCGCCGGGTCGAAGGTGGCTCCGAGCAGCGTGACGTCCAGCTTGTACGGGTTGTCCAGCACCGGGGACGTACGGCGCGACTCGACCTCGATCTCCCAGACGCCCGGCTGCGGGTTCGGGTAGGAACGCACGTCCGGGCGGCAGGTGTTGGCCGGGTTGTCGTAGTTCGGGTAGCAGACCGTGGATGCCGTGCTCTCGAAGGCCACGCCGTACGGGTGGATCGAGATGAACCGGGTCTGGCTGCCCTCGGCGAGACCGCCGAGCGCGACCTCCAGCGTCCTGGCGCCCTTCGGCACCGTGACGAAGTAGGACTTGAAGCTGTTGCGCTGCACCGACCCCTTGGCGGAGTAGGAGTAGCCCGGCTTCACCAGCTCGTTCGAGGCGACCACGGTGGTGAGGATCTGCTTGTCGACACCCTCGGTGCGCTCGTCGTCCGCCTCCAGGATGGCGCTGTGCACACCGGCGGAAGCGGCCCTGGCCTGCACCTTCACGGTGACCGGCTGGTTCAGCGGCAGGTCCACCTCGTCGTCGCCGAGGATACGGAACGTGCCGTCGTTGTTACGGAAGTCCAGCTCGTGCTCGATCGGCCGGTTCGGGCCGCTGGTGCGCGTGATGGTGACGTCGTACGTCTTGCGCTGGCCGGGCTTCAGCCCGCCCTCGCGGTCGTAGATGCCGGCTCCGAAGCCCGCCTCCGGCTTCAGCAGGTGGTCGAGCGCGGTGTCGACCGGTGCCTTCACCGAGTAGGCGTGG
Organism: Streptomyces sp. HNM0645; assembly: GCF_030056615.1. NCBI lineage: Bacteria > Bacillati > Actinomycetota > Actinomycetes > Kitasatosporales > Streptomycetaceae > Streptomyces > Streptomyces sp. HNM0645. The sequence goes on along the minus strand of NZ_JASHLT010000008.1, from coordinate 156,560 downwards.
GCGGTGGCGCCGTCCCGGATGGACTCCCAGGCCTCCTCGACGTCGATCAGGCCCGCGCCCTGCTCGTGCGCCTTCACTCCGGGGATGCGCTTGGCGGTGCTGGTCAGCGCGGTCCGCAGGGTGAGCGGGGAGAGCTTGATGTGGCGCTGCTTGGCGGCGGAGATGAGGAGCGCGCTCGCGCCCGCGGCCTGCGGCGAGGACATCGACGTGCCGTTCAGCATGCCGTAGCCCGCGGGCAGGCTGTAGCCGGCCTCGGCCACCGGGGCGCCCGCCTGCCAGGTCGGGATCGTGTTGATCGCCGAGCCGGGCGCGGAGATCGTCGGCGTGAAGCCGCCGTTCTCCGTCGGGCCTCGGGAGGAGAAGTTGAACATGCTGTACCGCTTCTTGACCTGCGAACCGTAGTTGGCGGCCCAGGTGCTGCGGGAGATCGCCGCACCGACCGACACGACCTTGTTCGCCAGGCCCGGGTCGCCGATCGTGTTCACACCGGGACCCGAGTTGCCGGCCGAGATGACCAGCTGGACCCCGTAGGTGTCGATCAGGCGGTTGTAGAGGAGGGCGCGCGCGTTGTCCGCGTCGTCGCCGCGGTCGCTGTCGTCGTAGTTCAGCGCGGGCAGACCGCCGATGGACATGTTGACGATGTCCACGCCGCGGTTGACGACGAGGTCGCGCATGCCCTCGAGCAGCGCGATGTTGGTGCAGCCGCCGCTCCAGGTGCAGGCGCGCGACGAGACCAGCTTGGCGCCGGGCGCCGCGCCGTTCATCCGGCCGCCGAAGAGGCCGTTGGCGGCGGCGATGCCGGCCACGTGGGTGCCGTGCGAGCCCTCGATGACGCCGATGTTGACGTAGTCGGAGAACTTCCCGGCCTCGAACTCGACGTCCTTGCGGATCTCCACCACGAACGGGATGCGCTCGGCGATCTCGGTGGCGGGGTCGTCGGTACCGAAGTACCCGACCTGGTGGCCGTTCTTGTACGGCTTCATCGCGACGTCGTTGGTGAAGTCGGCGTCGTCGTTCAGGTCGACGCGGACGGTGCCGGCGGCGGCGTCGTACAGCACGCCCCACTTGTCGGTGGTGTCGCCGTCGCGGTTGAGGTCTCCGGCCATGTCGCCGCCTAGGGTGGCCCGCTCCTCGAAGACGCTGAACCGGTGCTCGCCGGCCGGTGCCTTCCAGCTGCGGTCGCCCACGGTGAACACGGGTCCGGTCACCCCGGTGTCCATCCGCCGCCAGGTGCCGTCGCCGTCCCTTGCCGGGTCGGTCGCGGTCACCCAGTCGACGATCTTGCGCTCGCCGGTGGTGGTCTTCTGCAGGGCCGGGTGGCCCAGGTCGATCCCGGAGTCGAGGATGCCGATGGTCACGCCGCGGCCGTCGGCCTTCCGGTGGTCCTCGACGAACTCCACCGCACCCGTCTCGTGGGACGGGTTGTACGGGTTCTTCGCCGGGGTCCTCCTGCTCGGCCCCGGGTAGGTGGCCGACTTCGAGGCGGCGGAAGCGGTACCCCTGGCGCCCGCGTCCGGCCTCGGATCGTCCAGCTTGATCTCGCGCTGGAGGTCCATGCCCTGGACCGTGGAGAGTTCACCGGCCTTGCCGAGGGCGCTCTTCGCCCTGGCGGTGGGGAGTGTGGCCCGGACGTAGCCGAGCTTGTCGTCCGTCTGGCCGACGACGGCGCCGGGAACGGCGTCCAGCTGGCCGGCGACCTGCTCGGTCCGGCCGGGAACGGTGGCGACCATCACGGTGACGGTCTTCTGGCCCTTCACCTCGGCTTCGGCGAGGAGTTGGGCGTCCGCCCGGCCGAGCTTGTCGGCGGGCGTATCGGCGGTCTTGACCGGGCCGCCCGCCGGGTCGTCCAGCGAGGTGGCGGCGAAGGCGGGGGCGGCGCCGGTGGCCACCAGCGCGGCCACGAGGCATGCGGCGGCGGCGATCCGGGCCACGCGTCTTGGCCCGGATATGGAGCCCTGGGACTCGAGGGTTGTCATCAGCATCCCTGTTTTGTGAAAGAAGGGTCCGGAATTCGGTACCGGATGACCGCTCAGCCTTTCGCAAGTGACAGGGGTTTGTGGAGAGTTGGCAGAGGCGGGATGCGGCCATGGCGGACATCCGCCACTGGCGGAACATGCGCCACGGGGACAAAGGGGCGTATAGCCCATCCATCCGGCCTGTCAGGCCGTTCAACAATGGACGGTTTCCGGAAATCGGCCCACGGATTCGGCACCGTTCAACGGGTTCGGCGCCGGACGTTGTCCATGGCCGCGGAGCGCAGTCCCCTTCGGGCGGTCGGCTCTCGCGCGTCCGCGCGTGGTGCCGGGGCGCCTTGGCCGCCGCCGGGCGGGCGGTCGGTGCCAGGGGCGGGCGCGCGGGCGGCTCGACGCCTAACCTCTGTGCATGAAGCAGCAGTTGAGGGTCGCGGCGTACGCCGTGTGCGTACAGGACGGGCGGATGCTCCTCGCGCGGTGGGTGGCCCGTGACGGAACCAGGCGCTGGACCCTGCCCGGCGGGGGCATGGACCACGGCGAGGACCCGGTTGCGACGGTCGTGCGCGAGGTGGCTGAGGAGACGGGCTGCACGGCCGAGGTGACGGCGCTGCTCGGGGTCGACTCCATGACCACGCGCAGGCCCGGCAGGTTCGGCCCCGGTGTGGACTTCCAGAGTCTGCGCATCGTCTACGAGGCCAGGGTCACCGCCGGTGAGCCGCGCCCCGAGCCCGACGGATCCACCGACCTCGCCGCCTGGCACCCCCTGGGCTCCGTCGCGGCACTCGAGCGGGTCGCGCTGGTCGACATCGGACTGGAGCTGTGGCGGACGCGGCCCGCGCTCGGCCGTGTGGACGGCGGAGTCCACGGCACGGGCTGACGTCCGCTCGGCCTCCGCGCACCCCCAACTCCGCCCGCCCGGCCCGGGGTCCTGTCCGCCGGGCACGTTCGCGACGGCACGCGGACGGGAGACCCGCCTGACGGCACGTCCTGCCGCAGCTCGACCCGGTGGCGGCCGGCACTGCTCCGGCACCGGCTACGAGCCCGTCGGGCTCGTAGCCCGGGAAGGTGACCGGACGTCCTTACGGCCGGGAGGCCGCCCTTGGCTCGTCGTTTGTCTGACGACGTCGAAACGTACCTCGAACCGGGTCGCTCACCTGGGCATTCACCGGACGCGCGGGTGAACCGCCGCCCGGACACCCGTCGCGACGTGGGCCGCGTCCTCGCCACCGGCGAGGCCCACAGCCGTCCCGCCCACCACAAGAAGGGCACCAAACCCCGACGCACCAGCGGTCCGGCGCTTGACAGTGAGGCAGCGAGCGGTGGGTGATGTGACTGCAAGCGGCTTCGAGGGGGGATCTGTGGATCTTGGCTCTGTGATCATCGCGGTGGCAGGTGTGGCCGGAACGCTGGGGGGATCGTTCCTCACCCAACGCGCCTCCGAACGGGCAAAACGACGCGAAATAGAGCTGCTGCGAGACCAGGAGGAGGTTCGCGAGAACCTGCTCCTCCGACGCACTTGCTACATGGAACTCAACCGGGATGCACGCCAGTTCACCACAGCGCTCAACCGCTGTCTGCACGCCATGCGAGAACGCGGTGTCGAGGAGACCGACAGTGAGGCACTCGATCAGGCAAAAGGAGCCCATCGCGACAGATACTCCGAAGCACAGATGATCGCCCCTGACGAGGTGCTCGCACGCGCAAGTGAAGTCAATCAGGCCCTGAACACGGTCTATGGCCAGGTCAAACGCCTTGAGCGACAAGAGCCCGAACCTGGGGAGACGATGGCCGCAGCGGTCCGGGCCCAGGCAGAGATCTGGAACATGCTCCGGGCCATGAGGACCGCGATGCGCCATGATCTCGGGGTGACCGCCCAAGACTGACAACGCGCCGATGGATCGCACCATGACCATGTGGGCGAAGCAGTTCGAGGCGCTGTTCGAGGCGTGAGGCCGCTCAGTCGGGCAGCGCGACGGTGAGGTCCACCTCGACCAGCTGCCCTGCGAAGCCCAGCTGTGCGACCCCCAAGAGCGTACTGGCGGACGTGAAGGCCGGTCCGAGGGCGGAAGCGGTAAGCCGGTTCCAGGCGAGGCCCAGGTCCTCCCTGTCATTGCTCCGCACGTAGATCACCGAACGCACCACGTGCTGCGGCTGAGCATTCACCGCCGCAAGGGCAGCAAGTGCGTTCACGACAACCTGATCGACTTGCACCTCGAGGGAGCCCGGGCCGACGAGAGAGCCGCCCGGGTCGAGGGGGCACTGCCCGGCAAGATAGGCCGTTCGGCCGGTCTCCACCACGGTGATGTGGTGGTAGCCCGGTGTCCCATGCAACTGATCGGGGTTGATGCGGCTGATCTTCGCTGTCATGCCGTGAGTCTGACCAGTCTGCCCCCGGCACGCACCGAAATTTGTCCCACCGCCGACCGTCCGACGCGGCGCGAGGTCAAAAGAACAAGCCTGGGGCGTGGTTCGAAAGTCCCGTCTGGACGGGGGCCTCCGGCCCGCACCCTAGCGGGGGAGTACGACGACATACGGCGTCGGCTCCCGGTCCGAGGAGGCCATCAGGGCCGTACGGAGCACCATCGCCTGCTGCACGGGGAAGTCCCGCAGCTTCCTGGGCGCGATCCGTACGACGGTGATCCCGAGCCGCTCCAGATGCTCGCGCCTGCGGCCGGACGCGGACCACTCAGGGTCCGCGTCCGGCCCGTCCGGGGCGGCCGCGGGGCGCGGGGCGCGGGTGTCGAGTTCGACGGCGACCGCCTGCTCGGGCCAGTACGCGTCCACGCTGCCCAGCTGGGGGCCGCCCGGCAGACGCAGATCCACGTTCCACACCGGTTCAGGAAGTCCGTACAGTCGTACGAGGTCGTAGAGGCGGCCCTCTGCGACCGTACGCCCCTCGGCGAGGAGGCGGTCGACCGCGTCCACGACGTGGGGACGGGACAGCAGCCGCGCACGGGTCAACTCGGCCACCACGGCGCCCGGTTCACAGTGGCCGGCCCGCACGGCCTCGGTCAGCAGCCTGCGCACCGCCCCGGGGTCGGTCAGCCGTGCGACGGCGTCGGCCAGCGCACGCGCCACGGGGGCGACGGGCAGTCCCGCCACCACGTCCGGCCTCGGCATCGCGTGGGTGCGGATCAGCCGGGCGCAGCCGGCCGAGCGCAGCCGCCGGGTGCGCGGCACGAGTACGTCGATGCGCTCCAGAGCCGTCAGGGACGGCACGGAGGCGAACCGGTGCAGTGCGAGCGCCGCCAGCCCCGTCACCATGACCTCGCCCTCGTCGGGCCGGCCGGCGTAGGTGACCGCGGCGTGCAGCCGTTCCTCGCTGGTGGGCGCCCCCGGGTGCAGCACGAACACACCGGGCAGGAGTTGCTGCCAGGGACCGCCGGGGCCGCATCGCTCGGCGACGCGCTCGGCGGTCACGCCCCGGGCGCGCAGCTGCGCGGCCGACAGCACGCGCCGCCGTACATCGGAGAGGTCGCTCAACGGGCGGGGGGGCAGGGACGTGTTGTGGTTCATGACCCGCCAATTCCCGCGCGACCGCGGTCTCCTAACCGCTGTTACACAGTCGTCGACAATTCTGGACATCCCCGCCCTAAAGTACGGGCGTTCGAATGCCGATCAGTTCTGCCGATCGGGCCCCCACCGGGCTCCTGGGCCCGGCGGGGAGTCGGCGGCAGCGGAACGGCGTCGCCGTCAGCGGCCGGAGGCCGCCGCGTCGCAGGACTGGGCCCGCAACGCGCGGGCGAGGTCGTCCCGGGACTCGAGCACCAGTCGGCGCAGCGCCGGGGGCGCGTCCGTGTGGGAGCCGAGCCACGCGTCCGTCGCCCGGAGCGTGGCCTCGTCGTCCTGCAGAGCGGGGAAGAGACCGCGGACCACGTCCATGCCGATCTGGATCGACCGCTCCGCCCAGACCCGTTCGATCGCCGCGAAGTACTTCTCGGCGTACGGCGCGAGCAGTGCCCGCTGCGACGCCTGGGTGAAGCCCGAAATCGTCGCATCCACCAGCGCGTTGGACAGCGAGTCCGACTCCACGACCTGCGCCCACGCCTGGTCTTTGACCGCGGCGGAGGGCCGTGCGGCCAGGCAGCGTACCTGGTGGCGCTTGCCGGACGCGGTGTCGTCGCGAGCCAGCTCCGCGGCGACCGCGGTCTCGTCGGCCACCCCGTGCGAGGCCAGCGGCTCCAGGAACGCCCAGCGCAGCTCCTGGTCCACGTCGAGCCCGTCGATCTCGGCGCTGCCCTCCAGCAGGCCCTGGAGCAGCTGGAGATCCGCGTCCGTGGCCGCCACGGACGCGAAGAACCGTGCCCAGGTCAGCTGGTGCTGGCTGCCCGGCTCCGCGAGTCGCAGCTCCCGCAGCGACCCCTCCGACAGTCGCCGGCCGCCCTCCTCGCGCCACTCGGGCGCCGCGTAGTGGACGAGGGCCGTGCGCGCCCAGGCGTGCACCATCTGCAGCACGCCGATGTCCGACTCCCGTCCGGCGAAGTCCAGGACGATCCCGACGAAGTCCCGCGCGGGCATCAGGGCGTCCCGCGTCAGGTTCCACAGCGCAGACCAGCACACCGCCCGCGCCAGCGGGTCCGTCACCGAGCCGAGGTGACCGCGCAGCGTCTCCAGGGAGCCCTCGTCGAACCGGACCTTGCAGTAGGTCAGGTCGTCGTCGTTGACGAGCACCAGAGCCGGACGTTCCCGGCCGGCCAGCTCCTCCACGACCGTCCGGGCCCCGGTGACGTCCACCTCGGCCCGGGCGTAGCGCACCAGCTCGGCGCCCTCGTGCCGGTACAGGCCGACGGCCACCCGGTGCGGCCGCGCCGGCGACGGGGCGGCGGACCCGGTCTCGCCGTCCTGCACGACCGCCAGCTCGGTGATCCGGTCGCCCGCGTCGCAGGTGAGCAGGGGCGTCAGCGTGTTGACCCCCGACGTCTCCAGCCACGAGCGCGACCACGCCTTCAGGTCCCGTCCGGAGGTCTCCTCCAGCACGGACAGCAGGTCGTCGAGACGGGTGTTGCCGTAGGCGTGGCGCTTGAAGTAGCGCCGCGCGCCCTCCAGGAACGCGTCGGGTCCCACGTACGCCACGAGCTGCTTCAGGACCGAGGCGCCCTTGGCGTAGGTGATCCCGTCGAAGTTGAGCTTGGCGTCCTCCAGGTCGTGGATGTCCGCGGTGACGGGGTGGGTGGACGGCAGCTGGTCGGCCCGGTACGCCCACGCCTTGCGGTTGTTTGCGAACGTCACCCAGCCGCCCTGGAAGCGGGTCGCCTCGACCAGCGAGAACGCCCCCATGAAGTCGGCGAAGGACTCCTTCAGCCACAGGTCGTCCCACCACTGCATGGTGACCAGGTCGCCGAACCACATGTGCGCCATCTCGTGCAGGATGACGTTCGCCCGGCGCTCGAAGGACGCCTGCGTCACCTTGCCCCGGAAGACGAACTCCTCCCGGAAGGTCACACAGCCCGGGTTCTCCATCGCGCCGATGTTGTACTCGGGCACGAACGCCTGGTCGTACTTCCCGAAGGGGTAGGGGTAGTCGAAGTGGTCGTGGAAGAAGTCCAGGCCCTGCTTGGTGACCAGGAAGATGTCGTCCGCGTCGAAGTGCTTGGCCAACCCCCTGCGGCACATGGCGCCGAGCGGGATCTCCAGCGTCCGGCCGTCGTCGAGGGTGCGGGTGTAGAGGTCGGACTCGTGGTGGTAGGGACCGGCGACGACGGCCGTGATGTAGGTGGAGATCGGCCTGGTCTCCGCGAACCGCCAGGTCCCGCCCTCGCGGGACTCGACCGCGCCGTTGCTCCAGACCGTCCAGTCCTCGGGCGCGGCCACCTCGAATCGGAACGGGGCCTTCAGGTCCGGCTGTTCGAAGTCGGCGAAGACCCGCCGGGCATCGGCGGGCTCGTACTGCGTGTACAGATAGACCTCGCCGTCCTCCGGGTCGACGAACCGGTGCAGGCCCTCGCCGGTCCGGCTGTACGCGCACTGCGCGTCCACCACCAGGACGTTCTCGGCCTGCAGGCCGCTCAGGGTGATCCTGGAGCCGTCGAAGACCTCGGCCGGGTCGAGCTCGCGGCCGTTCAGCGTCACCGCGTTCACCGAAGGGGCGACGAGATCGGCGAAGGTGCTGTCGCCCTCGCCGGTGCGCCGGAACCTGATCGTGGTGACCGAGCGGAACGTCCGCGGCTGCGCCTCCTCGCTCTCCGCGGTCGCGGACCGCAGGTCGAGGAAGACCTCGTACCCGTCGACCGACAGCAGCTCGGCCCGGGTGCGGGCCTCGTCGCGGGACAGATTCTCTCCGGGCACGTCCACTCCTTCGTGTCTCGTTCGGACAGGGCCGATCCTCGCACGCGGTCGTGACCGGGGGCACAGGGGAATGCGGTCGGCGAGCGCCGGTGTTGAGTCCCGGAGCGCGCGCCCATCACGAGTACGAGGAGTGACATGTCCGACGACAGGACCCCCGCCGACTTCTGGTTCGACCCGCTGTGCCCCTGGGCCTGGATGACCTCCCGCTGGATGCTCGAGGTGGAGAAGGTGCGGCCGGTGGAGGTCCGCTGGCACGTCATGAGCCTGGCGGTGCTCAACGAGGACCGGATGGACGAGCTCCCCGAGGAGTACCGGGAGGCGATGAGGAACGCCTGGGGTCCCGTGCGCGTCGTGACCGCCGCCCAGCAGAAGTTCGGCGACGAGGTCGTCGGCCCCCTCTACACGTCCCTCGGCACCCGGATCCACAACGAGGGCCGCGGGACCACGCTCGAGGTGGTCCTGGAGGCACTGGAGGCCGTGGGCCTGCCGGCCGGGCTCGCGGACTACGCCGATTCGGACGCCTACGACGCCGAGCTGCGCGCCTCCCACGACGAGGGCATCTCCAAGGTCGGCCGGGACGTCGGCACGCCCGTGATCGCGGTGCCCGGCGCGGACGGAGGGCAGATCGCGTTCTTCGGCCCGGTCGTCACCCCTGCGCCCAAGGGCGAGGAGGCGGCGAGGCTGTGGGACGGCACATTGATGGTGGCGTCGATCCCGGGTTTCTACGAGATCAAGCGCACCCGGACGAAGGGTCCCGACTTCTCCTGACGCACCCGCCCAGGGCCGGAAACGGAAGGACCCCCGCGAGTCACACCCCCGGAGCGATGCCTGGGAGGTGCCTCATCCGCGGGGGTCCTTCTTCTTTCCGCCTGCCGGTGAAGGTTGAGAAGACGATCACGAGCAGGACGGCCTACGGCCGTGACGGGGCCAGGGTCACGGGGTGATCAGGGGGGTGCGGTCCTTGGCCTCGGCGTAGCGCTTCGCCACGTCCTGCCAGTTGACGACGCCCCACATGGCGTCGATGAAGTCCACCTTCTGGTTCTTGTACTGCAGGTAGAAGGCGTGCTCCCAGGCGTCGAAGACCAGGATCGGTACCGAGCCCTGGCCGACGTTGCCCTGGTGGTCGTAGACCTGCTCGACGATCAGCCGGCCGCTGACCGGCTCGTAGGCGAGCACGCCCCAGCCCGAGCCCTGGGTGGTCGCGGCGGCCTTCGACAGCTGGGTCCTGAACTTGGCGAAGGAGCCGAAGGAGTCGGTGATCGCGTCCGCCAGCTCGCCGACACCGTCCGCGGCCAGCGGCTCGCCGCCGCCGCCCTCCTTGGGCGCGGTCATGTTGTGCCAGTAGATGCTGTGCAGGATGTGGCCGGAGAGGTGGAACGCGAGGTTCTTCTCCAGGCCGTTGATCGAGCCCCAGGCTTCCTTGTCGCGCGCCTCGGCCAGCTGCTCGAGGGTGTCGTTGGCGCCCTTGACGTAGGCGGCGTGGTGCTTGTCGTGGTGCAGCTCGATGATCTGCGGGTTGATCACTGGCTCCAGGGCCGCGTAGTCGTACGGAAGTTCAGGAAGCGTGTACATGGCCATGTCCGAGCCCTCCGACTGCTTATTGCAAGTAGTTCGCAATTGCAGGTTAACAGCAGGAGGGGGCCTGGCGTGATCAGCCCTTCGACCTGGTGCCGCGTCGGGCGTCGCGACGGGCGAAGCCCGGCGGATTCGGCACCGGGCCATGCCCACCGGGCGTACGACGCGATCTCCCGCAGCCCGGCGGGCGTCATCGTCCGCGCGTACGTGACGGGCCGCCCCTTCGGTCCGCCGGTGGTGCCGAGGGCCGTACACCCGAGGCCGCCCTCCCGCTCCGCACGTGCGAGGACCCCCGGCCCTTCCGGGCCCGGGGGTCCTGTGCCGCGGACGGCTCCCGCTCAGTACTCGGCGGACTCCGCCGCGGGCACCGCGTCCCGTTCGGCGGTTCCGGCGCCGCCGGAACCGCCCGTCGCGCCGTTCTCGGACTCGGCCCTGCGCCTGCGCTGCATCACCGCGCCGGAGGCGGCCAGCACCAGCGTCATCAGACCGGTCGCCATCAACTGGTCACGGGTGCCGGGCTGGCGCAGCATCAGGACGAAGATGGCGAGCATGCCCGCGATGGCGACCCAGGTCAGCACCGGGAACAGCCACATCCGCACCACGAGCTTCTCGGGGGCGACGCGCTCCGTGCGACGCCGCAGCACCAGCTGGGAGACCGCGATGAACAGCCAGACGACGAGGATGACGGCGCCGATCATGTTCAGCAGCCACGGGAAGACGTCGTCCGGACGCCAGTAGCTGAGCAGTACGCACAGGAAGCCGAAGACGGAGGAGACCAGCACCGCGATCCGCGGCACCCCGCCCGAGACCCGGCCGATCGCCTTCGGGCCCTGGCCTCGCGCGACCAGGGAGTACGCCATACGGGAGGCGCCGTAGATGTTGGCGTTCATCGCGGACAGCAGCGCCACCAGCACGACGATCTGCATCACGGGACCGGCGCCGGGGATGTCCAGGTGGTTCAGCGCGGTGACGTACGGGCCCTTGTCGGGGTTGGCGACGTCCGGGTCGTCCCACGGCACGAGCGTGACGATGACCGCCATGGAGCCGATGTAGAAGAGCGCGATCCGCCACATCGCGGTGCGCACGGCCCGGGCGACCCCCTGGACCGGGTGCTCGGACTCGGCCGCCGCGATGGTCACCGTCTCCAGGCCGCCGTATGCGAAGACCGACGCGAGCAGGCCGATGACCAGCCCCTCCGCCCCGTGCGGCAGGAAACCCCCGCCGCCCGTGAGGTTGGCGGTGCCGGGCGCCTCCGTCCCCGGCAGCACACCGAGGATGGCCAGGCCGCCGAGGATCAGGAAGAGCGTGATCGCGCCGACCTTGAGCGCGGCGAACCAGAACTCGAACTCTCCGAAGTTGCGTACCGCCGCCAGGTTGGTGCCGCAGAACACCAGCATGAACAGCGCGACCCAGGCCCACTCCGGGGTTCCGGGCAGCCAGCCGCTGACGATCTTCGCCGCGCCGATGCCCTCCAGACCGACGGCGACCGACAACAGCACCCAGAACGACCAGCCCGCGGTGAAGCCCGCCCAAGGGCCGAGCGCCCGCTCGGCGTGTACGGAGAAGGAACCGGAGGCCGGGTTCGCCGCGGACATCTCGCCGAGCATGCGCATCACGAGCATGACGAGCAGGCCGGATACGGCGTAGGCGATGACGATGGACGGGCCGGCGGCGGCGATACCGGCACCTGAGCCGACGAAGAGGCCGGCGCCGATCACCCCGCCGAGGGCGATCATCGACAGATGGCGCTGCTTGAGGCCGTGGGCGAGCGACGAGCCGGCTTGGGGGCCGGCGGGTTCGGGCGCCGAGGTCCGAGACATGGGTGTGCCTGTTCATGAGCGGATGGGGGGAGTGGCCCACAGTCTGGGGGGAGTACCGTTCACCGAGCATCGATGACCGCTATACGGACAAGATGCTCACACAATGTGAAGGACTAGACACGGCTCGCCCGTATGTCGCGCAACTCCCGTAGTCCCGCCACCAGCAGCACCAGCGCCGTCGCCGCGGCCGACCACAGCACCTGGGGTCGGGCGGTCCGGTCGCCGAGCATCAGCACGAGCACGGCCACGATCCCGGCGAGCGCCACCCAGGTCAGCCACGGGAAGCACCACATCCGCAACGTCAGCCTCTCCGGGGCCTCGCGCTCGATCCGGCGGCGCAGCCGCAACTCCGACACGGCGATCAGGCCCCATACGAACAGCAGCACCGCGCCGACCGCGTTCAGCATGTGGAGGAACACGGTGTCCGGCCACTTCAGGTTGAGCAGGACCGACACGAAACCGAACGCGACGGACGCGAACACCGCCCGGCGCGGCACCCCGCCGCCGGAGACCCTGAGCAGCCCCGCCGGCGCCTCGCCGCGCTCGGCCAGCGAGAACACCATCCGCGACGAGCCGTACAGATTGGCGTTGAGGGCGGACAGCAGCGCCACGAACACCACGATGTTCATGATCTGACCGGCCCCCGGTACCCCGATCGCGCCCAGGACCGCGACGTACGGGCTCTCGCCCGGCTGCACCGCCGTCCATGGCAGCACGGTCACGATGACCAGCATCGAGCCGACATAGAAGAGGAGGATGCGCCACACCGCGCTGCGCACCGCGCGTCCGACCGCGCGCGCCGGGTCGTCGGACTCCGCCGCCGCGATCGTCACGACCTCCAGCCCGCCGAAGGCGAAGACCACGGCGAGGACCCCGGCGACGACGCCCTCCCAGCCGTTGGGCAGGAAGCCGCCCTCTCCGGTGAGACGGGCCAGGTCCACCGGTTCGGTGGCCGGCAGCAGACCGAAGACCGCCAGCGCGCCGAGCACCAGGAACAGCACGATCGCGCCGACCTTCAGCGCGGCGAACCAGAACTCGAGCTCGCCGAAGTTCCGCACGGCGGCGAGGTTGGCGGCGGTGAAGACCACCATGAAGATCAGCACCCAGGTCCACTGCGGCACGCCCGGCACCCAGCCGTTGGCGATCGTCGCCGCGCCGGTCGCCTCCACGGCGAGCACGACCACGAGCAGGAACCAGTAGAGCCAGCCGACCGTGAATCCCGCCCAGCGGCCGAGGGCCCGCTCGGCGTGCACGGAGAACGCGCCGGACGCGGGCGTCGCCGCGGACATCTCGCCGAGCATCCGCATCACCAGCATCGCCAGCGCGCCGGCGAGGAGGTACGAGACCACGATGCCGGGGCCGGCGAGCGCGATGCCCGCACCGGAACCGACGAACAGCCCCGCCCCGATCACCCCGCCGAGCCCGAGCATCGTCAGATGACGCTGCTTCAGCCCGTGGGAGAGGGGTTCGGCCTCGGTGACCAGTGGGCCGGGCGGTGCGTCGTGCATGTGCTCGGGACTCTCGGCTGTGCTGGAATTTGGCAAGAACCTACAGTCTTCCCGAGCCTCGCCCGCTTCACCAAAACGGCGTTGCTGGTCCCCCACCTCAGTGACGAGCATCACGCGCTTCTGACGCTTGTCATCATCAGTTTGTGTGAACTCCACCATGCGGCGTCGCGGGCCTTTGTCGTCGACTGACGGTGATCGATCGTTCACCGCTGGGCTAACGTCGCCATGTCCACAACTACGCCAACACCCACACGGCGTCACCGCCCTCGTATCCGGAGTCCCGATGAGCACTGCTGCCGTTTCCGCCACCCGCCCGGGGCTGGTCCTCGCCGATCTGCTGCCCGCATCGCGCGCCAAGTCCGCGGTGGACGCGGCCCTGGTCGTCGGCGGCGCCGCGCTCACCGGTGTCGCCGCGCAGATCTCCGTCACCGTGCCGGGCTCCCCGGTCCCGGTCACGGGACAGACCTTCGCCGCCCTGCTGGTCGGCACCGCGCTCGGCGCGCGCCGCGGATTCCTCTCGCTCGCCCTGTACGCCCTCGCCGGAATGGCGGGCATGCCCTGGTTCGCCGAGGCGTCCTCCGGCTGGGCCATGCCGTCCCTCGGCTACATCCTGGGCATGCTGGTCGCCGCCACCGTCGTCGGTGCCCTCGCCCGGCGCGGCGCGGACCGCTCCGTCCTGCGCACCGCGGGCGCGATGGTGCTCGGCTCCGCGGTCATCTACGCGATCGGCGTGCCGTACCTGGCGCTCGCCACCGGCATGACGCTGCCCGAGGCCGTGGCGGCCGGCCTCACCCCGTTCCTGATCGGCGACGCCTTCAAGGCCGCGCTCGCGATGGGCGCGCTGCCCGCCGCCTGGAGGCTCCTCGGCCGCCGGGGCTGAGTGCCCCGGCCGTCCGGGGCCGTCCCGCGTCCGAGGGCCGACGATGGGCCGGGCACGCGACCGGTTCGGTTCCGCAGGGCGGACGGTGACCGCACAAGACGAGGGGTGCCCCGCGCTTTCGTGCGGGGCACCCCTCGTTCGGTCGGGTGCCGTTCCCGCCGCCGGGCCCGGAGCGGGAGCGGCGGCGGTCGGTGTCAGCCGCTTGAGGCCGTCGGAAGGCGGGAGATGCCGGGTCACCGGCATTCGTGCCTGTCTTCGTGAGGGTCGGCTGGGGGCTGGGGGACGATTACCCGCGTGTGGGAGTCCGCTGGGGTGACGAGCCCGAGCATTCGAGCCGATGCCGCGTCGGTGCGTCGGTGCGTCGGTGCGTCGGTGCGTCGGTAAGGAACACCTGGCTGCCGATCGTGGTGACGGGCACGTCGCATCGTGCTCTCCGCAGTCGAGCGGTTCATCCGACAGGGCCCGTCGCCGGACCCCGCTGGCGGCTGCCCCGCCTCGCGCGTGCCACACTCGGACCATGCGCGTCTACCTCGGCTCCGACCATGCCGGCTTCGAACTCAAGAACCACCTTGTCGAGTGGCTCAGGGCCCACGGCCACGAGCCCGTCGACTGCGGCCCCCACGTCTACGACGCCCAGGACGACTACCCGCCGTTCTGCCTGCGCGCCGCCGAGCGGACCGTCGCCGACCCGGGCAGCCTCGGCATCGTGATCGGCGGCTCCGGCAACGGCGAGCAGATCGCCGCGAACAAGGTCAAGGGCGTCCGGGCCGCGCTGGCCTGGAGCGTGCAGACAGCCGCCCTTGGGCGTGAGCACAACAACGCCAACGTCATCGCGGTCGGTGCCCGGATGCACACGACCGACGAGGCAACCACCTTCGTCGAGGTCTTCCTCAAGACCCCGTACTCGGGCGAGGAGCGCCACACCCGCCGCATCGAGATGCTCGAGCGGTACGAGGCCACCGGCGAGCTCCCCCCGATTCCGGCCCACCACCCCCAGGAGCCGACCGCCTGATGCCCGAAGGGCACACCATCCACCGACTGGCCGCCGACTACCGGGAACGGTTCGGCGGCCGGTCCGTGCGGGTCACCAGCCCGCAGGGTAAGTTCGCCGACTCCGCGGCACTGCTCGACGGCACGGTCCTGGAGCGCACCGAGGCCCACGGCAAGCACCTCTTCCTCGGCTTCGGGGGCTCCGACGGCGGTGAGTGGATCCACATCCACCTCGGCCTGTTCGGCAAGGTGGACTTCGGCGACGCGCCCGCGCCGCCTCCCACCGACACCGTGCGCCTGCGGCTCGCGAACACCAGTTCGTACGTCGATCTGCGGGGCCCCACGGCCTGCGCCCTGATCACGGACGGCGAGAAGGCCGCGATACACGCGCGGCTGGGCCCCGACCCGCTACGGTCCGACGACGGTCCCGAGCGCGCCTGGGCGAGGATCTCCCGCTCCCGCACGACGATCGCCGCCCTGCTCATGGACCAGAAGGTCGTCGCGGGCGTCGGCAACGTCTACCGAGCGGAAGTCCTCTTCCGGCACGGCATCGATCCGTACCGCGCGGGCAGGGACCTCACCGAGCGGGAATGGCACGCCCTCTGGGGGGACCTGGTCGGCCTGATGCGCGAGGGCGTACGGAACAACCGCATCGACACCGTCCGGCCCGAGCACACTCCGGAGGCGATGGGCCGGCCGCCGCGCGTCGACGACCACGGCGGCGAGGTCTACGTGTACCGCCGGGCACAGTTGCCCTGCCATGTCTGTGGCGGCGAGATCCGCACCGCCGGTCTCGCCGCCCGCAACCTCTTCTGGTGTCCCGGCTGCCAGCCCGCCTGAGGGCTGTCCCGCAGTCCCCGGCGGACGCGCGACGACAGCTGCGGTGCCCTCGTACTGGGCGTACTCGGGCGCCTCCGACAACGCCGCGAGGTGCCGTGCCGGGCGTCGCGAGCCGGCGAACCCTTCCGGTCACAGCACTAGAAGCCGTGCGGCAGCCAGGGCGCCACGTCGGAGGTGAAGGCCGTCGACGCCTCCGCCAGCGCGCCACCGCGCAGTTCGCGCACCCGGCCGGCCCCGGCCAGGGACGAAAGCGTCACCCCGCCCAGGTAGGCGGCGCCCAACTCCCTCACGTCCAGGGACAGATCGGCCGGGCCTGCCGTGCGCTCGCACGACGCGCCCTTGGCATCTCCCGAGAGGCGCCAACGGCCCTCGTTCCAGGGGCAGAACGCGTCCTCGACCTCCAGCACCACGTCCACCGGCGTCCGGTACGTCCGCGCCTCCAGCGCCGCCCCCACGTCGACCAGCCGGGCGTGCAGCGAGTCCCGTACCCGGACGCCGCAGCGCCGGACGTCCGAGACGAGATGCAGCAGCGGGTCGTCCACCGGCCGGTTGCGCGCCCGGATCCGCGTCGTCAGGTCGATGCCGAAGAGGAAGCGCCACAGCGCCGCGTACGCAGCCGGGTCCAGCGCGTCGATGTCCCGCAGCAGGATCGAGCCGTTCGGCCCCGAGGCGTCCCAATCCGGCTTGTTGTGGAAGCGGACGTAGCCCACGACCTCGCCGTCCCGTTCGGCGAGGACGCACTGCATCGCCGAGGCGCCCTCGCGTTGGGCGGGCGGGTCGAGCAGCGGAAGCCGCTCCCAGCCGGGGGTGCGCGCGAGCATCCCGGGCCGTGAGCCGAGCGTGCTCAGGTACAGCGCCTCGCACGCCTCCGCCGACTCCGCGGCCGGGGCGAACCGCAACCGCACGTCGTCGGTCCCGGGCGGCGCGGTGATCCGCGCACGCACGGTGTCGATGTCCAGATTCAGCTGGTGGGTCGCGATGCCGTATCCGAAGCGGCCGTAGATCTCCGGTTCCGAGGCCGTCAGCAGCGCCAGCGGCTCACCCAGCGCGCGGACGTCGTCCAGTTGGCGACGCATCATCGACGTGAGCACCCCGCGCCGCCGGTGGGTGGCGGCCACACTCACCATCGTGACCCCGGCGGCGGGGACGAACGAGCCGCCCGGGACCGACACCCGGAAGGAGAACGCACCTGCTGTGCCGACCCAGTCTCCGCCGTCCCGCACGCCGATCGAACGCTCGCACTCCGTGAGTTCGTTCCAGAGCTCGCGTTCCGACGGGGACTCCGGGACGCCGCCGAAGGCGAGCTCCAGCCTCCCGTACCACCGGTCCCACTCCTCGCGACGGAGTACTCGCAGTTCAGTCGTCATGCGCCATGCCTACCAGGGCACCGCGTCCCGTCGCGACCCGATTTCGAACGCAATGTCATGGGGTCCCCCTCCACGCCGGACGAAGGTGTGGATAGGGTCGCCGACGATGGCACGTGGCGCAGCGGACTCGTACACGGCCCGGATGCGCAAAGCCACGCACCGGGCCCGCACGACGCTGCGCAGGTCCGGGGTCGACTACTTCCGCGGCGACGGCTCCGACTGGATCGCGCTGGCCGGGCTCCTGCTGACCGTCCCGGCGATCGCCTGGGGCACCATCCTCATGCCGGTCTGGTGCACGCCGGCCGCCCTCGTCCTGCCGATCGTCGCGGGCGGACTGCTGCTGCGGCCCGCGAGCCTGCTCGGTCTGTACGCGGCCGCGGCCCTGGCGCTGATCGTCGAGTCACTCGTGCTCGGCCCCTACACGGAAGGGCCGGCCCGGGTCACGCCGGGGACGGTGCTGGTCGTGGCCGCCTGCGGATTCTTCGGTCTGCTCATCGCCCAGTTCCGCGCCCGCGTCGGGGTGCCCTGGCGGCGGGGCGGCACGATGCTCTTCGACCTGCGCGAGAGGATCCGGGTACAGAGCGCCCTGCCGCGACTGCCGCAGGGCTGGCACCGCGAGATGGCCCTCCGCCCGGCCGGCGGCCAGTCGTTCTCCGGGGACTTCGTCGTCGCCGCCCGCACCAACGGCGGCCGCACCCTCGAAGTCGTCCTCACCGACGTCTCCGGCAAGGGCATGGACGCCGCGTCGCGCGCCTTGCTGCTGTCCGGCGCCTTCGGCGGGCTGCTCGGCTCCCTCCCTCCGCACGGCTTCCTCCCCGCCGCCAACGGCTATCTCCTGCGTCAGGACTGGGACGAGGGCTTCGCGACCTCCGTCCACCTCGTGCTCGACCTGGACTCCGGCGACTACGAACTGCTCTCCGCGGGCCATCTGCCGGCACTCCAGCTCCACGCGGGCTCGGGCCGCTGGGAGGAGCAGGCCGCGGAGGGCCCGCTGCTCGGAGTGTACGAGGGCGCCCAGTTCGACCCGGTCAAGGGCACTCTGAGCCCGGGCGACGTGCTGATGCTCTTCACCGACGGGCTCGTCGAGGCGAACGACCGGGACATCGCCGAGGGCATGGACCGGCTCACCGGTGAGGCCGACCGCTATGTGGCGACGGGTTTCGAGGGGGCCGCCTGGCACCTCATCGAGGCCGTGGCGAAGGACGTCAACGACGACCGGGCCCTGCTGCTGATCCGCCGGGAGCCGTGACCTCACGGCCGGCGGGGCGCCCGTACAGTCGGGCGCATGCCCAAACTCACGCTCGACCAGGTCGAGGCGATCGCCCGGGATGCCCACGCGCACCAGACGGACAAGGCAGGACGGCCCTACGCCGAGCACATCCGGGCGGTGGCGGACGGAGTGAGGACGCGGGGCGGCACCGACGAGCAGATCGCCGCCGCCTGGCTGCACGACGCGATCGAGGACGACGCGCTGTCGCGGGAATGGCTGGCCGCAGCCGAACTCCCGCAACAGGTGAAGGACTTGGTGGACGCCATGACCAAGCGCCCGGGGGAGGACGCCGAGTCGTACGCCCGGCGCATCCTCGCCACACCGGGCGCCCGTCTCGTCAAGGAGGCAGACCTCGCCCACAACGCCGATCCGGACCGGCTCGCCCTGCTCGACGAACCGACCCGGGCCCGGCTCACCGCGAAGTACGCGGCGATGAGGCGGCTGCTCGGTCTGACAGCCGGGTGACGTCCCGCCGGAACGCCCACGACAGTTCGGGCTCGGTCGCGAACCGCAGCGCACGCCGCACCGGCGGGGTGCAGAACAGCGTCACGGCCGCGGCCGTGACGAGCGTGACCACGATCTCCCCGGCCGGCTCCGCCAGCCACGGGTACTGGGCCACCAGTCCGAGGTAGTCGAGGGACTTCACCATGAAGCCGTGGAGCAGGTAGCCGCAGATGGTGCCCGCGCCCAGCACGGTGAACCACGTCCTGCGGCGCGGCACCCAGGCGAGGAAGGCGGCCGTCAGCAGCAGCGCGCAGCCGAACAGCCCGAAGGTCATCAGCGGACCCGCCCACCACGGCGCGTCCAGCTCCTCGGCGCTGGTCGAGCGGTAGAACCAGCCCATCCGTACGTCCGGAGCCACCCAGTAGGTGAACACCGCCGCGCCCGCGACCACCGGAAGCGCCAGCAGCCGCACATCCCGGCGCCGCAGCATCTGGAAGTGCTCCGGCCGCATCGACAGACCCAGCACGAAGAACGGCAGGAACTGCAGGATGCGCTGGAGGTCGAGGTCCTGGCCGATCCCCGGGGTGAGCGAGCCGAGCGACGCGATGACCAGGGCCACCGCCAGCGGATACTTGATCGAACGCCACAGCGGCGTCGACAGCCGCCACACGAACAGCGCGATCAGGAACCACGTGAGGTACAGCGGATCGGTCAGGCTGAAGGGGTAGTCGGGGTCGTCGTCGGCCCACCGCTTGAAGAGCGTGTAGGCGACCTCGAAGACGAAGAACGGCACCACGACACCGCTGACCAGCCGCTTCAGCTGGTCGGGGCGGGCCTGGAAACTCCGCGAGAAGTAGCCGGAGATGATGATGAACGCCGGCATGTGGAAGGTGTAGACGAACATGTACGCCGCCCTGGTGGCGCGGCTGCCGTCCATCACCGGCTCCCACGCGTGAGCCACCGCCACCAGCACGATGGCGAGGTACTTGGCGTTGTCGAAGTAGGCGTCGCGTCTCTTGACCGGCGCCGCCTGTGCCTCCTGCGCCGCCGGTGCCGGTGGGGCGGGCGGTGTCGCTTCGGCCGTCGCTGTCCTCCCCGGGAGGGGCTCCGGCTCACGGGAGGCGTCGGGGACGCGGTCCCTCTGCAGTCCATTCGGAGCGTGGAACATTCGAGGCACCCTAACCGGGTCCAATGGAATTCGTAAAACCCACCGGGAAGATCTCCTGTATTCGTCACCGACACAACCGTCAAACGTCCGATATGCCCCAATTAATCCCGCTTAAACGGGGTGAAATGTCGAAGCTTGAGTCATCGGTGAATTTCCTCACCGGTATTGTCTCAATTTCCTGTGACCCGCATGTGTGTATTTCGCACCGTCGGGTAGCAGTAAGCGGTGACGCGCCGCCGCCCACTCGTCGGCGCATCGTGATGTGATCCGATCCATGCGCCGATGATCCGTCAGGCGGTCACCACGGCCCGGCTGTTGGTGGCACGATGGTGGGGCGGGGGTGTGCGGGGCCGTATGCCTCCCGGTGGGCAAGGCGGACCGACCGAGGGTGTGATCAGTTGTGGCCATTTCACTGTCTGTGGTGCTGCTGTTGGCGATCATCCTCGTGGTGATGATCCGTGGCGGTTCGATCAAGGCCGGGCCCGCGATAGTCGCGGCGCTCTTCGGCTTCTTCCTCGCCTCGACCGGTATGGCGCCGGCGATCGACAACTTTCTGGACTCGCTGGCGGATTCGATCAACGCGATCAGATTCTGAGCGCATTTCGCTCGTCTTCTTCCGTTCAGCGCTCATCGGTCCCGCCTGCCCGGCTTCTGCCGGGCCGACACGGATGCGGCGGGACCTCGTACCGAGCGGGTTCGGCTCACGTCGGCGCGTGTCCGTGGGCGGGTCGACGGTCGCTCCCGCCTCGTTCGAGGGCGAGCCGGTGCCGGCCGACGCCGGAGCCGTAGTGGACTCGGGGCGCCCACCCGAGCGGTGCGAGGGCACGTTCGGGTCGCGTGCGTACGGGCGCGCAAGGCCGTGCGAAGTTCGTGGAACGCATCAGGGCCAGGCAGAGGAACAGCCCTCTGACCTGGCCCTGAGCCAAGTGGAGCGGGCGACGGGAATCGAACCCGCGTAGCTAGTTTGGAAGACTAGGGCTCTACCATTGAGCTACGCCCGCAAGCACCGCGCCGCAGGTCGTGGTGGCCACGGCACGAAGAGCATCGTAGCGGGTTCCCGGCGTCCGCCGCACACCCGTTGCCCCGGCCGTGCCCTCGCCGCCCCGAACGGCGACGTGTGCCCGGCTGACCCGCGGGAAATGGGAGCTGACCACTGCCTGGGGGCATGTACCCTACGTTCGCACCGACGGGGTGTGGCGCAGCTTGGTAGCGCGTCCGCTTTGGGAGCGGAAGGCCGTGGGTTCAAATCCCGCCACCCCGACCAACATCGCGATCACGCCTGGGCCAAGATCGCATTGTGGGGCTGATCCCGCTTGCGGTTACTATGCAATCTGTGTGCCCGTGTGTCTGACCGAGCGTCCGAAGCGCCGGGCCCGATCCGCTGCGCCGCCGTCGGACGACACTCCGTGGTGGACCCAGCAGAACCCCAGAATTCAGCCACCAAGGAGACCGAACCGTGAAGAGCGCCGTGGAGACCCTGAACCCGACCCGGGTTCGGCTCACTGTCGAGGTGCCCTTCGAGGAGCTCAAGGACAGCCTCGACGCGGCGTACAAGAAGATCAACCAGCAGGTCACGGTCAAGGGCTTCCGCAAGGGCAAGGTCCCGGCGCGCGTCATCGACCAGCGGTTCGGCCGCGGCGCGGTGCTCGAGGAGGCCGTCAACGACGCGCTCCCGAAGTTCTACACCGAGGCTGTCAACGAGGCGGAGATCAACCCGCTCGGCCAGCCCGAGGTCGACATCACGGAGCTGAAGGACGGCGAGACGCTGAACTTCACCGCCGAGGTCGACGTCCGCCCGGCCATCGAGATCCCGGACTTCTCCGGCATCGAGGTCGAGGTCGACGCCGTCGAGGTCTCCGACGAGGACGTCGAGAAGGCCGTCGACCAGCTGCGTACCCGCTTCGCCTCCACCTCCCCGGTGGAGCGCGCCGCCACCGAGGGCGACGTCGTGACGATCGACCTCGAGGCCAAGGTCGACGGTGAGGTCCTCGCGGACGGCGTCGCCGACGGCGTGCAGTACACGATCGGCTCCGGCGAACTCCTCGACGGCATCGACGAGGCCGTGACCGGCCTGGAGGCCGGCGGCGAGGCCACCTTCACCTCGCAGCTGAAGGGCGGCTCCGCCGAGGGCAAGGACGCCGAGATCACCGTCAAGGTGACCCAGGTCGCCGCGCGCGAGCTCCCCGAGCTGGACGACGAGTTCGCCCAGATGGCCAGTGAGTTCGACACCCTCGAGGAGCTGAAGGCCGACAGCCGCAAGCGCCTGGAGAACACGAAGCAGTACGACCAGGCCACCCAGGCCCAGGAGCGCGTGCTCGAGAAGCTCCTGGAGCTGGTCGAGGTCCCGGTCCCCGAGAAGCTCCTCGAGGACGAGATCCGCACCCGCAAGCACAACCTGGAGCACCACCAGCTCGGCCAGATGGGCCTCGACCTCGCCAAGTACCTGGAGATCCAGGGCAAGAGCGAGGAGGAGTTCGACGCCGAGACCAAGGAGCAGGCGGTCAAGGGCATCAAGACCCAGTTCGTCCTCGACGAGCTGGTCTCCAGGGAGAAGCTCAACGTCAGCCAGGAGGAGCTCACCGAGCACCTCATGCGCCGCGCCGCCTCCTCCGGCATGTCCCCGGACCAGTTCGCCCAGGCCGTCGTCGAGGGCGGCCAGGTGCCGATGCTCGTGGGCGAGGTCGCCCGCGGCAAGGCCCTCGCGACGGTCGTCGAGGCCTCGACGGTCAAGGACGCCAACGGTGAGGTCGTCGACATGAGCGACGACGAGGACGAGGTCGAGGAGGCCACCGAGGTCGCCGCCGCGGCCACCGGTGACGAGGAGAAGTCCGAGGCCTGAGCCTCGGCCTCCGCCGGGACACGGGCGCGCCGAGCCGCGCCGCCCACGCCCTGGCACCCGATCCCCGTGACGGGCCCGGAGCCGCGCACACGCGCGCCCGGGCCCGTCTGCCGTCCCCGGGCGGGGCCCGGCAGGGCCTCCGCAGTGCCACAGGCACCCCTGAGGAGCCGTGTGGCGACCGGGTGCGGGACCGTGCCGACCGCACATCCGCGGGGCGTATTCATACCGGCGCGCGCCCCCTAGCTTGCGCTGCCAGCGAACAGTTCGGGAACCGGGATGGCGCCCGCCCACCAGCGCGTTAGGGTCCATGAATACGAGGGCAGGGGACTACCCGCCCGCGGGGATCGCCCCGCCCCCAGGTTCCAAGACGCTGAGACGGCCGCAGCCGTCAGAGACGAGCAGGTGGATTACGTGACGATTCTGATGCCTAACGCCGCCGGTGAGCCGTCCATCGGTGGAGGCCTCGGCGACCAGGTCTACAGCCGGCTGCTCGGCGAGCGCATCATCTTCCTGGGTCAGCAGGTGGACGACGACATCGCCAACAAGATCACGGCCCAGCTCCTTCTCCTGGCCGCCGATCCGGAGAAGGACATCTACCTCTACATCAACAGCCCCGGTGGCTCGGTGACGGCCGGCATGGCCATCTACGACACCATGCAGTACATCCCGAACGACGTCGTCACCATCGGCATGGGCATGGCCGCCTCCATGGGCCAGTTCCTGCTCACCGGCGGCAGCGCCGGCAAGCGCTTCGCCCTGCCGCACACCGACATCCTGATGCACCAGGGCTCGGCCGGCATCGGCGGCACGGCCTCGGACATCAAGATCCAGGCCGAGTACCTGCTGCGCACCAAGCAGCGCATGGCCGAGATCACCGCCCGCCACTCCGGCCAGACCGTCGAGACGATCATCCGCGACGGCGACCGCGACCGCTGGTTCACGGCCGAGGAGGCCAAGGACTACGGGCTCATCGACGAGATCATCTCCGCCGCTTCGGGCGTTCCGGGCGGCGGCGGCACCGGCGCCTGAGCCCGGCCGTCGGGGGTCCGCGCCCCCGGCACCGGGCCCGCGCCCCGGCCGCCCCCCGAAGCTCCAGCCCACCGAACGCCACCAGGATGGTGAACACGACCATGAACCAGTTCCCCGCAGCCTCCGCGAGCGGCCTCTACACCGGCCCGCAGGTGGACAACCGCTATGTCGTCCCCCGCTTCGTCGAGCGCACCTCCCAGGGCGTGCGCGAGTACGACCCGTACGCGAAGCTCTTCGAGGAGCGCGTGATCTTCCTCGGGGTCCAGATCGACGACGCCTCCGCCAACGACGTCATGGCGCAGCTGCTGTGCCTGGAATCGATGGACCCGGACCGCGACATCTCCATCTACATCAACAGCCCCGGTGGCTCCTTCACCGCGCTGACCGCCATCTACGACACGATGCAGTTCGTGAAGCCGGACATCCAGACGGTCTGCATGGGCCAGGCGGCGTCCGCCGCGGCCGTGCTGCTCGCCGCCGGTACCCCCGGCAAGCGGATGGCCCTGCCGCACGCCCGGGTGCTGATCCACCAGCCGTCGTCGCAGACGGGCCGCGAGCAGCTCTCGGACCTGGAAATCGCGGCCAACGAGATCCTGCGCATGCGCGAGCAGCTCGAGGAGATGCTGGCCAAGCACTCCTCCACGCCGATCGAGAAGGTCCGCGAGGACATCGAGCGCGACAAGATCCTCACGGCCGAGGACGCACTCGCGTACGGCCTGGTCGACCAGATCGTGTCGACCCGCAAGAGCGCGGCCGCAGCGGCCGCCTGACGCCGAACCTGCCCTTGGCGCGGTACACGTCAATGTGAACCGCGCCAAGGGGGGCCCGAACCGGGGGCCCGGCAAGGTACCGTCGGATATGAGGCACCAGGAGCCGCTGAACCAAGCGCTCCCAGGCGAAGGGGAAGCACCTCGTGGCACGCATCGGTGATGGCGGCGACCTGCTCAAGTGCTCGTTCTGCGGAAAGAGCCAGAAGCAGGTGAAGAAGCTCATCGCAGGCCCCGGGGTGTACATCTGCGACGAGTGCATCGACCTCTGCAACGAGATCATCGAGGAGGAGCTCGCCGAGACCTCCGAGGTGCGGTGGGAGGAACTCCCCAAGCCGCGTGAGATCTACGAGTTCCTCGAGGGTTACGTCGTCGGGCAGGAGCCCGCGAAGAAGGCCCTCTCGGTCGCGGTGTACAACCACTACAAGCGTGTCCAGGCCGGCGAGAACGGCCAGGGCCGGGACGACGCCATCGAACTCGCGAAGTCCAACATCCTGCTGCTCGGTCCCACGGGCTCGGGCAAGACGCTGCTCGCCCAGACCCTGGCGCGGATGCTCAACGTCCCGTTCGCCATCGCCGACGCCACGGCGCTGACGGAGGCCGGGTACGTGGGCGAGGACGTCGAGAACATCCTGCTGAAGCTGATTCAGGCGGCCGACTACGACGTCAAGAAGGCCGAGACCGGGATCATCTACATCGACGAGATCGACAAGGTCGCCCGTAAGAGCGAAAACCCGTCGATCACCCGGGACGTGTCGGGCGAAGGCGTCCAGCAGGCCCTGCTGAAGATCCTGGAGGGCACGACGGCCTCCGTACCGCCGCAGGGCGGACGGAAGCACCCGCACCAGGAGTTCATCCAGATCGACACGACGAACGTGCTGTTCATCGTGGGCGGTGCGTTCGCCGGCCTGGAGAAGATCATCGAGTCACGCGCCGGTGCGAAGGGCATCGGCTTCGGCGCCACCATCCGCTCCAAGCGCGAGATCGACGCCAGCGACCAGTTCCAGGAGGTCATGCCCGAGGACCTGGTGAAGTTCGGGATGATCCCCGAGTTCATCGGCCGTCTCCCGGTCATCACCTCGGTCCACAACCTGGACCGCGAGGCCCTGCTGAAGATCCTGGTCGAGCCGCGCAACGCGCTGGTGAAGCAGTACCAGCGCCTCTTCGAACTCGACGGCGTGGAGCTGGACTTCGACCGCCCGGCTCTCGAGGCCATCGCCGACCAGGCCATCCTCCGCGGCACGGGCGCGCGCGGGCTGCGCGCCATCATGGAGGAGGTCCTGATGTCGGTGATGTACGAGGTGCCGTCCCGCAAGGACGTCGCCCGCGTCGTGATCACCGCGGACGTCGTCCACAACAACGTCAATCCGACGCTGGTGCCGCGGATCGTGAAGAACGACGGCCGCCACGAGAAGTCGGCGTAGCCAGCACGCACACGCGAAGGGCGCCTGCCCGGTTCCTCAGAACCGGGCAGGCGCCCTTGTGCGTTGTGCACCGCTCTTCATGCCGCCCGGCTGGGACGGCGGCGGGGCGGGCAGGCGCCGGGGCCCGCGTCGGACGGGGGCTGCCTCCCTGGGCCTTGCGGCCCGGGAGGTGCCCCCAGGGGCGGCTGGCCGTGCGGGCCCGGCTGGTCGTAGCTCACTTCCGGGTTCCCCTCGAGATGCTCATGCGTTCCGACACCTCCTGGCGGAAACCCACCGGCCCCACGGCACCGGGACCCACACCGTTGCCGAACATTCCCGTTTCAGAACGGGACCGTGACACCTCTAAACTGTGGCCCGTGACCGAGAACACTCAGCAGCAGCCAGCCAGCACCCCCGAACTGCCGACCCAGTACGCGCCGGCCGAGGTAGAGGGGAAGCTGTACGAGCGCTGGGTAGAGCGCGGTTACTTCGAGGCGGACGCGAAGAGCGACAAGGCCCCGTACACCGTCGTCATCCCGCCGCCGAACGTCACGGGCAGCCTCCACCTGGGTCACGCCTTCGAGCACACGCTGATCGACGCCCTCACCCGCCGCAAGCGCATGCAGGGCTTCGAGACCCTGTGGCAGCCGGGCATGGACCACGCCGGCATCGCCACGCAGAACGTCGTCGAGCGCGAGCTCGCCAAGGAGGGCAAGTCCCGGCACGACCTCGGCCGCGAGGCGTTCATCGAGCGCGTCTGGCAGTGGAAGGGCGAGTCCGGCGGGCAGATCTCCGGCCAGATGAAGCGCCTCGGCGACGGCGTCGCCTGGTCCCGTGAGCGCTTCACCATGGACGAGGGCCTGTCCCAGGCAGTCCAGACCATCTTCAAGCGGCTGTACGACGACGAGCTGATCTACCGCGCCGAGCGCATCATCAACTGGTGCCCGCGCTGTCTGACGGCCATCTCCGACATCGAGGTGGAGTACCAGGACGACGACGGCGAGCTGGTCTCGATCCGGTACGGCGAGGGCGACGAGGCGATCGTCGTCGCGACCACCCGCGCCGAGACGATGCTCGGTGACACCGCCGTCGCGGTCCACCCCGAGGACGAGCGCTACAGGCACCTCGTCGGCCGCGAGATCGAGCTGCCGCTCACCGGCCGCCGCATCCCCGTCGTCGCCGACGAGCACGTCGACCCGGAGTTCGGCACCGGCGCCGTCAAGGTGACGCCCGCCCACGACCCGAACGACTTCGAGATCGGCCAGCGCCACGGCCTGCCCAACCTCGCCGTCATGGACGAGCGCGCGGTCATCACCGCGCACGGACCCTTCCAGGGCCTGGACCGCCTGGAGGCCCGTTCCGCCATCGTCGCCGCACTGCGCGCCGAGGGCCGGATCGTCGCCGAGAAGCGCCCGTACGTCCACTCCGTCGGCCACTGCTCGCGCTGCAAGACCACCATCGAGCCGCGACTGTCCATGCAGTGGTGGGTCAAGGTCGGCCCGCTCGCGAAGGCCGCCGGGGACGCCGTCCGCGACGGCAAGGTCAGGATCCACCCGCAGGAGATGGAGAAGCGGTACTTCGACTGGGTCGACAACCTCCACGACTGGTGCATCTCGCGCCAGCTGTGGTGGGGCCACCGCATCCCGGTCTGGTACGGCCCGGACGGCGAGGTCGTCTGCGTCGGCCCCGACGAGGAGCCGCCGTCCGGCGAGGGCTGGCACCAGGAGACCGACGTCCTCGACACCTGGTTCTCCTCCGGCCTGTGGCCCTTCTCCACGCTGGGCTGGCCGGAGCAGACCGAGAGCCTCGCGAAGTTCTACCCGAACTCCGTCCTGGTCACCGGCTACGACATCCTCTTCTTCTGGGTCGCCCGGATGATGATGTTCGGCCTCTACGCGATGGACGGCACCCCGCCGTTCCACACCATCGCCCTGCACGGGATGGTCCGCGACCAGTTCGGCAAGAAGATGTCGAAGTCCTTCGGCAACGCGGTGAACCCGCTGGACTGGATGGACAAGTACGGCTCCGACGCGCTGCGTTTCACGCTCGCGCGCGGCGCCAACCCCGGTGTCGACGTGCCGATCGGCGAGGACTGGGTCCAGGGCTCGCGCAACTTCGCCAACAAGATCTGGAACGCGACCCGCTTCGCGCTGATGAACGGCGCCACGGTCGAGGGCCCGATGCCGGCGTCCGAGGAGATGTCGGCGACGGACCGCTGGATCCTCTCGCGGCTGAACTCCGTGGTCGCCGAGGTCGACGCGTACTACGAGGACTACCAGTTCGCGAAGCTGTCGGACACCCTCTTCCACTTCGCCTGGGACGAGGTCTTCGACTGGTACGTCGAGCTCTCCAAGACCACGTTCATGGGCGGCGGCGAGCCCGCGAAGGTCTCCGCCCGCGTTCTGGGCGAGGTCCTCGACGTGACGCTGCGCCTGCTGCACCCGGTGGTTCCGTTCGTCACCGAGACGCTGTGGACGACGCTCACGGGCGGCGAGTCGGTCGTCGTCGCCGACTGGCCGGGGGCCGTGTCCGTTCCTGGGGCCGAGGCCCCGGGCGGCTTCCGCGACGCCGCCGCCGAGCGGGAGATCGAGCTCGTCCAGCGCGTCGTCACCGAGGTCCGTCGGTTCCGCTCCGACCAGGGTCTGCAGCCCGGCCAGAAGGTCCCGGCCCGGCTGGCGCTCGACGGCACCGCCCTCGCCCCGCACGAGGGCGCGATCCGGCAGCTGCTCCGGCTGCAGCCGGAGGGCGACTCCTTCCACGCCACGGCCACGCTCCCGGTCGCGGGCGCCGAGGTCGCGCTGGACCTGTCCGGCGCGATCGACGTGGACGCGGAACGCAAGCGCCTCGCCAAGGACCTCGCCGCCGCCGAGAAGGAGAAGGCCCAGGCCACCGCGAAGCTCGGCAACGAGGCGTTCCTCGCCAAGGCGCCCGACAACGTCGTGGACAAGATCCGCGGCCGGTTGGCCAAGGCCGAGGAGGACATCGAGCGCATCGGAGCCCAGCTGGCGAACCTGCCGCAGGGCTGAACCGCGGCACCGGCCGAAACGCACGAGGCCCCCGGAGTCCGCCGGACTCCGGGGGCCTCGGCGTCGGGTGCGCACCGCCGCGGACCTTGGGCGACGGGGCATGTCGGGTATGTGCACCGTCCTTGGCTGCACCGTGCAGCCGGGGCGAGCCGGCGGTACGGGGACCTGCGGGGGACGCCTCTGCCGCGCGCGGGCGCTGCGCCGGCGGGGTCGTGGCGCGGGGGCGGCCCGCGCACGGGCCGGGCCTCGGTCCCGGTGTCGGTGGCGCTCCGTAGACTGTCAGGCGTGAGCGACCAGCAGCCAGAGCCCTTCGACGAAACCGGCGACGAGTTCGACGCGATCGTCGACGCCGAGACCGACCGCGACCCCGATCTGGCGGTGATCGAGGCCGGCAGCCGTACGCTGCGCACCCAGGCCGGACCGCCGCAGGGCGACCAGGCGCCGAGGCGTCCCGCCGACCCGGAGGTGGACAAGGCGCTCCGCGAGGTGGAGCAGGAGCTCGCCGGCCGCTGGGGCGAGACGAAGCTGGAGCCGTCCGTCAGCCGGATCACCGCGCTGATGGACGTGCTGGGCGAGCCCCAGCGCGCGTATCCGTCGATCCACATCACGGGCACCAACGGCAAGACGTCCACGGCGCGCATGATCGAGGCGCTGCTCGGCGCCTTCGAGCTGCGCACCGGGCGGTACACCTCGCCCCACGTCCAGTCGGTCACCGAGCGGATCAGTCTGGACGGTGCCCCGATCGACCCCGAGCGCTTCATCGCCACGTACCGGGACATCAAGCCGTACGTGGACATGGTGGACGCCGCGCAGGAGTACCGTCTCTCCTTCTTCGAGGTGCTCACCGGCATGGCGTACGCCGCGTTCGCCGACGCGCCGGTGGACGTGGCGGTCGTCGAGGTCGGCATGGGCGGCAGCTGGGACGCGACGAACGTCATCGACGGTTCGGTCGCCGTGGTCACCCCCATAGACCTGGACCACACCGACCGGCTGGGCGCCACACCGGCCGCGATCGCCGGCGAGAAGGCGGGGATCATCAAGCAGGGCGCGACGGTCATCCTGGCGCAGCAGCCCGTGGACGCCGCGCAGGTGATGCTGAAGCGGGCCGTCGAGGTGGATGCCACGGTGGCCCGTGCGGGCATGGAGTTCGGCGTCGCGTCGCGTGAGGTCGCGGTCGGCGGGCAGCTGCTGACGCTGCGCGGTCTCGGCGGCGAGTACGAGGAGATCTTCCTGCCGCTGCACGGCGCCCACCAGGCGCACAACGCGGCGGTGGCGCTGGCCGCGGTCGAGGCGTTCTTCGGTATCGGCGCGGAGCACGCGCGGACGCTGGACGCGGAGACGGTCCGGTCCGCGTTCGCCTCCGTGGTGTCGCCCGGTCGGCTCGAGGTCGTGCGCCGCAGCCCGACCGTCGTCCTGGACGCCGCGCACAACCCGGCCGGCGCGCGGGCCGCCGCCGAGGGCATCACGGAGTCGTTCGGCTTCTCGCGGCTGGTCGGCGTCGTCGGCGCGAGCGCCGACAAGGACGTCAAGGCGGTCCTGGAGGCGTTCGAGCCGATCTTCACCGAGATCGTCGTCACGCGGAACTCCAGCCACCGGGCGATGGACGCCGACGAGCTGGCGGCGATCGCCGTGGAGGTGTTCGGGGACGAGCGGGTGGTCGTGGAGCCGCGGCTCGACGACGCGCTGGAAGCGGCGATCACGCTCGCCGAGGAGGAGGCGGAGTACTCGGGCGCGGGCGTCCTGGTGACCGGTTCCGTGATCACGGTCGGCGAGGCCCGGCTGCTGCTGGGAAGGGACTGAGTCCATGCGTACGCTCTGCGCGTCCACACTGATCGGTGAGTTCTTCGTGATCGGCTTCGCCGGTCTGGTGGCGATGAAGGACCCGGACCTGTCCCTGGCCGCCGTGTGGACGGTGAGCGGCGTCGCGATGGTGCTGTCGCTGCTGCTGTGCGGCATGGTCACCCGCCCCGGCGGGGTGCAGCTCGGCTGGGCGCTGCAGATCGGCCTGATCGCGAGTGGTTTCGTGGTTCCGATGATGTTCGCCCTGGGCGCGGTCTTCGCGGGCCTGTGGTGGGCCTCGGTGCACTACGGCCGCAAGGTGGACGAGGCCAGGGCCCGCTGGGCGGAGCAGCAGGCCGGGGCGGGTTCGGCAGAGCCTGACGCTGTGTGACGGGCGCCTGAGGGGGCCCTGTAGCCTGAGGCACCAGCCAGACCGTTCATCCTCCGGACTCCCTCATCCAGGAAATCCCGGGACCCGCACTCGAAGGAGCCCCAGTGAGCCAGCGCACGCTCGTTCTGCTCAAGCCCGACGCCGTACGCCGCGGCCTGATCGGCGAGATCATCGGCCGTATCGAGCGCAAGGCGGGCTGGCAGATCACCGCGCTGGAGCTGCGCGAGCTGGACCAGGACACCCTGGAGCAGCACTACGGCGAGCACCAGGGCAAGCCGTTCTACGAGCCGCTGGTGGCCTTCATGTCCTCCGGTCCCGTCGTCGCCCTGGTCGTCGAGGGCGAGCGGGTCGTCGAGGGCGTGCGCGCCCTGGCCGGGCCGACCGACCCGATCGCGGCAGCGCCGGGTTCCATCCGCGGCGACTACGGCACGATCGTCCGGGAGAACCTGATCCATGCCTCGGACTCCGAGGAGTCCGCCGCCCGTGAGCTGAAGATCTTCTTCCCGGGGCGCTGAGGGCCCGTCTCACCCGCCGGTTCACCTCCGGGTTTTTCCTGACCGGCAGTCAGCCGTGCAGCGTCGGATCCTGGGGCGACCGAAGGAATTTCGGTCGCCCTTCGGCATACGTGGCGCGATATCGGGAACGCATCGCTCCGACTCGTCGTCACCCTTATTGAGGCGGGGCCCAGCGCGCGGAGTCGGCGCAGGCGGCACTACGATGGAAGCCTCCACGCCACAGCACCCGTGCATCACCCTCCTCGCCTACCTAAAAAGCCATCAAAGCTCGATTTGGGAAGGCCCGACGCATCCTCATGGGACACAAGGGGAACTCTATGTCGTTCATCGGCCGTGACATGGCTGTCGACCTCGGGACCGCCAACACGCTGGTGTACGTCAGGGGTCGGGGGATCGTCCTCAACGAGCCGTCCGTGGTCGCCATCAACACGAACACCGGCGGCATCCTCGCCGTGGGGGCCGAGGCCAAGAAGATGATCGGGCGTACGCCCGGCAACATCGTCGCGGTCCGCCCGCTGAAGGACGGCGTGATCGCCGACTTCGAGATCACCGAGCGGATGCTCCGCTACTTCATCCTCAAGATCCACAAGCGCCGGTGGGCGGCCCGCCCCCGCATCGTGGTGTGCGTGCCCTCCGGCATCACCGGTGTCGAGCGCCGCGCGGTCATCGAGGCCTCCACCCAGGCCGGTGCCCGGCAGGTGCACATCATCGAGGAGCCGATGGCGGCCGCGATCGGCGCGGGCCTCCCGGTCCACGAGGCCACCGGCAACATGGTGGTGGACATCGGCGGCGGCACCACCGAGGTCGCCGTGATCTCCCTCGGAGGAATCGTCACGGCACAGTCCATCCGGGTGGCCGGGGACGAGCTGGACAACGCGATCATCCAGCACGTCAAGAAGGAGTACAGCCTCCTCCTCGGTGAGCGGACCGCGGAGAGCATCAAGATCACCATCGGTTCGGCGTTCGACCTGGACAAGGACGAGCACACCGAGATCCGCGGCCGCGACCTGGTGTCCGGTCTGCCCAAGACCGTCGTCATCTCCGCCGCCGAGGTCCGCAAGGCCATCGAGGAACCGGTCAACGCGATCGTCGACGCGGTGAAGACCACGCTCGACAAGTGCCCGCCGGAGCTGTCCGGCGACGTCATGGACCGCGGCATCGTCCTCACCGGCGGCGGCGCGCTGCTGCGCGGCCTCGACGAGCGACTGCGCAGCGAGACGGGCATGCCCATCCACATCGCCGAGGATCCGCTGGACTCGGTGGCGCTCGGCTCGGGCAAGTGCGTCGAGGAGTTCGAGGCGCTCCAGCAGGTGCTGGACGCCCAGCCCCGCCGCTAGCGCGGGACCCACGATCGGCCGTTCGGGTCAGGCGGACCCGTTCGGCCGGTCGTTCGTACAACAACACACGGCACCACGAACACAACACGCACCACAGAGCTCGGCATTCACATTCCGACGAGGAAGGCACGGCCGCCGCACGTGAGGGACACGAAAGAGAGCCGGCTGCTCCTGGTCCTGCTGATCGCCATCGCGTTCGCATTGATCACGGTGGACATCCGCGGCGGCGAGGAGTCACCGGTCGACGGTGCCCGGCAGGCCGCCGCCGCCGTCTTCGGACCGGTCGAGAACGGCGTGGCCTCCGCCGTCGATCCCGTGGGCAACGCCATAGGAGCGATCCGAGACTCGGGCGAGCGGCACGACCGCATCTCCGTCCTCGAGCGCGAGAACGCCGCCCTCAAGGCGAGACTCGGCAGCGACGACCGCAACCGCAGCAGGATCCGCCAGCTCGACAGCATGCTGAAGAAGGCGGCCAACGGGCAGTACGGCATCAAGGGCGCCGAGGTCATCGCCATAGGAGCCGCCCAGGGCTTCTCCTGGACCGTCACCATCGACGCCGGCTCCGCCGACGGTATCCGGCGCGACATGACCGTCCTCAACGGCGACGGTCTCGTCGGCCGGGTGACCACCGTCGGCCCGAACACCGCGACCGTGCTCCTCGCCAACGACCCGGACTTCACCGTCGGCACCCGGATGGAGCGGACCGACGAGCTGGGCTTCGCCACCGGCCAGGGTGACCGGCCGCTGTCCGTGCAACTGCTCAACGGCAAGGCGAAGGTGCGCAAGGGCGACCGGCTGGTCACCTTCGGCTCGCAGGCCGACAAGCCCTTCGTGCCCGGCGTGCCGGTGGGCGAGGTTGTCCGCGTCGATCCCTCCGGCGGCGCCCTGACCCGCAACATCTTCGTGCGGCCGTACGCCGCCTTCACCAAGCTCGACATCGTCGGGGTGGTCGTCCAGGCACCCCGCACCGACCCGCGCGACATGGTCCTGCCGCCCAAGCCCAAGCCGACGCCCACGCCGACGGTCACCGTCACGGTCACCCCCTCCGCCGACGGCGACACGCAGGCGCGGAGCCAGGGCTCGGAGGAGCGGGACCCGGGCGGGGAGACCCCGCAGACCGACAGCACCGAGGCCGTCACCGGCCGCGACGACGAGTAGCAGGAGGAGCTGAACACCATGCGCTTCAACCGGATGCTCCTTTCCTCGACGCTCGTCGTGGTCGCGCTCGTCGTCCAGGTCACCGTCCTCGCCCGGCTCCAGCTCCCCGGAGCCGTCCCCGATCTGCTGCTGCTCACCGTCGTCGCCCTCGCACTCGTCTACGGCCACACCAGCGGCGCCCTCATCGGCTTCGGCGCGGGACTCCTCGCCGACCTCGCCCCGCCCGCCGACCACGCCGCCGGGCGCTACGCCCTCGTGCTCTGCGTCATCGGCTACCTCGTCGGCCTCGCCCGGCCCGAGAACGGCCGGCTGACCTCCGCCACCGGCCCGATGGTCGTGGTCGTGGCGGCGGCCGTCGTGTCGACCCTGCTGTACGCCGGCGTCGGCGCGCTCGTCGGCGACACCGCCGCGCGCCACGTCGGCCTCGGCTCACTGCTGTTCACGGCGGCCCTGTACGACCTGCTCCTCGCGCCGTTCACCGTGCCGCTGATCATGGCGCTCGCCAGACGCGCCGAGAACGATCCGCTCGCCGAGTCCCCGGCCGGCACCGGCGACGTCTCCAGCGGCTGGGCCTCCTCCGGTACGGGACTGCGCATCGGCCGCCAGCGCGGCGGGCTGCGGATCAGGGCGGCCAGGACGCGGGCCTCCCGCGCCGGCCGCATCAGGGGAGTCAAGCGACTGTGACCGAGGGGGTATCGGCAGCGTGAGCAACATTCCCGAGACCGGACGGACCCCCCGCGTCCAGATCCGGCTCATCGTCATCCAGGTACTCGTCTTCTCCCTGTTCGCCACGCTCGGCGGGCGCCTCTGGTACCTCCAGATCCGCAACGGAGACGAGTACACCAACGAGGCCAAGAGCAACCACGTCCAGCAGGTCGTCCAGCCCGCCGTACGCGGGTCGATCCTGGACGCCAGGGGCGTGCCCCTGGCCGACAACGAGACCCGGCTCGTCGTCTCCGCGTCCCGCACCGACCTGATGAAGATGAAGGACGACGGCAAGGGGGTGCTCACCCGGCTCGCGGGCGTCCTCGGCATGAAGCCGAAGGACGTCATGGACAAGGTCCGGCTGTGCGACGCCGAGACCCCCCAGCCGTGCTGGAACGGCTCCCCGTACCAGCCCATCCCCGTCACCGACGAGGCGACCACCCAGCAGGCCCTCCAGATCCGCGAACGCGCCGAGGACTTCCCCGGCATCACCGCGGAGCCGATGGCCGTGCGCCGCTACGTCGCGCCCGGCAAGGCCAACACCGCTCAGGTCCTCGGCTATCTCTCGCCCGTCACCGACGAGGAGATCGAGAAGGCCAAGGACACCGACTCGCCGTTCCTGCGCTCCGACCAGGTCGGCCGCTCCGGACTCGAGCGCACGTACGACAAGGACCTGCGCGGCAAGGCCGGCGTCACCCGCTACGAGGTCGACAACCTCGGCCGGGTCATCGGCCTGGCCCAGGCCGACAAGGCCGAGCCCGGCGCCAACGTCATCACCTCCATCGACGCCCGCGTCCAGGCGGTCGCCGAGTGGGAGCTGAACAACGCGATGAAGGAAGCCCGCAAGGTCTTCGACGACAACACCGGCACCAACTACAAGGCCGACTCGGGCGCCGTGGTCGTCATGGAGGCCAAGACCGGACGCGTGGTCGCCATGGCCTCGCAGCCCACCTACGACCCGAACGCCTGGGTCGGCGGCATCTCCGCCAAGGACTACGCACGGCTCACCGGGAAGAAGTCCAACTTCCCGCTGCTGAACCGGGCGATCCAGGGCCAGGCCGCCCCCGGCTCCATCTTCAAGGTCATCCCCACCACGGCGGCGGTCAACGCCGGCTACGACTTCAACGGCCGCTACCCCTGCCCCAGCTCCTACTCCATCGGCAACCAGGTCTTCAAGAACTTCGAGTCCCAGGGCCACGGCAGCATCACCCTCGGCCAGGCCCTTGAGGTCTCCTGCGACACCGTCTACTACGCCCTCTCCCACCAGCAGTGGAAGAAGGACGGCGGCCTCAAGCCGAAGAAGAACCCGGCGGACTGGTTCTACAAGACGGCCCACCAGTTCGGCCTCGGCGCCGAGACCGGCATCGACCTCCCCAACGAGGTGACCGGCCGCGTCCCCGACCGCCGCTGGAAGCAGAAGTTCTGGGAGGCCAACAAGGACTACTGGTGCAAGGTGGGCAAGAAGGGCGGCGACTACATCCAGCAGCTCTCGTACGAGAACTGCCTGGAAGGCAATCTGATGCGCGCCGGTGACTCCGTGAACTACTCCATCGGCCAGGGCGACACCCTCGTCACCCCGATCCAGATGGCGACCATCTACGCGGCGATCTCCAACGGCGGCACCTTGTGGAACCCGACCGTCGGCAAGGCGGTCGTCAGCGCCGACGGCAAGAGCGTCCGCGAGATCAAGCCCAAGTCCCACGGCAAGCTGCCCATGGACGCCAAGACGCACAAGCTGATGAACGAGGCGCTCGCGGGGGTCGCCACCCGCGGCACCGCCGCCTGGCGGTTCGGCGGCTGGCCGCAGGACAAGATCCCGATGCACGCCAAGACCGGCACGGCCGAGGTCCACGGCAAGCAGACGACGTCCTGGTTCGCCACGTACACCGAGGACTACTCGATCGTCATGACCATCTCCCAGGGCGGTACCGGCTCCGGCGCCTCCGGCCCCGCCGTGCGCAACATCTACAACGCGCTCTACGGGCTGGACATGGAGGGCAACCAGGACCTCAAGAAGGCCCTGCTGCCGCAGCCCCAGAAGGCGCTCCCGAAGATCCAGCCCGACGGCTCCATCGACGCGCCGAAGGTCACGCCGTACGAGCCGGCCAAGCCCGAGCCCGAAGAGGACGCCGCCCTCGCCGGCCCGCCCCCGGCCACCGGACGGAGGGACTGAAGAATGGCCGGACCCCATGGCTTCTCGGTCTCGCGCTACGCACCGGACCGCGGCGGCCTCGCCAAGCTCCTCGCCCGCGACTCGATGGTCCGCCGGCTCGACTGGCCGATGCTCGCCTCGGCACTCGCCCTGTCGCTGCTCGGCTCCCTGCTCGTCTGGTCCGCGACCCGCAACCGCACCGAACTCAACGACGGTGACCCGTACTACTTCTTCCTGCGTCACCTGCTCAACACCGGCATCGGGCTCGCCCTGATGGTCGGCACCATCTGGCTCGGGCACCGCACCCTGCGCGGCGCCGTG
Source organism: Streptomyces sp. HNM0645 (assembly GCF_030056615.1). NCBI lineage: Bacteria > Bacillati > Actinomycetota > Actinomycetes > Kitasatosporales > Streptomycetaceae > Streptomyces > Streptomyces sp. HNM0645. Next base: position 119,018 of record NZ_JASHLT010000008.1, on the reverse strand, counting down.
CCCGTGCTGTACGGCATCTCCCTGGTGCTGGTCGCGCTGGTGCTCACCCCGCTCGGTGCGACCATCAACGGCGCCCACGCCTGGATCGTGCTCGGCGGGGGCTTCTCCCTCCAGCCCTCCGAGTTCGTGAAGGTCACGATCATCCTGGGGATGGCGATACTGCTGGCGACCCAGGTCGACGCAGGCGACCAGCTCCATCCCGACCACCGGACCGTGGCCAAGTCGCTGGGCCTGGCGGTGCTCCCCATGGCCATCGTGATGCTGATGCCGGACCTCGGTTCGGTCATGGTGATGGTGGTGATCGTCCTCGGCGTACTGCTCGCCTCCGGCGCCTCCAACCGCTGGATCTTCGGACTGATCGGCGCGGGTATCGGCGGCGCCGTACTGGTCACCGCGCTCGGCCTGCTCGACGAGTACCAGATCAACCGCTTCGCGGCGTTCGCCAACCCCGAACTCGACCCGGCCGGCGTCGGCTACAACACCAACCAGGCGCGCATCGCCATCGGCTCCGGCGGGCTGCTCGGCACCGGCCTGTTCAAGGGCTCCCAGACCACCGGCCAGTTCGTGCCCGAACAGCAGACCGACTTCGTCTTCACCGTCGCCGGCGAGGAACTCGGCTTCGTGGGAGCGGGCCTCATCATCGTCCTGCTCGGCGTCGTCCTGTGGCGCGCCTGCCGCATCGCCCGCGACACCACCGAGCTGTACGGCACGATCGTCGCTGCCGGGATCATCGCCTGGTTCGCGTTCCAGTCCTTCGAGAACATCGGCATGACCCTCGGCATCATGCCCGTGGCCGGACTGCCGCTGCCGTTCGTCTCCTACGGCGGATCGTCGATGTTCGCGGTGTGGGTCGCCGTCGGACTCCTGCAGTCCATCAAGGTGCAACGCCCGATGTCCGCCTGAGCTCCTCCGCCGCTCCCGGTCCACCACGGCGTCCGAGCCGGCGGCCGTACCCCACGGCGCACGGCCGCCGGGACGACTAGATGAATACCGGGCGGATAGATTCAACTCATGGCGGAGACGAAGCGGGAAATCGAGCGGAAGTACGAAGCCACACCCGACACCGAGGTCCCGGACCTCACCGGCGCGGCCGGGATCGCGGACGTCGTCCAGAAGGGCGTGACCGAGCTCGACGCCGTCTACTACGACACCCCCGGTCTGCGCCTGGCCGCCGACAGGATCACGCTGCGCCGCCGCACCGGCGGCGCAGACGAGGGCTGGCACCTGAAGTTCCCCGTCGCCACCGGCATCCGCGAGGAGATCCACGCACCCCTCCGCGACTCGGTGCCGCGCACCCTCGCCGGACTCGTCCGCTCCCGCACCCGGGACACCCCCCTCGTCGCCGTCGTGCGTCTGCGGTCCTCCCGTGAGGTACGCCACCTCGTCGACGAACGGGGCCGGCTCCTCGCCGAGCTGTCCCTCGACACCGTCCACGCGGAACGCCTGACACCCGGCAACGGCACGGCGGGATGGACCGAGATCGAGGTCGAACTGGCCGACGACGCCGACCCCGCCCTCCTGGACCGCGTCGAAAAACGCCTCCGCAAGGCCGGCATCAGGCCCGCGTCCGCCCCGTCCAAGCTGGCCAGGGCCCTCGCCGACACCGAACCCGACCCGGCCGCGGCCATCGGCGCCAAAGCCGCCTCGGCCGCCGCCCGGCAGGCGGCCTCCGCCGCGGAAGGCCGCGACGACACCACCGCCGCGCACGCCGAGGAGCGGGCGTCGTCGCGCCACGCCGACGCCTTCGCCCCCGCGGGCGGCGAGCGCGCCCCCAAGGCACCCGAGGCCGCCAGAAGCGTCCGCCACCGGGGCGCACGGCTGGAGCCCGCGCACGCCGGCGAACACGTCCTCGCCTACCTGCGCGAACAGCGCGACGCCCTCGTCGCCCTCGACCCGGCCGTACGCCGTGACCTCCCCGACGCCGTGCACCAGATGCGGGTCGCCACCCGACGTATGCGCAGCGCTTTCAAGACCTTCCGGAAGATCATCGACCGGGCCGTCACCGACCCGGTCGGGGAAGAGCTGAAATGGCTGGCGGGCGAACTGGGTGCCGCCCGCGACCAGGAAGTCATGGCCGAGCGGCTGCGCGACCGCATCGACGCGCTGCCCCGTCAGCTCCTTCTCGGGCCCGTGCGCAGCAGGCTCCGGATCTGGGCCACCTCCCACCGTGCCGACGCCCGCCGCCGCTCCGTCGCCGTGCTCGACACCGAGCGCTACCTCACCCTCCTCGACACCCTCGACGCGCTCCTCGACGCACCACCGCTGCTCCCCACCGCCACGGCGAAGCCCGCGGCCGCACTCCCCAAGGCGGTGCTCAAGGACTACGACCGGCTCGCCGGCCGTGTCGAGCGCGCCCTCGGTCGCCCCGCCGGCCACGACCGCGACCTCGCCATGCACGACGCCCGCAAGGCCGCCAAGCGCGCCCGCTACGCGGCCGAGGCCGTCACACCCGCCCTGGGCAAGTCCGCCAAGAGGTTCGCCAAGCGCATGAAGTCCGTCCAGACCGTCCTCGGCGACCACCAGGACAGCGTCGTCGCCCGCGGGGCCCTTCGAGACCTCGCCGTCCAGGCCCACGCGGCCGGCGAGTCCGCGTTCACCTGGGGACTGCTGTTCGGACGGGAGGAGGCCGCGGCCGCCGACCGGGAGCGTGAACTGCCGGAAGTCTGGGAGGAGGCCGCCCGGCCCGAGCTCCGCGCGGCGCTCGAGGGCTGACCGCGCCCCGAACGGCCCGGGGCCGCCCTCCGGTCGGGTTACGCTTGAGAGTCGCCCCCTGCCCGTCCACGAAGGTTCCTGATGTCTGCCGAGTCGGTCTTCCCACAGCTCGAAGCTCTGCTCCCGCATGTGCAGAAGCCCATCCAGTACGTCGGTGGTGAGCTGAACTCCACGGTCAAGCCGTGGGAGAGCTGCGATGTGCGCTGGGCGCTGATGTACCCGGACGCCTACGAGGTCGGACTGCCCAATCAGGGCGTCATGATCCTCTACGAGGTACTGAACGAGCGCGCGGGCGTCCTCGCCGAGCGCACCTACAGCGTCTGGCCGGACCTCGAGGAGCTGATGCGCGAGCACGGCGTCCCCCAGTTCACGGTCGACAGCCACCGCCCCGTCAAGGCATTCGACGTCCTCGGCCTGAGCTTCTCCACCGAGCTCGGCTACACCAACATGCTCACGGCCCTCGACCTCTCCGGCATCCCGCTGGAGGCCAAGGACCGCACGGCCGACGACCCGATCGTCCTCGCGGGGGGCCACGCTGCCTTCAACCCCGAGCCGATCGCGGACTTCATCGACTGCGCGGTGATCGGCGACGGCGAGCAGGCCGTCCTGCAGATCACCGACATCATCCGGGACTGGAAGGCCGAGGGGCGCCCCGGCGGCCGCGAGGAACTGCTGTTCCGCCTGGCCAGGACCGGCGGCGTCTACGTCCCGGGCTTCTACGACGTCGAGTACCTCCCCGACGGACGCATCGGCCGCGTCGTGCCCAACAAGTCCGGCGTGCCGTGGCGCGTGTCCAAGCACACCGTCATGGACCTGGACGAATGGCCCTACCCCAAGCAGCCGCTCGTCCCGCTCGCCGAGACCGTCCACGAGCGGATGTCCGTCGAGATCTTCCGCGGCTGCACCCGCGGCTGCCGTTTCTGCCAGGCCGGCATGATCACGCGCCCCGTCCGGGAGCGGAGTATCACCGGCATCGGCGAGATGGTCGACAAGGGCCTCAAGGCGACCGGCTTCGAGGAGGTCGGCCTGCTGTCGCTGTCCTCCGCCGACCACAGCGAGATCGGCGACATCGCCAAGGGCCTCGCGGACCGGTACGAGGAGGACAAGATCGGTCTGTCCCTCCCCTCGACCCGCGTCGACGCGTTCAACGTCGACCTTGCCAACGAGCTGACCCGCAACGGCCGCCGCTCCGGTCTGACGTTCGCCCCCGAGGGCGGCTCCGAGCGCATGCGCAAGGTCATCAACAAGATGGTGTCGGAGGAGGACCTGATCCGCACCGTCGCCACCGCCTACGGCAACGGCTGGCGCCAGGTGAAGCTGTACTTCATGTGCGGCCTGCCCACCGAGACCGACGAGGACGTGCTGCAGATCGGCGACATGGCGGTCAACGTCATCGCCAAGGGCCGCGAGGTCTCCGGCTCCAACGACATTCGCTGCACGGTGTCCATCGGCGGTTTCGTGCCCAAGCCGCACACGCCCTTCCAGTGGGCCCCTCAGCTCTCCGCCGAGGAGACCGACGCCCGCCTGGAGAAGCTCCGCGACAAGATCCGCGGTGACAAGAAGTACGGCCGCTCCATCGGCTTCCGCTACCACGACGGCAAGCCCGGCATCGTCGAGGGCCTCCTCTCCCGCGGCGACCGGCGCGTCGGCGCCGTGATCCGCGCCGTCTACGAGGACGGCGGCCGCTTCGACGGCTGGCGCGAGCACTTCTCCTACGACCGTTGGATGGAGTGTGCGGGGAAGACGCTGCCGGAGTTCGGCGTGGACGTCGACTGGTACACGACCCGCGAGCGCACCTACGAGGAGGTCCTGCCCTGGGACCACCTGGACTCCGGTCTCGACAAGGACTGGCTCTGGGAGGACTGGCAGGACGCCCTGGATGAGACGGAGGTCGAGGACTGCCGCTGGACTCCGTGCTTCGACTGCGGGGTGTGTCCGCAGATGGACACGGCCATTCAAATCGGTCCCACCGGCAAGAAGCTGCTCCCGCTCACGGTCAAGAAGTAGCCGTGACCAGCGGCGATGCCATCCAGAGGTGACTGAGGCGCTCGCCGGCACGATCGAGGTGGAGCGTGCCTTCGGGGGCTTGGGGCGAAAGAGCGCGAGCGGGCGCCCCGCGCGGTGCGGCGAACGCCGCTCCCTGCTCCTCGGCACGGGAGGCGCAGGGGTCGTGCCCACCGGGGTCGTCGCGGCACCGGGGCACCACGCCTCCGGGGAGCGCGGGCCTCGGGCCGGCGATCGTACGGGGCATCGTCGCGCACGCGGGCTCGTCGGCGTGCGTAGCGTGGCCGACGGCTGCTGCTTCGCGGCGGCCCTGTCCCGGGGCAGCGTCGGCCCATGGCCGTCACACCGTGGCCAGGGCCTCGGTGGGGGTGAGGCGGGAGGCCCTGATCGACGGGTAGACCCCCGCCGCCATGCCCACCGCGATCGCGCCCCCGATGCCGGCGGCCACCGAGAGCCAGGGGATGACCGGCGGCCAGCCCTGGTACGTGGTGTAACCGAGCGTGGCCAGTCCGCCGATCAGCGTGCCGCTCAGACCGCCGAGCCCGGACAGGGCGACGGATTCGGTGAGGAACTGCGCGCGGATCTGGCCGCGGTTCGCCCCCAGCGCCCGGCGCAGCCCGATCTCGCGCCTGCGTTCGAGTACGGAGATGACCATGGTGTTGGCCACGCCGATGCCGCCGACCAGGAGGGCGACCGCGGCCAGGCCCAGGAAGAGCGCCGAGAAGGTGGTCTGGGTGGCGCGTTTGGCGGCCAGGGCGTCCGAGGGACGGCTGATCTGGACCATGCCGGGGAGCTCCGGATGGACGGTGGCGGCGAGCACCGACCGGACGGCTTCCATGGCGGGCTCGCGCGCCTTGACGTAGATGACGGTGGGGTGCCCGTCAAAGCGCAGTTCGGTACGGGCGGCGTCCCAGGAGACCAGCACCGAGCGGTCGATGTCGGGAGAGAGCGGGGTGGCGGCGAGGATGCCGATGACGGTGAACCAGCGGTCGTCGACGAAGATCTGCGGCGCCGGGCCGCCCGGCGGCAGGTCCGGGACGCCGAGCCGGGTCGCGGCGACCGAACCGAGGACCGCGGTCGGGAATGATCGGGTCGCCTGGCCGAAGAAGGCTCCGGCCCGGACCTTGGCGTTGATGACGGGCAGCAGGTCGTCCTTGGCGGCCAGGACGCTGAGGCCGGCGTAGTCGGCGGCGTCGACGTGGTCGGAGCGGTGGACCACCGCATGGGTGTTGGCGACGGCGCTGACCGCGGTGACCGGGCCGATGCGGCGGACCATGGCCACCGACTCCTGGGGTAGCAGGACCGGCGGCTTCTGGTCCGGTACGGGTCTGGCTTCGAGCATGTTGGTGCCCAGCGCGGTCAGCCGTGCGAGCAGGGCCTTCTGGCTGGACGCCGGGACGGCGGTCACCACGATCATGGTGGCGATGCCGAGGGAGATACCGAGGGCGGACAGGGCCGCCCGGATCCTGCGGGTACGGATGCCCAGCATCCCCAGGGCCAGGACGTCGAGCGGCGACAGGCGCACGGGCCTGGTGTCCGGCGGTGTGCTGCTGTGGGTCATGTGGGGTCCGCTCCGCAGGTGTCGGAGACCAGCCTGCCGTCGAGGATCTCGATGCGCCGGGGCAACGTCCTGGCGATGTCGCGGTCGTGGGTGATGACGGCGATGGTGGTCCCGTCGTCGTTGAGTTCGGTGAGGAGGTCGAGCACGGCCCGGCCGTTGGCGGTGTCGAGTGCGCCGGTGGGCTCGTCGGCGAGGACCAGGGCGGGGCGGTGGACCAGGGCGCGGGCGATGGCGACCCGTTGGCGTTCGCCGCCGGAGAGCTGGTGCGGCAGGTGGCCGCTGCGGCGGGCCAGCCCGACGCGTTGCAGTGCCTCCAGGGCCAGGGGCCGGCGGCGGGCGCGGGGCACTCCCGCGTAGAGCAGGCCGGTGGCCACGTTCTCGGCGGCGGTGAGCCCCTCGGTGAGGTGGAACTGCTGGAAGACGAAGCCCAGCCAGCGTCCGCGGAGGGCCGACAGGCGGCGGTCGGAGAGGGTGGCGACGTCCTGGCCGCCGCAGTGCACGGTGCCGCTGGTGGGTCGGTCGAGGGTGCCCATGACGTTGAGCAGGGTGGACTTGCCGGAGCCGGAGGGGCCGACGATGGCCAGGAGTTCCCCCGGGCGGATGGTGACCGAGACCTCGTCCAGAGCCTTGACCCCGCCGCTGTAGACCATGCTCGCGCGCTCGACGGCGAGCACCGGCGTATCGGGGCCGCCCGTCACGAGGTGGTCACCACCTTCAGGCCGGCGCTGAGCCCGCTGCCGCTGACCTCCACCAGGCCCTTGGCGAACATCCCGGTGGTGACCTTGATGAGCCGGCCGTCGGAGGGCTGGACGGCGTAGCCGCCCTCGCTGAGCGCGACGAGGGCGCCCACGGGCACGGCGAGCACCCCCTGCCTGGTCTGGCCTGTGAACTGCACCTGCACGGGTGCGGCGTCGATGCGGTCGAGCTTCCCCGCGTCGTCCACCCGGACCGTCACCGTGCGCTTCGGTGCCGCGTCCGCGCCTTCCGCCGCGTCAGCGCTCTGGACGACGGTGCTGACCGCGCTGATCCTGCCGGTCGCCGTGGCGCCGTCCGGCAGGGTCACGGTGACCGCCTGCCCCTTCTGGAAGGACGCGGAGTCCTGCGCGGTCACGGGGACGGTCACCATCTTCTCGGTGCCGGTGAGCGACAGCAGTTCGCCCGCCGCGTCGTCCCCGGGCTGCGCCCTGACGTCGCTGACGCGTACGGGCCCGGGCGTCACGACCACGTCGCCCGCGTCGAGTACGCCGGTGGCGGCCATCCCCGCACTCTGCTGCCAGCGTTTGAGGGCCGCGATCAGCGAGGGCGTCAGCACCGCGTCGCCCTCGCGGACCCGGGTCGGGCCCTGGGGCGCGGCAGGCGGCGCCGGATCCTGCTGTCCGCTCCCGGCCTTGCCGCCCTTGGGGTCCGCCGCGCCGGTAGGGGCCGCGGGCGAGGGGCTCGAGGCGGGAACGCCGGGAGAGGGGCTCGCGGTGTCGGTGGGGGCGCCGGGCGACGGGGTGACCAGGGTGCCGACGGCGGGCTGGGAGCCGATGTCGTGGCCGAGGGACCGGAGGTTGTCGGCGAGCACCCGCACGTCGCGGCCGACGGTGCCCGCGGCGTCCAGCCGCCTGAACAGCGGGGTGGCGCCGTAGAAGACCATGGCCGGACGGTCGTTGACGCGGTAGAGCTGCTGTCCGCGCCTGATCACGGCACCGGCCGCCGGCAGCAGGGTGACCCGCCCGTCGGCGGGGCCCTTCAGCGTCCACGGCCTGCCGTAGCCCAGGGTGCCGCTCTTGGTCACGGCGGTGGAGAGGTCCGTCTCCGTCACGGACGCGGTGCGCACGTCGGCCGGGTCGTTCGCCGCCGCGCGGGTCCCGTCCCCGGGGGAGGCGAGGCGGACCGCGACGCCTCCCGCGGCCAGGGCCGTCACGACTGCGGCCGCCACGACCACGCGGCGCCGGCGGTTACTTCTTCCCGGCACCGAACGCCTCCAGCCGGCACTCGTTCTCGATCTGGATCGAGTCGGGCGGGATCGGGCCGTCCGGGACGTCGTAGCCCTCCTCGTTGGGCAGCGGGATCACCTTGTAGTTGCGCCGGTGCATACAGGCGATCCACTCGCGCCAGTCGTCCGCGTAGCGGGGGTTGCGGTTCCTGTCCAGCTCCGGCGGGCCGAGTGGCACTTTGGACTCGCACTGTGCGCGGGCGGCGGGAAGGGCGGGATCGCTGTGCACGGGTATGCGCTGCCCGTCTTTGCTGACGTCCTGGAAGTTGTGGAACCCGTGCTGCTCCAGGCACGCCGCCCAGGCGTTGTACAGGCGGGCCACCTCCTCCTTGGAGGAGTCCAGACGCAGCTGGGGGCGCTGGGAGTCGGAGGAGGCGGCGGCGGACGCGCCGGAACCCCCGGCGCCGGTCGCGGCCGTGGGGGCCGTGTCGCTGATCGAGGCGACATCGGCTTCCTCACTCCTGTCCTCGCCGCCGCATGCGGTGAGGAGGAGGGACGCCGCGGTGGCCAGGGCGGCGGCGACCGGCCGGCGGTGGCGCGTGAAGGGGCGCGCGGGGGGAGTGTGGTTCGGCATGGCGCCCACCCTGACCGAAGGATATGAAGGTCTTGTCAGACCGGTATCAGGGACCTGTTCGGCGTGCGCGGGACGTGAATAGGCTCCCCGCATGTGCGCATATGTCCTGGTGGCCGAGGACGACATCAAACAGGCCGCGATCATCGGCCGCTACCTCGAACACGAGGGGCACGTCCCACGGCTGGTCCACGACGGGCCGGCGGCCCTCGAAGAGGCCCGCCGGCGACCTCCCGACCTGCTGGTGCTCGACGTGATGATGCCCGTAGTCGACGGCCTCGATGTGTGCCGGATCCTGCGCCGGGAGTCGGACCTGCCTGTCCTCATGCTGACCGCCCGCTCCACCGAGGAGGACTTGCTGCGGGGGCTCGACCTGGGTGCCGACGACTACATGACCAAGCCCTACAGCCCGCGCGAGCTGATGGCCCGGATACGCAGTCTGCTCAGGCGGGCGGAGCGCTCCTCCCCGGCCAAGGAGTCGCCGGTCCTGCGCGCGGGCCGCCTCACCGTGCACCCGCTGCGCCGCACCGTGCTCGTGGACGGACGGCCCGTGGACTGCACGGCCGGCGAGTTCGAGATCCTCGCCGTGATGGCCGCCGAGCCGGAACGGGTCTTCACCCGGAAGCAGTTGCTTGGGGTCACTCGCGGGACCCACCACTACATCACCGAGCGCACCGTCGACGTCCACGTGCTGAACCTGCGCAAGAAGATCGAACCGGATCCGCGGCGCCCGGTGCACCTGTTGACGGTGTACGGGGTCGGCTACAAGCTCGCCGACGGCGCCGGGGAGGACGGCCGTGCACGCTGACCCTGCCCGGGCCCGGCTTCCGCTGCGCCGGAGTCTGATGTTCCGGCTGCTCGCCGCGGCCCTGCTCGTCGCCGTCTGCGCGGTCACGGCAACCGCCTGGCTGGCCGTACGGACGACGGCCGTCGCCATCCGGCAACAGCAGGGACAGGTGCTCGCCGACGACACCGCGGTCTACCGCACGCTGATGACGTACGCGGCCACGCATCCGGGCTGGGAGAGCGTCGGTCAGACCGTACGGGACCTCTCCGAGCGCACCGGGCGGCGCATCACCCTCATCACGCAGGACCGCGAGCGCCGCACCCTCGCGGACTCCGCGCCGCACGCCGAATCCCTCCCGCACCAGGCGTTCGCGGTCATCGACCCGCTGTGGGTGGACCCCGCCCTCGAACCCTCCTCCGGCGCCGACCGCATCGATCCCCAGGCCGTGGGCCCCTACCGTCTGTCCGAGGCAGACCGGAGCCGACTGGCCGGCGCCGCCGGGAAGGCCGCCGAATGCCTCACCCAGTTCGGCTGGGACCACCGCGCCTCCGTCACCCCCGCGGGCCGTACCCGTATCGAGGTCACGGGACCGTCGGAGCAGCTCGCGAAGAAGCTGCGGAACGAAGACGGAGACCAGGCCCCGTCCGGCACCTTCACCGGCGAGCCCTGCGCACTGGCGGACCTCGACGCGCCCACCGCCGGCGAACGCAGCGCGCTGGCCGGCCTGAACGCACTGGTCGCCGCGTGTCTGGAACGTCTGCACCTGCCGCCCGTGGAGATCGGCCTCGACTTCCGGCCGCCCCGACGGGAGGGCGACGCGGATGCTGCGACGCGCAACTGCGTGGACACGAGTCGGCGGGAGCAGCTCGCCTCCTCGGTGGCTCCGGCGGCGCTGCTGTACGTCAGCGCCGAGTCCGACGGTGCGGTACCCGGCTTCGATCTGTCCTCCGCGAACGCCGGCCGCATCGTCACCGTGACCGCCCTGGTCCTGCTGGTCACCGTCGGGGTCACCGTCCTGGTGGGGCTGCGCCTCGTGCGCCCGCTGCGGGCGCTCACCCGCGCCGCCCGCCACCCCGCGCTGCCCGACATCCGGGTCCCGGTCACCACCCGGGACGAGATCGGCCTCCTCACCGCGGCCTTCAACGACCTCTCCGAGCACCGCGCACTGGCCGAGGAACAGCGCAAGGTCATGGTCAGCGACATCGCCCACGAGCTGCGCACGCCGCTCAGCACCATCCGCGGCACGCTCGAAGCGGCCCAGGACGGAGTCATCCCCGCCGACGAGCGGCTGAACGCCTCCCTGCTGGAGGAGACCCTGCTGCTCCAGCACATCATCGACGACCTCCAGGACCTCGCCGCCGCCGACGCGGGCACCATGCGCTTGTATCCCGAACCGATCCACGCGGAGGACCTCCTGCACCAGGTGGCCGCCGGCCACCGCGCCCACGCCGAAGCGGCCGGAATCGCCCTCGACGTACACGTCGAAGGCGGCACGGAGTTGTCCGCGGACCCGCTACGGCTGCGCCAGGCGGTGGGCAACCTGGTCTCCAACGCCTTACGCCACACCTCACCGGGCGACCGGATCACCCTGCGAGCCCGGCGCGGTGAACACGGCCTCCTGATCGAGGTATCCGACACCGGTACCGGGATCAGCCCGGTCGACCTGCCCCACGTCTTCGAGCGGTTCTGGCGAGCCGAGAAGTCCCGCAGCCGGCAGACCGGCGGCAGCGGACTGGGGTTGTCCATCGTCCGCAAGCTCGTGGAGGCCCACGGCGGGACCGTGTCAGTGGCCAGCACCCCCGGCGGCGGCACCGTCTTCACCCTCTGCCTGCCGACGTGACGGGCGGATCGCTCGCCGTCAAGTCGCCGGACGCCGTCCGATGGATTGGCTCTGCTGGATGGGCTCTGCGTCCTCGTCGCCGCAGACGGACACGGCCATTCAGGTCGGTCCCACCGGCAAGAAGCTGCTGCCGCTGACCGTGGTCGAGTAACACTGCTGTGACAGCCCGGCCCGGGGAGAACCCCGGGCCGGGCCGTCGCGTCTCCTCGGCCATGGAGCCGGAGAAGCGCGAGCAGCACGTCGAGCCCGAGGGCCGTCCGGCCGTGGCGATCAGGATCCCGGTGCGGGTGGGCCCCCTGCGGCCCGGGGCCGTGGAGCCCGCACCCGTCCGGGCGCGTAACCTGGGTGGTGCGCAACACATACCGACTGTCCCCGGCGTGGCGCCCGGGCCCGAGATCTCCTTGCGCGAGCGGGGGTGAACCGGGCGGGCCGCCCTCCAGGGGTCCGAAGGCCACAAAGGGCGGCGCAGGAAGGCGTCCGCCCCGCACCGAGGAGAAGAACCACTGGGCAAGCGACAGCCCGAAGGCCCGCCGCCCGCACCCGCGGTGCAGCGCATCCGACTGCGCTACACCAAGCGCGGCCGCCTCCGGTTCACCAGCCACCGCGATTTCCAGCGCGCCTTCGAGCGTGCGCTGCGCCGCGCCGAGGTGCCGATGGCGTACTCGGCGGGCTTCACCCCGCACCCGAAGGTGTCGTACGCCAACGCCGCCCCGACGGGTACGGGGTCCGAGGCCGAGTACCTCGAGATCGCGCTGACCGATCATCGTGATCCGGCGAAGCTGCGCGAGCTCCTCGACGAGTCGCTGCCCACCGGGCTCGACATCGTCGACGCCGTCGAGGCCCGTACGTCCGGGCTGGCCGACCGGCTGACGGCGTCCGTGTGGGAGCTGCGGCTCGACGGTGTCGCGGTGGAGGAGGCCGAGAAGGCGGTCGCCGCGTTCCTCGCGGCGGACGTCGTCGAGGTCCGCCGCAAGACGAAGAACGGGATTCGGACCTTCGACGCCCGTGGTGCGGTGGCCGACCTGCAGGCGAGTTGTCCACAGCCTGATAGGCCCGCGGACGGGCCCTGTGCGATACTGCGGCTGGTTGTTCGGCACGTGACACCTGCCGTGCGACCCGACGACGTCCTGTCCGGTCTCCGAGCTGTGGCCGACCTGGCGCCGCCGGTCCCCGCAGCGGTGACCAGGCTGGCGCAGGGGCTCTTCGACGAGGAGTCCGGCACGGTGACCGACCCGCTCGCGCCCGACCGCGAGGCAGTCACGGCCGCCCCAGCCGATCGCTCAGGGGTCGCCGGAGCCGCCGCGACGGCGCCCGCTGGTACCGGTTCCGCGTAGGGGCGGTCGTTGTAGCGCCGCCCTCGTACTCGGGAGCCACCTGGGTCGGGCAGCGCAGTGACCAGAAGACTTTCGCCAGGCCGTGCGTACATCGCGTACGGAACCGGCGAGCCAGACATACAGCTCCCGTGCGGCGCCCGCGCCCCGGACGGAGGCCCCGCACTCATCACGCGGGACGTGCCACCGGACCGGATCGAGGCTCGGCGCCCGGGGGCGTGACGGGAGAACCGCCCGCATGCTCGAACCGAAGGACCCCGGTATGGCCGGGGACACCGAAGAGAACGACAGCTCCACCCCCAGCGACACGCTGCCCCCGCGCCGCCGTCGTGCCGCGTCGCGGCCGGCGGGCCCGCCCGTGGGTTCCGCACAGGTGGAGACCGTCGCCGATGTGACCGCGTCCCTTTCGGACGCCATACCGTCCGCGCAGGACGGGGCCGCCGAGGCCGCCGTGGAGGCGCCCGCGCCGCGTACCCGCCGCCGGGCGACGCGCAAGGCCACCGCGCCCGCCGGTTCGCCGGCCGCCGAGGCCGCCGCTTCCGTCGCGGAACCGGCCGACCGGGCCGAGGAGCCCTCCGCTGCCCCCGAGGCCGCACCGGCCGCCGAGGCCGCCGTGGAGGCGCCCGCGCCGCGTACCCGCCGCCGGGCGACGCGCAAGGCCACCGCGCCCGCCGGTTCGCCGGCCGCCGAGGCCGCCGCTTCCGTCGCGGAACCGGCCGACCGGGCCGAGGAGCCCTCCGCTGCCCCCGAGGCCGCACCGGCCGCCGAGGCCGCCGTGGAGGCGCCCGCGCCGCGTACCCGCCGCCGGGCGACGCGCAAGGCCACCGCGCCCGCCGGTTCGCCGGCCCCCGCCGAGGTCGTCGCAGAGCCCGCCTCCGCCGAGGCGGCCGCGACCTCGCCTGCTCCGGCGCACACGGCCGAGGCCGTCGCCGCCGACGAAGACATTGAGGAAGGTGCCGTGAGCGAGACCGCCGCGGAAACCGGGCCCGCCGAGGCGCCCGCGCGCCGTACCCGCCGCCGGGCCACCGCCCCCGCGGGCGCGCCGCAGCAGGGCGAGGCCGCCGCCGGGACCAGTGAGGCCGCCGCTGCCGCCGTCGAGGCGCCGGCTGCCGAGGAGAGCGCGGAGGAGGCGCCGCGGGCTCGTACGCGTCGTCGTGCGACGCGCCGGGCGACCGCTCCGGCCGGTGCGCCGGAGGCCGAGGCCGCTGCCGAGTCCGGTGAGGCCGCCGCTGCCGCCGTCGAGGCGCCGGCTGCCGAGGAGAGCGCGGAGGAGGCGCCGCGGGCTCGTACGCGTCGTCGTGCGACGCGCCGGGCGACCGCTCCGGCCGGTGCGCCGGAGGCCGAGGCCGCTGCCGAGTCCGGTGAGGCCGCCGCTGCCGCCGTCGAGGCGCCGGCTGCCGAGGAGAGCGCGGAGGAGGCGCCGCGGGCTCGTACGCGTCGTCGTGCGACGCGCCGGGCGACCGCTCCGGCCGGTGCGCCGGAGGCCGAGGCCGCTGCCGAGTCCGGTGAGGCCGCCGCTGCCGCCGTCGAGGCGCCGGCTGCCGAGGAGAGCGCGGAGGAGGCGCCGCGGGCTCGTACGCGTCGTCGTGCGACGCGCCGGGCGACCGCTCCGGCCGGTGCGCCGGAGGCCGAGACCACCGCGGAGGACGCGTCCGTGGCGGGCGAGGGCCTGCCCGAGGACGCCGTCGCGCGCATCACCGCCGACGAGTCCGAGCTGGAGGCCGCCGAGAAGGCCGCTTCCCGGGGCCGGGGACGCCGCCGGGCCACCGCCGCGCAGTCCGCCGCCGAGCCCACGAAGGACGAGCCCGCGAAGGGCGAGCGCGAGGAGAAGACCGAGCCGCCCGCCCGCGGGCGCCGGTCCGGCAGGCCCGCCGTGCCGGTGTTCCAGGCCCCGGTCTTCACCGAGCCGGTGTTCCAGACCCCGGAGACGGCCGCCGCCGCGGCTGCCGCCGAGGCCGCCGCCTCCGACGAGGACGAGGACGAGCAGGAGACCACTGAGGCCCCGGCCGCCGAGACTGCCCCGCGCCGTCGCCGTCGCCGTCGCGCCGAGTCCCCGCTCGCGGTCGAGACCACGGAGACCGAGCCCGCCGACGAGGCCGAGGTCGAGGCCGAGGAGCCGGCAGCAGAGGACACCGAGGACACCGAGGAGTCCGACGACTACGAGGGCCGTCCCTCCCGCCGTCGCCGCCGTGGCGGTCGCCGCCGTCGCCGTGGCGAGTCCGCCGAGGCCGCCGAGTCCGGGACCGACGAGGAGTCGGAGGCCGAGGGCGACGAGGAGTCGGAGGCCGAGGGCGACGAGGAGGAGCAGGAGCAGGACGCCGCCACCCCGTCCGCCGCGGGCACCAGCAGCAGCCGCCGCCGTCGTCGCCGCCGCCGTCGCAGCGGTGATACCGCCGAGGCCGAGCCCGGCACCGACGAGCCGGAGCGCACGGTCGTGAAGATCCGTGAGCCGCGTCCCAAGGCGGAGCCGGCCGACGAGGTGCAGTCGATCAAGGGCTCCACCCGGCTGGAGGCGAAGAAGCAGCGCCGCCGTGAGGGCCGCGAGCAGGGCCGCCGCCGGGTGCCGATCATCACCGAGGCGGAGTTCCTGGCGCGCCGTGAGGCCGTCGAACGCGTGATGGTCGTCCGGCAGTTCGGGGACCGTACCCAGATCGGCGTCCTCGAGGACAACGTGCTCGTCGAGCACTACGTCAACAAGGAGCAGTCGACGTCGTACGTCGGCAACGTCTACCTGGGCAAGGTGCAGAACGTCCTGCCGTCGATGGAGGCCGCCTTCGTCGACATCGGCAAGGGCCGCAACGCGGTCCTGTACGCGGGCGAGGTGAACTTCGAGGCGCTCGGCCTCGCGAACGGCCCGCGCCGTATCGAGACCGCGCTGAAGTCGGGCCAGTCGGTCCTGGTGCAGGTCACCAAGGACCCGATCGGCCACAAGGGCGCCCGGCTCACGAGCCAGGTCTCCCTCCCCGGCCGGTACTTGGTGTACGTGCCCGAGGGATCGATGACGGGCATCAGCCGCAAGCTCCCCGACACCGAGCGGGCCCGGCTGAAGACCATCCTCAAGAAGATCGTCCCCGAGGACGCGGGCGTCATCGTGCGCACCGCCGCGGAGGGTGCCAGCGAGGACGAGCTGCGCCGTGACGTCGAGCGGCTGCAGGCCCAGTGGGAGGAGATCCGGAAGAAGGCGAAGAGCGGCAACGCCCCGACCCTTCTCTACGGCGAGCCGGACATGACCGTCCGGGTCGTCCGCGACATCTTCAACGAGGACTTCTCCAAGGTCGTCGTGAGCGGTGACGAGGCGTGGGAGACCATCCACGGCTATGTGTCGCACGTGGCGCCCGACCTGGCGGACCGTCTGCAGCGCTGGACCAGCGAGACCGACGTCTTCGCGGTGCACCGGATCGACGAGCAGCTGATGAAGGCGCTGGACCGGAAGGTCTGGCTGCCGTCCGGTGGCTCGCTGGTGATCGACAAGACCGAGGCGATGGTCGTGGTCGACGTCAACACCGGCAAGTTCACCGGCCAGGGCGGCAACCTCGAGGAGACCGTCACCAGGAACAACCTGGAGGCGGCCGAGGAGATCGTGCGTCAGCTGCGGCTGCGGGACCTCGGCGGCATCGTCGTCATCGACTTCATCGACATGGTGCTGGAGTCCAACCGCGACCTGGTGCTGCGGCGCCTGCTGGAGTGCCTGGGCCGGGACCGCACGAAGCACCAGGTGGCCGAGGTGACCTCGCTGGGCCTGGTGCAGATGACCCGCAAGCGGGTGGGCCAGGGGCTCCTGGAGTCGTTCTCCGAGACCTGCGTGCACTGCAACGGCCGCGGTGTGGTCGTGCACATGGAGCAGCCGTCGGCCGTCGGCGGCGGTGGCGGCAAGCGGAAGAAGCGCGGCCGCGGTGGCGCCGAGCACGTCCACGAGCACGAGGTGGTCGTCGAGGCGCCGGGCGCCGAGGCCCCGCCGAGCGAGGTCGAGGAAGCCGAGACCGAGGCGGAGGTCGCGGCCGAGGCCGCGGCGCCGTCGGCCCTGCCCGAGCCCGCCTTCGCCCCGGACGAGGAGCTGTACGGCAGCGCCGCCGAGGCCGAGGCCGCCGCGTCCCGCCGCGGCCGTCGCCGGGCGTCCCGCAAGGCGACCGCCCCGGCCGGCGCGCCGAAGCGGGCCGAGCCGGTCGAGGCCGAGGTGAAGCGGGCCGAGCCGGTCCGGGACGAGGAGACCGCCGAGACGGCCCCCGCCCCGGCGGGCGAGCCCGAGGCCGCGCCCGCCGCGGTGGAGGAGCCCGCCCCCGCGGGCCGCACCCGCCGCAGGGCCACCCGCAAGGCGTCGGCTCCGGCCGGTTCCCCGAAGGGCAGCGAGGCCGCCGAGATCGTGACCGAGGCCGCAGAGGCCCCTGCCCCCGCAGAGGCGCCTGCCGCCCCGGCCGCGGAGGTGCCGGCCGAGGAGGTCCCCGTTGCCGCTCCGCCGCGTGCCCGTCGCCGGGTGACCCGCAAGGTCACCGCACCGGCCGGATCGCCGTCCGGCGCGGACGACTCCGCGGTCGTGGTGGTCGCTGCCCCGGAGCCCGAGGCGGAGGCCGTCCCGGCACCCGCGGAGGTCCCGGCAAAGAAGGCGGCCCGCAAGACCGCCAAGAAAGCCACGGCGAAGAAGGCCGCCACGAAGAAGACGGCGGCGAAGAAGACCACCGCGGCGAAGAAGACGACCGCCAAGAAGACGACCGCCAAGAAGACGACCAAGTCGGCCGCCAAGAAGACCGCCGCCGCGGAGCAGCAGAGCCTGCCGACCGTGACGGCGTCGGCGGAAAGCTGAACAATCCATGGCCGGTGGTTGAACGTTCGTGTCCCGCCCCTGCGGACTCGGGGGCGGGACAAGCCATTTGTTTCGCAATTGATGCCTGGGCCTGTTAACGGCCCAGAAATTGCCTGAGAAATCCCTGATAATGTGACGGCGGTCGCTGCCGTGCCGAGGACCCACCCGGAGACTACGGTCGGTAACCGGCCCGGTTAAGGGACAGACCGGTCCCAGCATTCCTCGGTAGGGCGTCGGCCATCACGCCGGAGGGGTTCGCGCGGCCCGAAGACGCCCCGCAGACCCCGGACCTCTGCCACAAAGAGCTCTCGCGGTGTTCAAGGAGGACGTCCAATGCCGAGCAGCAACGCGCAGCCCATCCCCGCTGCCCGCCCGGTCATCGGTGAAGAGGAGATCGAAGCAGCCGTACGCGTACTGCGCAGCGGCCGGGTGGTCCAGGGCCCCGAGGTGGCCGCGTTCGAGGAGGGCTTCTCGGAGCTCGTGGCGGGCCGCCACTGCGTCGCCGTCAACTCCGGCACCTCCGCGCTGCACCTCCTTCTGATGGCTCTCGGCATCGGCCCGGGTGACGAGGTGATCGTCCCGTCGTTCTCGTTCGCCGCCTCGGCGAACTCGGTCCGCCTGGTCGGCGCCGACGTCGTCTTCGCCGACATCGACCCGGACACGTACTGCCTCTCCCCGGCCGCCGTCGAGGCCGCGATCACCCCGCGGACCGCCGCGATCATGCCGGTGCACCTGTACGGCCACCCGGCCGCGATGGACCAGATCATGGCCGTCGCCGACAAGCACAAGCTGGCAGTCGTCGAGGACGCCTGCCAGGCGCACGCGGCCGCGCTGAACGGCACCCCGGTCGGTGCCTTCGGCTCCGGCGGCACGTTCAGCTTCTACCCGACCAAGAACATGCACAGCCTCGAGGGCGGCATGATCTCCACGGGCGACGCCGAGGTCGCCCGCACCCTGCGCCTGCTGCGCAACCAGGGCATGGAACAGCGCTACGCGAACGAGATCGTCGGCGCCAACATGCGCATGACCGACGTCTCCGCAGCCATCGGCCGCGTCCAGCTCGCCAAGCTGCCTGGCTGGACCGAGCAGCGCATCGCCAACGCCGCGTACCTCTCCGAGCACATCACCGCCTCGAACGTGGTGACCCCGGTCGTCGCCGAGGGCGCGCGCCACATCTACCACCAGTTCACGGTCCGGGTCCGCGGTGACCGCGACGCCGCCATGGCGAAGCTCACCGAGGCCGGCGTCGGCAACGCCGTCTACTACCCGACGCCCATCCACCGGCTGAAGCCGTACTGGGAGCCGGACCAGAAGGCCGGCCGTGACTGGGACCTGCCCGAGACCGAGCGGGCGGCCGCAGAGGTCGTCTCGCTGCCCGTCCACCCCTCGCTCACCGAGGGCGACCTCGAGCGCATCGTCACCGCTGTGAACGCGCTGGGAGAGAACCTGTGACTGCCGCTGCACTGCGGGCCGGCCTGATCGGCCTGGGTTCCATGGGACGCCACCACGCCCGCGTACTGGCCGCGCTCGACGGCGTCGAACTCGTCGCCGTCGTCGACCCCATGGGGGACAAGAACGGCTGGGCCCAGGGTGCCCCCGTGCTGTCCACCGTCGACGAGCTGATCGCGCTCGGCATCGACTACGCCGTCGTGGCCTGCCCGACCGCGCTGCACGAGGAAGTCGGCCTGAAGCTGGCCGGGGCCGGAGTCGGCGCGCTGATCGAGAAGCCGGTCGCGGACACCGTCGAGGGTGCCCGCCGGCTGGTCGAGGCCTTCGAGTCGCGCGGCCTGATCGCCGGTGTGGGCCACATCGAGCGCTGCAACCCGGCGCTGCGCAGCCTGCGATCCCGACTGGAGGCCGGCGAGCTCGGTGACGTCTTCCAGGTCGTCACCCGCCGCCAGGGCCCCTTCCCGCACCGCATCGCGGACGTCGGCGTGGTCAAGGACCTCGCCACCCACGACATCGACCTGACGGCCTGGGTCACCGGCCAGCAGTACACGTCGATCGCGGCGCACACCGTCTCCAAGTCGGGCCGCCCGCACGAGGACATGGTCTCGGCCGTCGGCAAGCTCTCCGACGGGACGATGGTCAGCCACCTCGTCAACTGGCTGAGCCCGCTCAAGGAGCGCTTCACCTCGGTCACCGGCGACCGCGGCTGCTTCATCGCCGACACCCTCACCGCGGACCTGACGTTCTACTCGAACGCCGCCGTGGCCACCGAGTGGGAGGCCCTGCAGGCTTTCCGCGGTGTCTCCGAGGGCGACATGATCCGCTACGCGATCCCGAAGCGCGAGCCGCTCCTCGTCGAACACGAGCTCTTCCGGGACGCGGTGCTCGGCAAGTCCCGGGACATCTGCACGCTGCGCCAGGGCCTGCGGACCGTCGAGGTCGCCGCCGCTGTCATCGACTCCGCCAAGAGCGGTACCACCGTGCAGCTGAACCCGGAGGGCGTGGCCAGTTGACCACCCCTGATGTCACCGTCGTCGTGGCCGTCTACAACACGATGCCGTACCTCACCGAGTGCCTCGAGTCGCTGGTGAACCAGAGCATCGGAGTGGACCGGCTGGAGGTCGTGGCCGTCGACGACGGTTCGACCGATGACAGCGGCCGGGAGCTCGACCGTTTCGCGGAGCGATACCCCGGCACCGTCAAGGTGATCCACCAGGCCAACTCCGGTGGCCCGGCCGCACCCAGCAACCGGGCCCTGGAGGTGGCCACCGGCCGGTACGTGTACTTCATCGGCTCCGACGACTACCTCGGCAGGGACGCGCTGAAGCGCATGGTGGCCTGTGCCGACGAGCACGGTTCCGACGTCGTCGTCGGCAAGATGGTCGGCACGAACGGCCGTTACGTCCACCAGGCGCTGTACAAGAAGAGCGACCCGGACGTCAGCCTGTACGACTCGGCGCTGCCGTTCACACTGGCCAACACCAAGCTGTTCCGGCGCGACCTGGTCGAGCAGCACAAGCTGCGCTTCCCCGAGGACCTGCCGGTCGGCAGCGACCAGCCGTTCACGATCGAGGCGTGCGTCCGGGCGCGGAAGATCTCCGTCCTCGCCGACTACACCTACTACTACGCGGTCAAGCGCGGGGACGCCAGCAACATCACGTACCGCGCGAACCACCTGGCGAGGCTGCGCTGCACCGCCGAGATCATGAAGTTCACGGCCGGGCTCATCGAGGCGGGCCCCCGGCGTGACGCGGTGTTCAAGCGCCACTTCACCTGGGAGCTCGCCAAGCTGGTCCAGGACGACTTCCCGGCGCTCGACCGGGAGACGCAGATCCAGGTCTGCGCCGGAATCGCCACCCTCGCCGACGACTACTTCACCGAGCCGCTCCGCGACTCGATGGACGTCAAGCGGCGGGTGCGGATCGCGCTGGCCCAGCGCGGGGCCGTCACCGAGCTGATCCGTGCCATCGAGGAGGAGGCCGCCGCGGGGGTGCCCCCACGTCCGCAGGTCGTCGGGGGAGCGCCTCCGCTGCTGCTGGAGGACGGCCGGGCGTATCTGCGCTACCCCGGGTTCCGCGACCCGGCCCTGGGCCTGCCCGACCGGCTGTACGAGGTCATCGGCGAGTCCGTGCCCAGGCAACTCGCCGTCGGCACCGGGCTGGTCTCGGCGTGGTGGGAGCAGCAGGGCCAGGAGCTGGCCGTGGCCCTCTCGGTCCGCGTCCCCGTGACGGGTGAGACGGACCACGCCGTCATCCGCCTCGCGAACAAGGCGATGCCGAAGAGCGCCGACAAACCGGGCGCCCGCAGGCTGCCCGTCGGCACCGAACTGCCCGCCCCGGCGGGGGAGCTGAGCCGCACCACCACCGACGACGGCACGGGGACGCTGCTCACCGCCCGCATCCCGATCAGGCCCGTCAGGGCCAAGCTCGGCGTCCGCGCCTATCTGGACGTGGCAGGCTCCACGTACGAGGTCCCGGTGAGGACCCTGGACCGGCCGCTGCCCCTGGCACGGCGCTGGCGCGAGAAGGCCCCGTACCGTGTCTCCGCGAACGCCAACGCCAAGGGACGGCTCGTCATCACCACGGCCCCGCTGTGGGAGTCCTCGTCGTCCGGCGAGCGCAGCCGGCTGCGTCACCTGATGTCCCGTGTGAAGAGGAAACTGACCCGATGAATATCTGTGTAGTCGCGCTCGGCAAGATCGGGCTTCCGCTCGCCGTGCAGTTCGCCGCCAAGGGCCACAAGGTCATCGGCGCCGACGTCAACGAGAAGGTCGTCGAGCTGGTCAACGCCGGCATCGAGCCCTTCCCCGGCGAGCACGACCTGGACGTCAAGCTGAAGCAGGCCGTCGACGCCGGTCTGCTGTCCGCCACCACCGACACCGCCGCGGCCGTCGCACAGTCCGAGGCCGTCGTGGTCGTCGTCCCGCTGTTCGTGGACGCCGAGGGCACCCCGGACTTCGGCTGGATGGACGCCGCCACCCAGGCCATCGCGAAGGGCCTCAAGCCCGGCACCCTCGTCTCGTACGAGACGACCCTGCCGGTCGGCACCACCCGCACCCGCTGGGCGCCGATGCTGGAGCAGGGCTCGGGCCTCACCGCTGGCAAGGACTTCCACCTGGTGTTCTCGCCGGAGCGCGTGCTCACCGGACGGGTCTTCGCCGACCTGCGCCGCTACCCCAAGCTCGTCGGCGGTATCGACGAGGCTTCCACCGGGCGCGGTGTGGAGTTCTACGAGCAGGTCCTGGACTTCGACGAGCGCGACGACCTTCCGCAGCCGAACGGCGTGTGGGACCTGGGCACCGCCGAGGCCTCCGAGCTCGCGAAGCTCGCCGAGACCACCTACCGCGACGTCAACATCGGTCTGGCCAACCAGTTCGCCCGGTTCGCCGACAAGAACGGCATCGACGTCAAGAAGGTCATCGAGGCCTGCAACTCGCAGCCCTACAGCCACATCCACCAGCCGGGCATCGCCGTCGGCGGCCACTGCATCCCGATCTACCCGCGGATGTACCTGTGGAACGACCCGGAGGCGACCGTCGTGCGCTCGGCCCGTGAGGCCAACGCCGCCATGCCGGAGTACGCCGTCGACCTGCTGGCCGCCGCCTACGGCGACCTGACCGACGTCAACGTGCTCGTGCTCGGCGCCGCCTACCGCGGTGGCGTCAAGGAGACCGCCTTCTCCGGCGTCTTCGGCACCGTGGAGGCCCTCAAGGCCCGGGGCGCGGTGCCGTTCGTCTCCGACCCGATGTACACCGCGGAGGAACTGTCCGCGCACGGACTCACCCCCCACCAGGGAGAGAAGGTCACCGCCGCGGTCCTCCAGGCCGACCACGCCGAGTACCGGGAGCTGGCCGCCTCCGACCTGCCGGACGTCACCGTCCTGGTCGACGGCCGCCGCACCACCGACCCGGCCCGCTGGTCCGGCGTCCGACGAGTCGTCATCGGCGGCTGACGGACGGCCCGCTCCGTACGCGACGACATCCGGCCCTGCCCCGCGGATCCCCGGGGCAGGGCCCGATTGCAGGAAGGTTCCCATGACCTGGTTGATCACCGGTGGCGCCGGCTTCATCGGATCGCACGTGGTGAAGGCGATGACGGAGGGCGGCGAGCGCGTCGTCGTCCTCGACGACCTGAGCACGGGCCGCGCCGAGCGGCTGCCCACCGGGGTGCCGCTGGAGATCGGCACCGTCCTCGACCGTGACGCCGTCGACCGCGTCCTGCGCGACCACGCCGTCACCGGCATCGTGCACATCGCGGGCAAGAAGCAGGTGGCCGAGTCGGTCGCGGAGCCGCTCCACTACTACCGGGAGAACGTGGAGGGTCTGCGGGTCCTCCTCGACGCGGCGGTCGCCGCCGGGGTGAGCCGCTTCCTGTTCTCGTCCTCCGCGGCCGTGTACGGCATGCCCGACGTCGACCTCGTCACCGAGGAGACGCCGTGCGCACCCATCAACCCCTACGGCGAGACGAAGCTCGCCGGTGAGTGGCTGGTCACGGCCGTCGGCAGGGTCCACCCCGTCGCCACCGCCTCGCTGCGCTACTTCAACGTCGCCGGTGCGGCCACGCCCGAGCTCGGCGACGAAGGCGTCTTCAACCTCGTCCCGATGGTGTTCGAGCGGCTCACGTCCGGCGAGGCGCCGCGGATCTTCGGTGACGACTACCCGACGCCGGACGGCACCTGCATCCGCGACTACATCCACGTCGAGGACATCGCCTCCGCCCATGTCGCGGCGGCACGTCGGCTCGCCGCCGACCCGGACGCCCGGCTGGTCCTCAACATCGGCCGCGGCGAGGGCGTCTCGGTCGCCGACATGGTCGGGATCATCCAGGACGTCACCGGTCACGAGGGCGTCAAGCCCGAGGTCACGGACCGCCGGCCGGGCGACCCCGCCCGGGTCGTCGCCTCGGCCGGCCGTATCCGCGCGGAGCTGGGCTGGAGCGCGCGCCACGAGGTGCGGGAGATGGTCGAGTCGGCGTGGGCGGGCTGGCGGCTGCGCCACCCGTAGCCGCCAGCCCGCCCGTCCGCCGTGCGGCGGACGGGTAGACGGCTCCGAAGGCACCCGGCCGGCACGTCGGCGAAGAGCACGAGGACAAGAGGGCCGAAGGGAAGGGCCCCGGGACTCGTCCCGGGGCCCTTCCTCGTACCGCTCTCTAACGCTCCTCGAGGAACAGCTTCTCGAAGTCCTTCCGCACCACGGGCCAGTCCCACACGGACAGCGCGTGCTCGGCCGCGAGCTTGCCCGCGTTCCGCCACGCCTCCTCGGTGGCCGTGGCCTCCAGGATCCGTTTCGCGGCCTCCTCGGGGGAGCCGACGACCCAGCCCTCGGGGTAGAGGGTCCTGGCGCTGTTCGGCTTGCCCGCGTAGAAGGGCCAGTCGCGGGCGACCGGGACGGCGGCGCTCGCCGCGCCCTCCATCAGGCCCACGTGGCAGCCCTCGCGGACCGAGGAACTGATGATGGTGCCGATCTCCTGGAGCTTCGACGGAACGTCGTCCGTCGGGCCCAGCCGGACCACGGCGCCCGACTCCTCCAGGGGAGCCAGCTCCTTCTCGAACTCGCGGCGGTACTCGCGCGTCGCGCGGCTCGTCTTCGGGTCCATGTCGCCGCCGACCAGGATCAGCCGGTAGCGCTCGTCGTGGCGGCGCACCCGCTCCAGGACGTCCACGGCCCACTTCGGGTCCTTGGCGACCTGGCTTATCCCGATCAGGCCCAGGTTGAACCGGGCCTCGGCGGGCTTCGGCCGGGCGAAGCCGGACAGGTCCATCGCGTTGTCGACGATGTGGAAGCGGGGTGCCCGGTCGCCGCGCAGCTGCGGGACCAGCGACACGGCCAGGTCCTTCACGTGCGGGGCGACGAAGACGAGGTCGTCGATCCGCGAGAAGTCCGTCATGTGCGGCCAGCGCGTGAACGCCTCGTAGCTGTGCAGCCGGACCACGATCCGGGTGTCGCCCGGGTCGATCGTCGTGAGCATCCCCGCGGGGCCCACCGACCAGTCCAGGAAGACCGTGTCGGCCCAGTCGAGGTACGGACGGAGCAGCCGCTCCACCTCTTCCTGGTAGTCGCTGGTGCCGCCGGACAGCCGGTCCTCCAGCATCCGCCGGCCCGCCCAGGCGATCCGCTTCAGGTGCTTCGACGCGGCCAGGTCCAGGAACCGCAGCTCGACGCCGGGGTGGTCGCCGAAGTGGTCCAGGATGTGGTGCAGGAAGTTGTCGTTGGCGCTGGTGGTGACCAGCAGCCGCAGCGGACGGTCCGCGGGCGCCTTCTTGTACGGCGTCCTCCGGCCCTGCGGACGGCTCAGCGCCTGCATCGCCTTGGAGCGGTACAGCGGGGCGACGAATCCCTCCGCGTCCTTCGCCAGCGGCGAGGACAGCTGGTCGATGTGCAGCACCCGGTGGAAGTCCAGGAACAGCGCACGGTCCAGCGCCGTGGCCGCCTTCTCCGTGCGGCCGGCGGCGAACTCCCGGTCCGCGAGGGCGAGCTGGGCCGCCACCGCCTTGTCGAGATGACGCGGGCTGAGGCCCTTGGCGATCTCCTTCATCACGCCCTCGTCGAGGAGCTGCGCCTTGAGCCCGAGGTCCGGGATCTTCGACGCGGCATCGGCGAGCGCTATGGCGGCGCCGCTCGTACGGCCCGCCCACTGCATGCCCTCGGCGACGTAGCGGGAGGTCGCGGCGCGCACCCTGGTCGGCACACCGGGGGCGGTGACGGCGGTGCGCCACAGCCGGGCGCCGACGGTGGAGCGCATCACCGGACGAGCCGTCGCGGTGCGCATCACCGCGGCCGGCAGCCCGTCCACGGAGCGGCGGACGTCGCGGGCGACGGCGTCCAGTGGCGGGATGACCGAACGGCGCTGCACGCTGCCGCCCTGGGACGTCAGGCCCTCGACGGCCTTCAGGCCGGGCGCGATCCCGAACATGGCGGCGGCACTGCGGTTGTACTGGGCCAGCCGCCACACGGTGTACACGGCGCCCGGGTCGAGCGCGACCATGACGTCGGCCTTGCGGGCGCGCTCGCGCAGCCACGAGTCGCTCTTGGACTGCATCCACACCCGCATGCCCAGCGGGGACATGCGCGCCTTGCGCCGCAGTGCCTGGCTGCGGTGCGCGACGCTCTGCGGCAGTTGGTGCAGCCCGGTCAGCTCCAGCGCGGCGACCTCCTCGGCGGAGGACTCCAGGTGGAACGTGGCCGCGAGGTGCACCCGCGCGCCCAGGGCGTTGAACTTGCGCACCGAGTCGGCGAGCACGCCGAACTGCGGCTTGGCAGCGGCGACGAACAGGACTTCGGTCACGGGGTGGGTCCTCCGGCGACGGTCGACTTCTCGGCGAGGGGTGCCACGTCCCCGGTGCCCGGCGCGGCGGCCGGGGTGCCGCCGGGCCCGACGCCCCGCGCGCCCGGTGCGGCGTACTTCGCCGTGAACTCCTCGACGAGGTTCTTCACGGCCACGGTCATCAGCGCCTCACGGGTGAACTGGTCCGCGTGGGCCATGGCTTCGGCGTGCACCTCGTCGCTGGTCTCCACCGCCATGTGGGCGGCCCGGACGAACGACTCGGTCAGGCCCTCCTCGTCGACGCCGACGGCGCCCGTCCACAGCGGGTGCCCGCTCAGCACGTTCGACGCGTCGTGCTCGACGACGTGTGCCGACACGATCGGCAGACCCGTGGCCATGTACTCGTACACCTTGCCGGAGGTGACGTAGCGGCCGCCGATCAGGATCAGCACCATCGCGTCCCAGCCGGAGTAGATCGACGCGACCTCGGCCTTGGCGGCGGGGCCGCCGAAGTGGACGCCGTCGGCCTCGGCCTGCTTGAGGATCTCCGTGTGCCGGTTGGCCTCCCGGCCGGCACCGTTGCCGATGTGGCCGCGCACCTCGAAGCGCGCGTTGGCCAGCAGCGGCTCCTTCTCCCGCGCCGCCTTCCAGGCGTTCAGCACCGTCTCCAGGTGCTGCGGGGTGAAGTTGACCGTGCCGAGGTAGCCGAAGACCAGCCCGGACTCGGGGTCCGGGGCGTGGGCGCGGCCCGGGGAGCTGTCGGCGTCGTAGCCGTTGCGCACGACGTGGACGCGGTCGGCGAAGTCCGGGTAGCGCCTGCGGTAGTGGTCGGCGATGGGGTCGTTGACCACCCACAGGGAGAGGGCCTCGTCGAGGATCTTCCGCTCCCAGCGGCCCTCCTCGGAGTCGGGCCCGAAGGCCTCGACGCCCTCGATGACGTCGATGGACCAGCCGTCGCGGAAGTCCACGGCGTACGGGACCCGCTTCTCCTCCCACAGCTTCCAGGCCGCGGCGAGGTTCACGTACGGCACACAGCTGGCGAGCAGCAGATCGGCCGGGTGCTCCTCGTGGATGCGCAGGACCGCCTGCTCCAGGTCGGTGCGCCACTCCCCGAAGTTGGGCTCGGGGAACGGCTTCATCTGACGGCGGCGCAGCTTGGCGACCCAGCCGTTGGGGTTGAGCGCACGGGCCTCGTCGTAGAGGCGGATGTCCGTCTCGAGATCCTCGCGCGCCAGGGGCAGTTCGACGATCTTGACCTTGGGGTCGACCTGGTCCAGCAGGGTGAGGTCGACGCCGGAGTCCCGCTCCCAGGACTCCTGGGCGACGTTGACGACGGTCACGTCCCAGCCCACGTTGATGAACTGGTTCGCTGTCTCGCGCATGCGGTAGGCCGAGCTCTTGGCGGCCGGCGGGAACCCGATGGCGAGGTAGATCACATGAGGCCGCTTGCCTTCGGCGGGCAGCCCGGATCCGGGAGACGCTGACATAGTCGGTGACGCTAGCACGGTGACATGTACGGATTCGGGCCACCTGGTCGCCGCGTCGCCCGTCGCGGGCGCGCGGCGCGGGGCCACTGCTCCGTCACGCGTGCCGGCTGCCCCCCTTCCACTCTTCCATGATCCTGACAACGTTCTGGGCGGCCCGGCCGTCGCCGTACGGGGTGCCGGGGTCGTCGGTCGGCACGGCGCGGGTCACCGTCGCGGCCCACTCCTCGGGGGAGAGGGCGTGCGGGTCGGGAACAAGGACGTTCCAACCGGTCTCGACGGTTTCCACCCACTCGGTCTCGGGGCGGACCGTGGTGCAGATGCGCTCCAGCAGGAACGCCTCCTTCTGCAGACCGCCGGAGTCCGTGACCACGCCGGTGGAGGCGAGCACGGCGGCGACCAGACCCGCGTACGGCAGCGGCCGGCCGACGTGCACACTGCCCTGGGCCAGGTTGATGCCGTGCGCTTCGGCGCGGGCGACCAGACGCGGGTGGGCGAGCAGCGCCACGGGGACCGGCAGCTTCGCCATCGACTCCAGGATGGCGGAGAGCCGCTCGGGGTCGTCCGTGTTGTCCGGGCGGTGCAGCGTCGACAGCAGGAACGGCTGCGACGGGTCGATACCCTCGGGCAGCGCCGGAGCGGGGTGCTCACCGGCCCGCACGGCGTCCCGAATCCGCAGGCAGATGTCGACCATGACGTCGCCGGCGAGCCGGGCCCGGTCGGCGAGGCCCTCGCTCGCGAGATGGCGCATGGCCTCCTCGGTCGGGGCGAGCAGCAGGTCGGCGCAGTGGTCGGTGAGGACGCGGTTGTGCTCCTCCGGCATCCGCCGGTTGAAGGAGCGCAGGCCAGCCTCGAGGTGCGCCACCGGGAGGTGCATCTTCACGGCCGAGAGCGCGCCGGCGATCGTGCTGTTGGTGTCGCCGTACACGAGGACCCAGTCCGGCTTCTCGCGCTCCAGGACCGGGTCCAGGGCGGAGAGCACGGAGCCCGTCTGCACACCGTGGCTGCCGGAGCCCACGCCGAGGTGCACGTCGGGGTCCGGGATGCCCAGACCGTCGAAGAAGACGTCGGAGAGGTCGGCGTCGTAGTGCTGCCCGGTGTGCACGATGAAGTGCTCGTGCGCGGTCTCCGCGAACGCCGCCGCGATGGGGGCGAGCTTCACCAATTGAGGACGGGCGCCGACGATGCTGATGACTTTCACTGAGCACTCTTCTTCTCGGTCCGGGCGTGGGCAGGCGTGTCACGGTCTCACACTGCTCGTAATGGTAGGCAATCAGCGCACTGACCAGGCCCAGGGCCATGGGGCCGCACCGGGCGGAGGTCGTGTGCATGCAAAGGTCAGAACGCCCCAGGCGATCAACGGCGCGACCGCGTAACGATTTCGTGAACCGTGTGCGTAATTCAGGCGAAAACCGGTCACCCGGGACCGTCCGCGCGGGCGGGCGGTCCGTGGTGGACCCTGGTGGTCGCGGGCGACCGGGCGGAGCGGTGCTCAGCGTCCGTCGGTGGTGACGTCCCCGGCGTACACCCAGTAGCCCTCGAGGGCTCCGGCGGAGATACGGCACATCGGCCGTCCGTTCACGACCGACCGCCGGTCGAAGGGCGCTCCGGACGGTCTGTCGAACGTCACGGTGCGGGTGGCGGCGACGCCGTGGTCCCGGCCGTAGCGGTGGCAGGTCACCTTGCCGCCCGCGGGGAAGGACAGCGTTCGGCCGGGCCGGTACTCGGTGGGGAGGAACTCCCCGAGCAGGTAGCACCTGGGGTGGGACTCACCGGCCCACCAGCCGGCGTAGGGGCCCGAGTCGATCCGGTAGGCCACCCCGCGGCCCTTGATCCGGCGGCGGCGGTTCGCGGTGGCCCGGCCGGTGCGGGGCAGGCTGACGGTCCTGCGCGCGAGTTCGGTGTCCCCCTTCGACGCAACGAAGTCACCGTCCGGGTCGGTGTCGTAGCGGTACAGCGTGTGCGTGCCGGCGGCGAGGACGACGGGCGAGCCCTCCGGCAGGAAGCCCGAGGGGTGGTCGTCCGTGAGCAGATCGCTCATGTGGGCGAAGCGCGGACTGCCGGTCTGCCAGTGCAGTTGCCGGTACAGATTGATGTGGTGCTGGTGGTACGAGGGCGTCGGGATCCGGTGGGTCAGGCAGTAGTACGAGGCCCAGCGCCGGTTGCGCAGGGTGGGGAAGTAGTGGTCGACCGTGGTGCACGCCCCGTCGTACAGGCGGGCCGCCAGAGTGTTCCCCGTCATCCGGGCGTAGTCCCACAGCCCGAACATGGCGAAGATCATGCCGTTGTACGTGCGGTCCGACGTGCCGGGCGCGTCGACCGGGTACTCCTGGATCCACAGATAGCCCGCGGCGTCCCTGTTCACCACCCACGGGTCGCCGTCGTCCCCGCGCAGCAGCGACGCGAACGCCCTGTCGGCGGCCGTCCGGTACAGCGCGCGCTCCTCCGGCGTGACCCCGTCGAGCAGGGACAGCTGCACGAAGAGGCTGATCGCCTCGCCCTGTGCCATCCCCGAGTACCAGGGGGCCCGGTAGGAGATGCCGCTGTGGGTGCCGTGCGTGAAGTCGAACGGGTACGGGAAGTACCACGCTCCCCTCGCCTCGACCCGGGTGTCGATCAGGCGCTTCGCCTGGGCCTTGGCGCGCCTGAGGTACAGCGCCCGGCGTGCCGGGTCCTGGGTGGTGCGGTACGCGGCGGCGCAGCCGAGACCGAACTGGATCTGGGTGACGGGCTGGTCGTACCCCGGGGCCGACCTGCGCGGGCGGTACATGATGACCCCGTCGCGGTCGAGATAGGTGTGTGCGGTGTCCGGCGTGACACCCGACCAGGGCGTCGGCCGGTCGCGCCAGGGCCGCAGCCGCTCCGGCAGATCCACCGCGGTGTAGCCGCTGCCGTGGAAGGTGAACGGGAGGGCGTCGGGGATCGGGGCGCGTACGGCCGCCGGGGCGGGCGGGCCGCCCGCACGAGGGGCGCGGACGGAGGGCGCGGGGGGAGTCACCTTTCCTCCCGAGAGCTGGTCGGGCAGGGGCGGGAGCGGCGGGAGCGTCGCCTTGGGGAACGGCTGAGCCGGGGCCAACGCGCCCGGGGCGGCCTGCGCCGCGTCCGCCCAGGTGCCGGCTCCGGTGAGGGCGGCGCCGAACGCGGTGCCGCCGGTGAGCCGGATGAACCGCCTGCGGTCCAGTGTGGAACCTTCCGGTGTGGAACGGTCCCGTCGGGTGTTGCCGCTCTCGGCCATGCTTGAAGCCCCCCGGGGAGGATCGGCGATGGCTGCGGATCCTATGGGGACATTCCGGGCGTAAGTCGTGACAGACACGCGAAAGCCCGGAGGCCGACTCGATCGGATGGCCGAGCCGGTCTCCGGGCCGTCACGCGGCTGGCGAGCGCAGCGTCGCGCTGCCCCGGCCCGCGGGGCGTCCGCCCGGCGGAGTGGCCCCGGGCGGGTTGCGATCAGCGCTCGGTGAGCACGCCGTCCTTCTCCTCGTACAGGGCGCCGGTCTGCGGGCACTCCCACACGCCCGGCTCGCCCTCGCGCTCGGCCAGCCGGACACCGGCCCGGCCGACCCAGCCGATCTGCCGCGCCGGCACCCCGACGACCAGGGCGAAGTCCGGTACGTCCTTCGTCACCACGGCGCCGGCGGCGACCATCGACCAGCGGCCGATGCGGACGGGAGCGACACACACGGAACGCGCGCCGATCGAGGCGCCGTCGGCGATCTTCACACCGACGGCCTCCCAGTCGCCGCCGCGCTTCTGCTTGCCCTCGGGGTCTACGGAACGCGGGTTGTGGTCATTGGTGAGCACCACGGCGGGACCGATGAAGACGCCGTCACCGAGCTCTGCCGGCTCGTACACCAGCGCGTAGTTCTGCAGCTTGCAGTTGTCGCCCATGCGCACGCCCGTGCCGACGTACGCGCCCCGGCCGATCACACAGCCCTCGCCGAGGCGGGCGCCCTCGCGGATCTGCGCGAGATCCCACACACTGCTGCCGGCGCCGATCTCGGCGGCCTCGTCGACCTGGGCGCTGGGCTGGACCCTGTAGTTCACTTCTCTGCCTTCCGGTGTCTGGCCTCCGGCCGAGCATACGGGCCGCCCGCCCCGGACGTGCGGCCGAGACGGGCGGCCCGTCGCGGCCGCTCACGCGATCCGCGACGGCAGGTGAAGGCGCCCTCCGGAGCGGTGTCAGGCGCCGTCGGCGATCACCTGGTTCGCGGGCACCCAGTAGCCGGCGAGCTCGCCCGCGGAGATGCGGCACATCGCCCGGCCGTTCACGATCGACCTCCGGTCGAAAGTCGCGGTGGTCGCCGTCGCGTACTTCAGGTTCCGTGTCGTGCCCACGGCGCCGTTGCTGCCGAACCTGTACGCCACGATGTCCGTGTTCGTGCGGAACGTGAGCGTGCGCTGCACCCGGTAGTCGGTCGGGAGGTACTCACCGCGCAGGAAGACCTTCGGGAACGCCTCGCCGATCCAGTAGCCCTTGTACGCTCCGGCGCTGATCTGGTACCAGATGCCCGCGCCCTTGATCCGTCGCCGCATGCTCACCGGGGCGCCGGTGGCCTTGGCGAAGGTGACCTTCTTCGTGGAGAGGATCTTGTCCGGCGCGGCCAGGTTCTTGTCGTAGGACCCGTCCGGCTTGGCGGCGATCTTGTAGAGCGTGTGCGTGCCCTTGGCGATGGCGATCGCCGCGCCGGCGGGCAGGACGTACGGGGGGAAGTCGTCGATCAGCAGGTCCATCTGGTTGGCGAAGACGACGCTGTTCGTCTGCCAGTGGAGCTGGCGCCACAGGACGATGTGGTGCGGGTGGTACGAGTCCGTCGTGATCCGGTGGGTCTGGCAGTAGTAGGAGATCCCGCGGGTGTTGCGCAGCAGCGGGAAGTACCGCGCCATGGTGGTGCACGCGCCGTCGTACAGCTGGGCGGCGAGCTCGTTGCCGGTCGCCTGGTAGTAGTCCCAGAGCCCGAACATCGCGAAGACCATGCCGTTGTAGGTGTGGTCACCCGTGCCGGCGGCCTTGAAGGGGTACTCCTGGATCCACAGGTAGCCCGCGCGGTCCTTGTTCACGCACCACGGCACGCCGTTGTCGCCCCGGAGCAGTGAGGAGAAGGCGCCGTGGGCGGCGGTCATGTAGAGGGTGCGCTCGGCCTCGGTGACCCCGTCGAGTTGAGCGAGCTGAACGAAGAGGCTGATCGCCTCGCCCTGGGCCATGCCCGAGTACCACGGTGCCTTGTAGTCGACTCCGCTGTGCACCTCGTGCTTGAAGTCGAACCCGTACGGGAAGTACCAGGCGCCGCGGGCCTCGACGCGCTTCTCGATCAGGCGGTCGGCCTGGGCCTTGGCACGCCGGAGGAAGACCGCCTTGCGGGCCGGGTCGGTCTCGACGCGATAGCTGGTGATGCAGCCGAGGCCGAACTGGACCTGGCCGACCGGGTGATCGTAGCCGACGCTCCCGTTGTTCGGGTGGTACAGGTAGGCGCCCTGGGCGTTCAGCCGGTACAGGCCCGTGGGGGTCCTGTTCTCCCAGCTGATCGGCCTGTTCCGCCACGGGCGCAGTGCCTCGGGCAGGTCCTGCACCATCGTGAAGCCGTTCCGCTTGAACTCGAACGGCAGCGCGGTCGGGACGTCCTGCTCGACGGCCCGTGCGTCCGGCGCCTTCCGCGCGTGCGGGATGCGCGTCGACGGGTCGGGCGCCGAGCCGGTGCCCCCGTTGTTCGGGTCCGGCAGTGGCGGCACGGGGAAGCCACCGCCCTGCGTCTGCGGCAGGCTCAGTGCGAGCGAACGCGGCATGTTCGCGAACGGGTCCGGCTTTCCGTCCAAGACCCCGGTGGCCATGGCGGTGAACGCCCCGCCGCCCGCTACGGCGACGCCCGCTGCACTGCCGCCCGCGAGCCGGATGAACCGTCTGCGTCCGACCTCGGCACGCCTCTAGATATTCCGTTTTATGCCGTGAAGCGAGGACTTGTCCATATCGGAATCAGGTTGGCGGAATAGGGGCTTCCGCGGGGGTTGCGGCGCGAGCCGTATTCCTCGCCGCCGCCACGATCTGCGCCCCGAAGATCAGCGCCAGCAGGGACAACAGGACGGAGCGCAGCGGGCCGACGCCGGGGGACCACCAGGCCCAGGCCGCGGCCGGGGCGAACAGGGCCAGGGCGAGCAGACGCGGCAGCCACCAACGCTTCGGACGGGGCGGCGGGCCTGCGCCCGGAGACCGGACCAGCAGGCGTTCCGGGTCGTTCGCGAGGGTGTCGCGCATCCCGGCGAGGAGACCGCGGCGCTTCAGCAGCCCGGTCCCGGGCACACCCGCGAGTGGGTCGGCGAGCCGGCCGAAGCCGGCCGGCAGCGGGGGGAGGCCCAGGGCGGAGACGAGGTCCGCCTGGCGGCGCGCCGGAGCGGTCGAGGAACGCAGCAGCCCGGTGAGCGGCCGGGGATCGGGCAGTCCGTACATCCGGGCGAGCGCCTCGGCCGTGGCGGACGCGGACGCGTGGTCGGTGACCGGGGCGGACGGGTCCCAGGCGTGGGACGCCGCCTTCCTGCCCCGGTGCAGCAGTGTGAAGCCGGCCAGGTCCCCGGTCCGCCGCAGCACGAGCGTCGGCCACTTCTCACCGCTGGTGAAGGCGCCGGCGGCGCCGGTGAGGCGGTCCTCCCCGCCGATCAGGGCCGCCCGCCGCCCGCCCGGCTCGTCCGGCGCCGGCGCCACATAGCTCGCCGAGCCACCCGCCGGGGCGATCCGCAGCGGCACCCCGCACATCAGCGCGGCCGTCGCGACCCGCGCGGGCGGGGCCGCGGCTATCGCCAGCAGATGGACGGCGGAACCTCCGGGGGTCCTTCCGCGGCTCCGGGACGCCGACTCCGGGGGCCGGGAGAAGAAGGGCGTGGATCCCGCGATACGCATGCGCACCCCGGTGCGGAACTCCAGGAACTCCCGCCTCGGCTCCCCGAAGTGCCTCCAGGGGTGCGAGCGGGCCTGCTCGCCGATCGCCCGGAACACGTCGAGTGCCTCGTCGAAGCGCTGGGACAGGATCAGCATCAGCGCCAGTTCGTTGCGGAAACCGGCCGCCTCGGGGTCACCGGGCCCGTAGAAGGAGGAGAGGCCGAGCGCCCGGTCCACGGCCGCGTCGATCCGGGAGCGGTCGACCGGCCCCCGGCCGCCTGCTCCGGCGACGACGTCGTACTCGATCGCGGCGGCCAGCGGCAGGGCGTGGAGCTTCGACCCCGGCAGGGCAGGGGCGGCGGCGCGCTCGGCGAAGTCGAACATCTCCTCGTGCGAGCCGTGCCACCTCGCGCACAGGTACTGCAGCGCGGCGGCGTGGCAGCCGTGGTGGTGCGGGGCGCGCGCGGTGGCCTCCGCCCAGTAGGCGTCGAAGACCTCGCGCGGTGCCTGGATGCCCGTGGCGTGGGTGAGGGCGATCCGCCACGGGACCGGGTCGTCGGGATTGAGCTCGGCCGCCGCGCTCAGCACCGGGACCGCGTCCTCCAGTAGCGCGAAGAACGCCCGGAGCCGGTCGGGCGACACCTGCCGGGCCCGGTCGCCGGCGCGGACCGACCACGCCCTGCGCAGGGAGAGGTCGGCCCTGACCAGCGTCGCGTCCGGGTCCTCCGGCGTCTCGCCGAGCCAGCCGTCCAGCCAGCCGGGGCTGTGGACGGCGGCGTCGGCGAGCTCGCCGACGTAATGGCTGCGCCGTTCCCACTCGGCGCCGAGCCGGGTCGCGGCCAGCAGTTCGCGGGCCGGTCCGTGGTCCCCCGCAGCCGCGGCGGACACGGCGTCGCGCAGCGGCGCGGGCCGCGCGTCGAGGAGCACCGCCTCGTCGGGCGGCAGGTCGGCGCCGACGGCGGGGCCGTGCCGGAGCAGCCGGGGCATGGTGAGGAAGGAGCGCAGGGGCACGAGCGCACATTCAACAACCACACCGGCCCGGGCGGCCAGGGGCCGCCGGGCCGGGGCGCCGGGGAACGGGCGGCCAGGCAGGGGGTATGCGGGAGACGGCGTTCCGGGGGAGTGCCGAGGCGGTGTCCGGGACGGCACGGGGGAACGCCGCGTTGCCGGCCGGCGCATGGCTCACGGCACAGCCCGTCACAGAGCCCGCCGTGCGGCGCGTGGCGGCGCGCGTGGCTGGTTTCCGTGGTTCCGTGGCCTCCCGGGGGCTGGTTTGACCCCCTGCGGCCCTGCCCGTAACCTTGACCGTCGGCGTGTTTCCGTACGCCAGCTTCTGAGCACCTCCCTCCGGGTCCGCGATCCGGAGAGGCCGTCCATCCCTTGCGGACTG
Source organism: Streptomyces sp. HNM0645 (assembly GCF_030056615.1). NCBI lineage: Bacteria > Bacillati > Actinomycetota > Actinomycetes > Kitasatosporales > Streptomycetaceae > Streptomyces > Streptomyces sp. HNM0645. Next base: position 82,983 of record NZ_JASHLT010000008.1, on the reverse strand, counting down.
TCCGGGCCCCGGCCCGTGCGGGCGGCTGGCATCAGGGGTTTCCGTGACGAGCGAGAGAGAGATCCGCGTGTACGCCATCGTGCGCAGCGGTGGTCGCCAGCACAAGGTTGCTGTCGGCGACATCGTTGAGGTTGACAAGATTTCCACTGCCAAGGTCGGCGACACGGTCGAGCTCTCGACCCTGCTCGTTGTCGACGGCGACGCCGTGACCAGCGACCCGTGGGTGCTGGCCGGGATCAAGGTTCAGGCCGAGGTCGTGGACCACCACAAGGGCGCCAAGATCGACATCCTGCGCTACAAGAACAAGACCGGCTACCGCCGTCGTCAGGGCCACCGCCAGCAGTACACGGCGATCAAGGTCACGGCGATCCCCACGGCTGCGAAGTAAGGGACTGAGGAGAGATGGCACACAAGAAGGGCGCATCGTCCACCCGGAACGGTCGCGACTCCAACGCTCAGCGGCTCGGCGTGAAGCGCTTCGGCGGTCAGGTCGTCAACGCCGGTGAGATCCTGGTCCGTCAGCGCGGCACGCACTTCCACCCGGGCGCGGGCGTCGGCCGCGGCGGCGACGACACGCTGTTCGCGCTGCAGGCCGGTGCCGTGGAGTTCGGCACCTTCCGCGGCCGCAAGGTCGTGAACGTCGTTCCGGTCGCCTGACCGGAGTTCTTGCGAGGGCGGACCACTTCCCCGGGCGGGAAGCGGGTCCGCCTTTCGCTTGTTGACGGACAGACATACCCGCACGGATCGCCGTGCTCCGCACTTCGCCACTTTCGTAATGGAGGCACAGGACCATGACCACCTTCGTGGACCGCGTCGAGCTGCACATCGCCGCGGGTAACGGAGGCCACGGCTGCGCCTCCGTACACCGTGAGAAGTTCAAGCCCCTCGGCGGGCCGGACGGCGGCAACGGCGGCCGCGGCGGTGACGTCATCCTGACCGTCGACCAGTCCGTCACGACCCTGCTCGAGTACCACCACTCGCCGCACCGCAAGGCGACCAACGGCAAGCCCGGCGAGGGCGGCAACCGCTCCGGCAAGGACGGCCAGGACCTCGTCCTGACCGTGCCCGACGGCACCGTCGTCCTGGACAAGCGGGGGAACGTGCTGGCCGACCTGATCGGGCACGGCACGACGTACGTGGCCGCCGAGGGCGGTCGCGGCGGTCTCGGCAACGCGGCGCTGGCCTCGGCCCGCCGCAAGGCGCCCGGCTTCGCCCTGCTCGGCGAGCCCGGCCGGTCCGGCGACATCGTCCTGGAGCTCAAGACGGTCGCGGACGTGGCGCTCGTCGGCTACCCGAGCGCCGGAAAGTCCTCGCTGATCTCGGTGCTGTCCGCCGCCAAGCCGAAGATCGCGGACTACCCCTTCACCACGCTCGTGCCGAACCTCGGCGTCGTCACCGCCGGCTCGACCGTCTACACCATCGCGGACGTGCCGGGCCTGATCCCCGGCGCCAGCCAGGGCCGCGGCCTGGGCCTGGAGTTCCTGCGTCACGTCGAGCGCTGCTCGGTGCTGGTGCACGTGCTGGACACGGCGACACTGGAGTCCGACCGCGACCCGGTCTCCGACCTCGACGTCATCGAGGAGGAGCTGCGGCACTACGGCGGCCTGGACGACCGTCCGCGGATCGTCGTGCTGAACAAGGTCGACATCCCCGACGGCAAGGATCTCGCGGAGATGATCCGGCCCGACCTCGAGGAGCGCGGCTACCGGGTTCTCGAGGTGTCCGCGGTCGCCCGCACCGGGCTGAAGGAGCTGTCCTTCGCGCTGGCCGACATCGTCGCGAAGGCGCGCGCGGCCAAGCCGAAGGAGGAGGCTACCCGCATCGTCATCCGTCCGAAGGCGGTCGACGACACCGGCTTCACCGTCACGCAGGAGGAGGACGGCCTCTTCCGCGTGCGCGGCGACAAGCCCGAACGCTGGGTCCGCCAGACCGACTTCAACAACGACGAGGCCGTGGGTTACCTCGCGGACCGGCTGAGCCGCCTCGGCGTCGAGGAAGAGCTGATGAAGGCCGGCGCCCGTGCCGGTGACGGCGTGGCGATCGGCCCCGAGGACGACGCCGTCGTCTTCGACTGGGAGCCCACGATGATGGCGGGCGCGGAAATGCTCGGCCGCCGCGGCGAGGACCACCGCTTCGAGGCCCCGCGCCCCGCGGCGCAGCGCCGCAAGGACCGGCAGGCGGAGCGCGACGAGGCCACACGCGAGTACGACGACTTCGAGCCGTTCTGATCCGAGCCGTTCCGTTCCGGCGCCGTTCTGATCCGACGGCGCGTGGTGTCGGCCGGGGCCGGGGGCAGCAGCCCCCGGCCCCGGCCCGTTTTCGGGCTTGGGCCGATCCGCCTGCGCGGGGATCCAGCCACCGGGGTCCTCTCCGACGGGCACGGGCGGATCCCAGCGCGTCCGGAGCCGGCACCCGTAGCGCACCCTGGCGAGCGTCCTTCCCGGGCCCGCCTCCCCAGCCGGTCCGTGGCGCCGTGCCGACATGCCCGGTGGCAGGGGAGATGTCCCCTCCGTTCGGATCCGTGCGGTGGCGCAACCTCCTCCCCGATATCACCGTCTTGTTCGCGGGGGTGGGGCAGCAAGGTGCCCCAGCACGGTCGAACGGAGCGTTGATGAAGGTCTCCTTCCTCATCCACACCATCTACGGCATCGGCGGCACCATCCGCACCACGCTCAATCTCGCGGAGGAGCTCGCCGGACGCCACGAGGTGGAGATCGTCTCCGTCTTCCGGCACCGGGACGAGCCGCTCTTCGCGATCGACCCGCGGATCACCGTCGTCCCACTGGTGGACACCCGCCCCTCGTCCCCCGGCAACGAGACGAAGCACCCCCTCGCGCTGGAGCCCGCCGAGTGCATTCCCGCACACGAGGCGCGGTTCAAGGAGTACAGCAGGCTCACCGACCAGCGTGTGCGCGAGCACTACGCCGTCTCCGACGCGGACGTGGTCATCGGCACCCGCCCCGGACTCGTCGCTTACGTCGCCCAGTTCGCGCCCGCAGGCGCCGTGCTCATCGGGCAGGAGCACATGACGCACCATCACCACAAGCCCGAGCTGCGCGCCGAGATGCGCCGGCACCTCGCCGCACTCGACGCGTTCGTGACCGTCTCCGAGGGCGACGCCGCCGTGTGGCGTGAGCGGATGCCGCTGCCGGACACCCGGGTGCTGTCCATACCGAACAGCGTCCCCGAGCCCGTGGTGCCCGTCTCCGACCTCGGCGGGACGACCGTCGTCGCGGCCGGCCGTCTCGCCGCGGAGAAGCAGTACGACGTCCTGATCGAGGCCTTCGCCCAGGTCGTGGCCGTGCGTCCGGAGTGGACCCTGCGCATCTGCGGCTGGGGCAAGCAGAAGGAACGTCTCCGCAGGCGCATCGACGAGCTCGGCCTTTACAACAGCGTCCATCTGATGGGGCCTCGCTCGCCCATCGAGCCGGAGTGGGTGAAGGGCGCCATCGCCGTTTCCACGTCGCGCCACGAGTCCTTCGGCATGACGCTCGTGGAGGCGATGCGGTGCGGACTGCCCGTCGTCAGTACCGACTGCGACTACGGCCCGCGCGAGATCGTCGCGGACGGCGTCGACGGCCTGCTCGTCCCCGTCGGCGACCGCGGGGCCGTCGCCGACGCCCTTCTCCGTCTCATCGACGACGAGCCGCTGCGTCGCCGCATGGGCTCAGCGGCCCGGTCCCACGCCCGCCGCTTCGACCCGGGCCCGGTCGCGAAGCAGTACGAGGAACTGTTCGCGGACCTCGGCGCGGGCACCCGTGCGCACACCGGGGGGCCCGCACCCGCCGTACCGGGGGGCGACCGGACGGCCGCCTGCCCGCTCGTGGACTGTGCGGCCGAGGAGAACGGCGATGTGACGGCGACTCTGCTCGGCGAACGCGCCGGGCGGTCGGACCTCGTCTGCGTCCATCCCGATGCCGCCGTCCCCGACCGGGTCTTCCCCTTCGACGCGTCCGGCCGTGCTGTGATCCCCGCCGACGCCGGCCTCGCCGAGGGCGTCTGGACGTGCCACATCGACCCGCCGGCGGCCGGCACGGTGCAGGAGGACGCCTCGGGCCGTCCCCGGCTCGTCCCCCGGGCCGTCGACCAGCGCGGAGCGATGCGGGCCGCCGACCGGGTCCGGCCGGGAGAGCCCGTGCACACCCTGGTCCCCTACGTGCGGCACGGCGGCCTCGCCCTGCGCTCCTGGGTGCGCCCGGCCCACGCCGAGTCCGGCGAGATCACCGTCGGCTCCCGCCGGATCACCGTGTCCGGCCGGCTGCTCGGCCAGGTCCGGCCGGTCGGGGAGCCGGTGCTCCTGCTGCGCCGCCGCGGAGCGGACGCCCGCGAGCTGGAGTTCCCCGGTACCCGGATCGGGGCCGACGGGTTCCGCTGTGTGATCCCGCTCTCCGCGCCGGTCGCCGTGCATGCCTCGGCCCACGACGTCTGGGACCTCTGGCTGCTCCCCGCGCCCGGGGCCGCGCCGGTCCGGATCGGCCGGGTGCTCGACGACGTGGCGGAGAAGGGCAGCGTCTTCCCTTACCCCTCCGTCGACGTGCTCAGGAAGCGGCCGCTCGCACGGGTGCGCGCGGCCGTGGACGGGCTGCTTTCCCGGGCTCGGGCACAGGTCACGGTGAAGATGTTCTTCAGCGCGGGCAATGAACTCGTGCTCAATGTCGTCGACAAAACGATGAAGTAGCGCTGGGCCACAGCCTTGGCCTGTGGTATCTGTCACCTCTTCTTCCGGTTCGCCCCCTCAAACCCCTCTGACCGCAGGGTGAACAGGGGGTTTCCGGGCGGTGTGGACACCTTGAGGACTGCCTTGCGGGACGGTCACGCAGAGTGCGACCATCACACCGTCCCCCAGTCATCGCAAGGTAGAGGTCCGTCTGTGTCCGTGCCGCACGAAGCCAAGCCCCGCACCACAGCAGTCGTGCTCGCCGGTGGTACCGGCCAGCGTGTGGGGCTCGCGATCCCCAAGCAGTTGCTGAAGATCGCCGGCAAGGCCGTCATCGAGCACACGCTGTCGATCTTCGAGCAGGCCGAGGCGATCGACGATGTGATCGTGCTGATGGCGCCGGGTTTCGTGCCCGACGTGGAGAGGATCATCGCGAAGGCGGGGCTGACCAAGGTCCGCCGGGTGATCGAGGGCGGCGCCACCCGGAACGAGACCACCGAGCGCGCGATCGAGGCCCTCAGCGAAGGCCTCGCGGAGGGCGAGGACGCCAACGTCCTCTTCCATGACGCAGTGCGTCCGCTTCTGTCACAGCGGGTGATCGCGGACTGCGTCAGCGCCCTCGACCGCTACCAGGCCGTCGACGTCGCCATCCCCTCCGCCGACACCATCATCGTGACCCGCACCCACGGCGAGGACGGCGAGTTCATCACCGACGTGCCGGACCGCTCGCGGCTGCGCCGCGGCCAGACCCCGCAGGCGTTCAAGCTCTCCACGATCCGCCGGGCGTACGAGATCGCCGCGGGTGACCCGAACTTCCAGGCGACCGACGACTGCAGCGTCGTGCTCAGGTACCTCCCGGACGTGCCGATCTACGTCGTCGCGGGTGACGAGTACAACATGAAGGTGACGCAGCCGGTCGACGTCTTCATCGCCGACAAGCTGTTCCAGCTCGCCTCCACCGCCGCGCCGCGCCAGGCCGACGAGGCCGCGTACCGCGAACTGCTGGCCGGCAGGACCCTGGTCGTCTTCGGCGGTTCTTACGGCATCGGCGCGGACATCGCCGCCCTCGCCGAGGAGTACGGCGCGAAGGTCTACGCGCTGGGGCGCTCCACCACCGGCACCCACGTGGAGAACCCGCAGCACGTGGACGACGCCCTCTCCAAGGCGTACGCGGAGACCGGGCGCGTCGACTACGTCATCAACACCGCGGGAGTGCTGCGCATCGGCAAGCTCGCCGAGACCGACAACGCGACCATTCAGGAAGCGCTGAACGTCAATTACCTGGCACCCGTCCAGATTGCCCGCGCCTCTTACAAGTATTTGGCGGAGTCCAAGGGGCAGTTGCTCCTCTACACCTCTTCCAGCTACACCCGGGGTCGCGCCGAATACAGCCTTTACTCGTCGACCAAGGCGGCTATGGTGAATCTCACCCAGGCTCTCTCCGACGAATGGGCGGCCGAGGGAATTCGGGTGAATTGCGTCAATCCCGAGCGCACGGCCACGCCGATGCGCACCAAGGCGTTCGGCCAGGAGCCGGCCGGCTCGCTGCTGTCCTCCGAGGCCGTTGCCCGGACCTCGCTGGATGTGCTGCTCTCCGAGTTGACCGGCCATGTCATCGACGTACGTCAGCAGGACCCGACCCGCGGGGCGAGCGAGGCCTCCGGGTTCGAGCAGGCTCTGGCGTCCGTGCTGGACCGCCAGGAGGATGTGTAATACTTCTCCATCAAAGATCTTATTCGGGCCTCTGAGATCGCTTCCGCGATGCAGAGGCCCGAGTTAGTGAGGACCCCGCCCTCACAATTCCCTCCAATGTGAATCAACCGGCACCTTTGGAGCAGGTTCTACGTGATTTCGACCGCCATTCGCCTGGCACGTGTGGGCAGCCGGTCAGAGCTGGCCGCCGCGGTCCTCATGGGGCTGAGCTATCCATGCGTGATGATCGCCGCGCTGATCCCGGACATCTGGATGTTCGCGGCGGCCGCGGCCGTGACCTATGTCGCCGACTGGTATCTGCACCAGCGCGGCAGCTACCTGGTCAACCGCCTCAACAAGGTCCGGGCCGGTCTGCCGATCCGCTTCCTGCTCCGTGAGCTTCTGCTGATCCTGCTGCTCGCCCGCGCCGGTCTCGCCGAGGGACCGCTGTTCTACGCGGCGGTCGCCTGCTTCCTGCTCTTCTACGGCCTCCAGGCGCCGCACGGCGCGCTCACCACCCTGATCCGGCTGCGCCGGACCATGCCGGTCGTCACCCGCAACGTCGACCTCCACGCCGTGCGCATCCCGGACGCCCCGCCGCGCGCCCTGCTGCGCCGCTCCAGCGAGAAGATGCTGCACCTCGACATCCCCGCGATGGCGGGCGTCGTCGTCGCGGCGGCCACCGGGTACGACGTCGTCGGCTATGCCGGTACCGCCGCCACCGTCGCCCTCGGTCTCCTCTACACCGTGGCGCTCGTGCCCTATCTGCGCCGCAGGCGCCGGGTGCCCTCCGGGCCGGCCGTCCTCAAGGCCGTCCAGAAGTGGCTCGGCGAGTACCAGCCCACCGTCGCGCTGTACTTCTCCGGCTCCGAGGACTCCGCCTACCAGGTCAACATGTGGCTCGGGACCATGGAGCAGCTCGACGGCCGGCCGATCGTCATCATGCGGGAGCGGGGCCTCGTCGCGAAGCTCAACGAGACCTCCGTTCCCGTGCTGTGCATCCCCGGCGGCCAGCACCTGATGGCGATGAAGTTCGACTCGGTCCGCGTCACGCTCTACCCGGCCAATGTCGGAAAGAACATCCACATGCTGCGCGTCCCGACCATGAAGCACGTCTTCATCGGCCACGGCGACAGCGACAAGCTCGCCAGCGTCAACCCCTTCTCCAAGGTGTACGACGAGGTGTGGACCGCGGGGCGGGCCGGCCGTGACCGGTACGCGCTCGCCGACGTCGGCGTCCGCGACGAGGACATCGTCGAGGTCGGCCGGCCGCAGCTGGCCCCCATCGAGTCCTGGACGGGCACTCCGAAGAACCCCGTCCCCACCGTCCTCTACGCCCCCACCTGGGAGGGCTGGGACAACAACCCCGGCAACACCTCCCTGCTGCTCGCCGGCGAGAACATCGTCCGGCGGCTGCTGGAGGCGGAGCGCCCGGTACGTCTGATCTACAAGCCGCACCCCTTCACCGGCATCCGCAGCAAGAAGGCGCTCGCCGCCCACGAGCGGATCACGGCGATGGTGCGGAAGGCGGCCGCCGAGCGTGCCGCCGACCCCCGCTGGGCCGACGAGACCGCCGCAGGACAGGCCGAACGTGCCGCCGCGCGCGCCGGGCTGATCCGGATCGAGGCCCGGCTCGCCGAGCTCACCAAGCCCGGCCGCTCGGGCGGCGACCAGGCCGAGGAGTCCCGCGTCTCCCTCGCCGACCCTGTGCGTCTCGCCGAGATCAAGAGCCTGCGGACCGAGTGGAACGCCGCCTACTGGCGCTCCTTCGGCTGGTGGGAGCACACGATCGTGACGGGTGCCCAGCCCACCCTCTACGACTGCTTCAACGAGTCCGACGCCATGGTCTCCGACATCTCCAGCGTCGTCTCGGACTTCATCGCCAGCGGCAAGCCGTACGCGGTGACGGACTCCGCGGGACTCGGCGCGGAGGAGTTCAGGCGCCAGAACACCGCGGTCCGCGCGGCGGTCGTCCTGTCCAACGGCGCCGAAGAGCTGGACGGTCTGCTGGCGGCCGTCGCCGATCCGGCGGCCGACAGCCTCGCCGGCGCGCGCGCCGAGCTGAGGAAGTACCTCCTCGGGCCCGACGAGCCCACGTCGATCGAGCAGTTCGACGCCGCCGTGCGAGCCCTCGCGGTCAAGGCCGAGACCCGTAACGCCGGGGTGCAGCAGCGCATCGGCGAGCAGGCGATCGGTGAGCTCGACCGCGAGTCCGACGCGGGTGGGCGGAGCACCGAAGCCGAGGGCAACGGCGTCGCCGAGACCAACGGCGCGGAGGCGACGGCCACCGCCGCCCCCTGACCCGGCGGCCAAGCACCGTCCACCGGCCCGTGAGCGGCCCCGCGAGGGGTGTGTTCACGGGCCGGTCCGCGTCGCGGGACCCGATGGCGAACGGCCCGGCGCGCCCGGCCCCGCCCTGTCCGAGAGCCTGTCCAGCCGGCGAAACGGAGGCGCGCCGACAGCCGGGACTGACATAGATTCGCCACGTGACAGTGGCAAGGCAGTATGTGACGGAAGCACGCAGGGTCGTCGTCAAGGTGGGTTCGTCCTCACTCACCACGGCCTCCGGGGGACTCGACGCCGACCGGGTGGACGCCCTCGTGGACGTGCTGGCCAAGGTCCGCAGCGGCGGCGAGAAGGAGATAGTGCTGGTCTCCAGCGGCGCCATCGCCGCCGGACTCGCCCCCCTCGGGCTGGCCCGCCGCCCCAAGGACCTGGCCCGGCAGCAGGCCGCCGCGAGCGTCGGCCAGGGCCTGCTCGTAGCCCGCTACACCGCCTCCTTCGCCCGCTACGGCGTCCGCGTCGGGCAGGTGCTCCTCACCACCGACGACACCAGCCGCCGCGCCCACTACCGCAACGCCTACCGCACCCTCGACCAGCTGCTCGCCATGGGAGCCGTTCCGGTCGTCAACGAGAACGACACGGTCGCCACCGACGAGATCCGCTTCGGTGACAACGACCGGCTCGCGGCCCTCGTCGCGCACCTCGTCCGCGCCGATCTGCTGGTCCTGCTGTCCGACGTGGACGGCCTCTACGACGGCGACCCCGGCAAGCCCGGCACGTCCCGGATCGAGGAGGTCCGAGGCCCCGCCGATCTGGCGGGCGTGGAGATCGGCTCGGCGGGCAGGGCCGGCGTCGGCACCGGCGGCATGGTCACCAAGGTCGAGGCGGCACGGATCGCGGCCGCGGCCGGCGTCCCGGTCGTCCTCACCTCCGCATCCCGCGCCGCCGACGCCCTGGCCGGGCGCGACACCGGCACCTACTTCCGCCACACCGGGCGGCGTTCCGCCGACCGGCTGCTCTGGCTCGCCCACGCCTCGACCCCGCAGGGCGCGCTCACCCTCGACGACGGAGCGGTCCAGGCCGTCGTCGAGCGCAGGAAGTCACTGCTGCCCGCCGGAATCGCCGCCGTGGACGGCGAGTTCACCGCCGGGGACCCGGTGGAGCTGCGCGACACCGACGGCAGGGCGGTGGCCCGCGGACTGGTCAACTTCGACTCCAAGGAACTCCCGCTCCTGCTCGGCCGCTCCACGCGCGACCTCGCCAGGGAACTCGGCCCCGCCTACGAGCGAGAGGTCGTACACAGGGACGATCTCGTTGTCCTGAACCCCTGACGTCACCCCTGAAACGGCTGAAAGTCCGGCCCTCCGACAGGGACCTTCATCAAAACCGCCCCGCGCCCGGCCCCGGACTGGTCAACTTTGTCAGGGGGCAAGGCGGGGTTCGGGACCACGACGCATCAACAGGAGGCCGCCGGTGAGACGAGCGCGCCCAGGGGCGGCGCCCCGTGGGACACGGGCAACGACCCACGCCCGCAGGTCCGTGGGGGAGCAGCGGGCCCTGAGCAGTGTGGACGCGGGCGCCGACTTCGAGCGGCCCGCGGACCTCGGCTCACAGGACGGCCTCGCCCCCGCCGACGGGTCCCTCCGGGGTGAGCGCGAGGCCGGCGAGGACACCGCACCGCACGGCGAGGAGCGGGCCGTCTCCCGGCTGTGGCACATCACCCTCTGCGTCTCGGGCGCCGAGACGCCGCTGAAGGAGGTCAGGCGCGGACTGGAGCAGCTCGCCCACGACCACCCCTTCCTGCTCACCAGCCGGTACGCCGGTGACCACGCCGAGATCCGCTACTGGGAAGAGGCCCGGGACCTGCACGACGCCGCGGCGGTGGCCCTGCGCCTGTGGGGCGAGCACCGCTCCACGGCGAAGCTCCCGCCGTGGGAGATCGTGGGCCTGGAGGTCATCGACCGCGAGACCTACCACCAGCGCATCGCCGAAGGGTACGGGCCGCCCCCGGCCACACCCGTCGGCGTTCACCCGTTCTGACGGCGGCGGTCTTTCAGGGCGGTGCGGTGGAGTCAGACGACGGACCCCGGAACCGGCACCCGTGACCGGCCGGTCCCCGCCGCCGGGGGCGTGCCGTCCGGTACCGGTGCCCGGTGTCGCGCCAGGCCCCGTCCGGTACCAGCGCCCGGTCCGTCACGTCTCGCAGTGCGGGATACGTGAGGGGTGCCCGCGGAGCGCGCATTACCCTGCGGGCATGACCTCGCTTTCGCCGTACGACAACCTGACCCCGGTCACCCGGGCCGCCTACCGGGCCCGCGCCGCGGCCGCCGACATCGCGCCACTTCCGCGCGCGGTCAAGGACGACGCCCTGCTGGCGATCGCCGACGCCCTCGAGGTCCGGACGAGCGAGATCGTCGAGGCCAACGCCGAGGACATCGCCCGTGCCCGGGAAGCCGGCACGAGCGAGGCGATCATCGACAGGCTCACCCTCACCCCGGAGCGGGTCCGGGCCATCGCCGCCGACGTGCGGCACGTCGCCGCGCTGCCCGACCCGGTCGGCGAGGTCGTCCGCGGCTCGACCCTCCCCAACGGGATCGACCTCCGCCAGGTCCGCGTCCCCCTCGGCGTGGTCGGCATCATCTACGAGGCCCGGCCGAACGTGACGGTGGACGCCGCCGCGCTCTGCCTGAAGTCCGGAAACGCCGTGCTGCTGCGCGGCTCCTCCTCCGCCTACTCCTCCAACACCGCCCTCGTGAGGGTCCTGAGGGACGCCGTCGGAGGCTCCGGGCTGCCGGCGGACGCCGTGCAACTCGTCCCGGGTGAGAGCCGCGACTCCGTACGGGAGCTGATGCGCGCCCGCGGTCTCGTCGACGTCCTCATCCCGCGGGGCGGGGCCTCCCTGATCCGGACCGTGGTCGAGGAGTCCACCGTCCCGGTCATCGAGACCGGCACCGGAAACTGCCACGTCTACGTCGACGCCGAGGCCGACCTCGACATGGCCGTCGAGATCCTGATCAACTCCAAGGCCCAGCGGCCCAGCGTCTGCAACGCCGCCGAGACCCTCCTCGTGCACCAGGACATCGCGGGGACGTTCCTGCCCCGGGCCCTGGACGCCCTCGCGGATGCCGGCGTCACGGTCCACGCCGACGAGCGCACCCTCGCCCTCGCCGAGGGCTCCAAGGCCACGGTCGTGCCCGCCACGGCCGAGGACTGGGAGACGGAGTACCTGTCCTACGACATCGCCGCGGCCGTGGTGGAATCCCTCGACAAGGCCGTCGAGCACATCCGCCTGTGGTCCTCCGGGCACACCGAGGCCATCGTCACCACCTCCCAGGCGGCGGCCCGCCGTTTCACCCGGCTGGTGGATTCGACGACGGTGGCCGTGAACGCGTCCACCCGCTTCACCGACGGCGGCCAGTTCGGTTTCGGCGCCGAGATCGGGATCTCCACGCAGAAGCTGCACGCCCGGGGCCCGATGGGGCTGCCCGAGCTGACCTCGACCAAGTACATCGTGACGGGGGACGGTCACACCCGGTAACGGAGGAACGTGGTCAGTTGCCCGCACTCCCTGCCGAAAACCCACGGCCAGGTCTACCCTGAAGTCGTGCCGGACGACGTGGGGGGCAGGCCGTTCCCGGACGGCTGGGAGCCCGACGACGACCGCGGAGGCGCGGACCAGGACTTCGCCTCCGTGGTGTTCGACGAGGACTTCGTACGGGCGGCCGAGATCCATGAACCGAGCGCCGTGGAGCGGCTGCTCGCGGCCGCACAGGCACGTGCCGAGGCCGAGGCGGCCCGTGCCCGCTCCGGGGCCATCCCCGCCGACGACGACCTCTACGACGACGGTTACGGCCCCGCGGGCGAACACGGCCGGGAGCACCCCTACGGGGACCTCGGTCCCGACGGCCTCGACCGCTACGCGGACCCCTACGGACCGCACGGCGGGGCGCTGCGGCCCTACCGGGGCTCGGCCCGCTGGCACCGGCCTGTCGCCTGGGTCCTCGCCGTGGTGATGGGCGTCGGCATGGTCGCCCTGGCCTTCACGGCCGTGTACCGGGGGGCGGCCGCCAACCGTCAGGACCGCGTCCCGACACCCGCCACCACCACCGGTGTCGACGCGCCCGCCAAGGGCGCCGTCCCCGACCGGGTCACGGGCCCCTCCGCCTCGGCCCAGTACTCCGCGCCTCCCGTCTCCGCGGCCCCCCGCACGCCCTGACCCGGGAGTCCCGTCCCACCGGGTCGCGGCGCCCGGCGGGGTCCCCTCGCGCCGCAACCCGGCCCGCGGCAGCGCGTTTACGCGGCCTCCCGCAGACCTACTCTGAAGATATGGCAGGGCGTGGAGACCCACCTGAGGGGACACCCGAGGGGCTCCCCGGCGGGAACGACGACGAGTACCGGTCCGTCGTCTTCGACGAATCGTTCGTTCGCGCTGCCCGCCTCCAGGAGTTCTCCGCGCAGGAGCGGATGGGGGACCACGCCAAAGCCGTCCGCAGCCGCCCCGGACGGGTTCTGCGCAACGGGCCCAGGCACTTCCTGGTGCTGATGCTGCTGATCGCGATGGCCTTCGGCACCGCCCTCTACATGGGTGTGCGCCACCCCTACCGGCCGCCCGAGACCCAGCCCGTCCAAGCGCTGCGGAGCATGGTCGTCCCGCTCGCCCCCGAGGGGACCGTGCCCGGGGGCGACCCGGCCGGACTGTACGCCCGCAGCCCCGCGGCCGATTTCCGTGTCGGAGCGGCCGGCATCACCCTTCCGGCCGTACGGCACACCAAGAATTTCTCGGACGACCAGGTGATGACCGCGCTGACCATCGCCACGGACTACCTGGTGGCGTCCTCCCTCGACCCCGCGGTGCTCACCGAGGGAGCCGTGCGGCCGGTGCGGGTACTGCTCGACCCGGACCAGCTGAACCAGTTCGACCGGTCGATGAACGCTCCCGAGGACGACGGGCGCCACGCGGCGACCGGCTGGCTCGTCCGCTTCGACCCGGACCGGATCGCCCTGGCCGCCCCGGAGGTACGGGTCCAGGGCACGCTGGCCTTCGCCGAAGCCGGTCCCGACACGCTGGAGGTGACCTCGGACCACACCTTCGCCTACACGGTGCGGCCCGCGGGGAAGGAGACCGGCACGCCCACCGCCGCGGACGGGCGAGCCGTGGACACAGCCTCCCTCTTCACCGTCCGGCGCCAGCTGCACTTCCGCTTCGACCGCGACGACCTTCGCACTCACCGGGCAGAACTGCTGCTCAGCCATGTGCAGGCCGGCCCCATGTCCTGCTCGGCCGACGCCGCAGCCCTGATGGAGCCCCTGCTGGCGGGCCAGCGGGCGACCGGCAGGGGACCGGCCGGCACCGACCCGTACGACACGCGCCGCGAGGCCGCCGCGGTTTGCGGGACCCTCACGACCGGTACTCAGCCCTCGGGCTGACCCGTCGTCCCCGAACCGCCGTCCTTCGGCGAGTTCCCGTTGCCGCCACCACGGTGCCCGCCGGCCGACGGGCCGGTGAACCTGTCGCGCAGTCGGCCGCCCAGGTCGCCCGCGCCGCCGGCTATGTCGCCGACCAGCTTCATCAGCGGATCCTTGCTGCTGCGCACCGAGTCCGCGTAGTGCGAGGCGGACTCGCGGAACGAGTCGGTGACGGAGGTGTCCTTGTCCTCCGTGCGCCGCGGGTAGTGGCCGTCCATGATCCGCTGGTAGTCGCGGCTCTCCGCCCACTTCTTCAGCTCGGCGGCGCGCACGGTGGTGAACGGATGCGTCCTCGGCAGCATGTTGAGGATCTTCAGCACGGAGTCCCGAAGATCGCCCGCAGCCTCGTACTCCTCGGCCTGCTCCAGGAAGGCGTCCACGTTCATCTCGTGGAGGTGGTTGCCGCCCGCGATCTTCATCAGACCGCGCATCGAGGCCTGCAAATCCTGGCCCACCAGCAGCCCTGCCCGGTCCGCGGACAGCTCCGACTTGCGGAACCACTCCCGCAGTGCGGTCACGATCGCCATGACCGCCACATTGCCCAGCGGGATCCAGGCCACCTTCACCGCGAGGTTGGTGAGGAACAGCAGGATCGTGCGGTAGACGGAGTGGCCGGAGAGGGCGTGCCCCACCTCGTGGCCCACGACCGCCCGCATCTCCTCCTCGTCCAGCAGCTCCACCAGACCGGTGGTGACCATGATGATCGGCTCGTCCAGGCCGATGCACATGGCATTGGGCTTCGGGTCCTGGGTGACGTACATCTGCGGGACCTTCTCCAGGTCCAGGATGTAGCAGGCGTCGCGCAGCATCGTGTGGAGGTGCGCGAACTGGGCGTCGCTCACCCGCACCGAGTCGGAGAGGAAGAGAAGCCGCAGACTGCGCTCCGGCAGCAACCCGCTCAGCGCCTTGAACACGGTGTCGAACCCGCTCAGCTTGCGCAGGGCGACCAGCGCCGAACGGTCCGCCGGGTGCTCGTACGCCCGCGAGGAGATCCCCGGGAAGCGTGTGCGGTGCCTGCCCGGTACGTTCTCGGAACTGCTGTCGGTCATGGTGCCCCCTGGTTCTTCACACGTCCTGCCGGCGTCGCGGGTCGTGACCCGTCCCCCTGACAGACCCCACACTAGGCGCTGGGGTTGCGATGCGGCGGGGGCTGTGGACAACTCCGCCGGGCCCGGTTTCCACAGGGCGGCGCCCGCCCGGCGGACACCGCGCGCGCCCGTGGAACCGGGACGGCGAAACCGACAACGACTGAGTCGGCGTGAGCGTGCCCGGAGCGCACGCATACGATGTGCCCGAAGTCTCCGCTCCGACTCCGATCGATAGGGCCTGCAGAAGATGAGTCTCGCCAGCACCGCCGCCACCCTGGTCACTCTCGCCGAGGGAGCCGAGCACGGTGGCAGCCACCAAAGCCTCAGCCCCTACCTCACCGGTTTCGGCGCGCTGGGCGCGCTGCTCCTGCTGCTGTGGATCACCACCCGCTTCAACCGCGACCGCTGAGACGGAACCGAACGGCCGTGCCAGTAGGCTCTGCACGCATGGGACAGCAGGAAGCGCCTACGACCGGCCGCGGGAAACGCCGACTCGGCGTGATGGGCGGGACGTTCGACCCGATCCACCACGGACACCTGGTGGCCGCCAGCGAGGTGGCGGCCCTGTTCCACCTCGACGAGGTGGTGTTCGTACCGACCGGACAGCCGTGGCAGAAGAGCCACAAGGCGGTGTCGCCGGCGGAGGACCGCTATCTGATGACGGTCATCGCCACGGCTTCCAACCCGCAGTTCTCCGTCAGCCGCATCGACATCGACCGCGGCGGACCGACGTACACGATCGACACCCTGCGGGACCTGCGGGCGCTCAACACCGACTCGGACCTCTTCTTCATCACCGGGGCCGACGCGCTCTCCCAGATCCTCACCTGGCGGGACGCCGAGGAACTGTTCTCACTCGCGCACTTCATCGGCGTCACCCGGCCGGGTCACGACCTGACCGACGACGGGCTCCCGAAGGGCGGCGTCTCCCTCGTGGAGGTGCCCGCGCTGGCGATCTCGTCCACCGACTGCAGGCAGAGGGTCGCGCAGGGCGATCCGGTCTGGTATCTGGTGCCGGACGGTGTGGTGCGCTACATCGACAAGCGCCAGTTGTACCGCGGCGAGTGAGCCACGGAGAGGGGCACCGGTGAACGACCAGCAGAACCCGTACGACCCGTACTACTCGCAGCAACCGCAGATCATCGGCTACGACGAGTACGGGCAGCCGGTCTTCCAGCAGCCCCAGCACGACCCGCAGTCCCACGGTTACGACGCGTACGGCCGGCAGTCCCAGGACCGGCACCAGTCGCAGTACCAGCAGCCGGCGCCCCCGGCGTCCCAGGGATACGGCTACGACCCCTACGCGCAGCCTCAGCAGCACCCCCAGTCGCAGCACCCCCAGTCGTACGACCCGTACGGCCGGCAGCAGCCCGGTCCGCACCCGCAGTCCCAGCAGCCTCGGGAGGGCTACGGCTACGACGGCTACGACGGCCACGGGTACGACACGGGCCGGCAGGCCCCCGTCGACACCACCCGGCAGTGGAGCGTCCCGCCCCAACAGCAGCCCACCGCCCCGCCCGGGACCGACGAGCGGCACCGTCCGGCTCCGCCCGGGCCGGACCGGGGCGCCCCCGCCGTACCCGGACAGCGCCGCCCCGCGGGCGGCGGCGACGGGGACTACCGCACCGAGCAGTTCTCCTTCGTCGAGGAGCCGGACGAGGACTCCGAGGACGTCATCGACTGGCTGAAGTTCACCGAAAGCCGTTCCGAGCGCCGTGAGGAGGCGAAGCGGCGAGGGCGCAACCGGACCGTGGTGCTCGCCGTCGTCCTGGCCCTCGTGCTCGTCGGCGGAGTCGGCTACCTCTGGTACGCGGGCAAGCTGCCCGGCACCTCCGACCCCGGGGGCGCGCAGACCACCGCAACCGGCCCGCAGAAGCGCGACGTGATCGTCCTGCACCTCCACAACACCAAGAAGAAGGGCACCTCGACCGCCCTCCTCGTGGACAACGCCACCACCAAGCAGGGCACCACCGTCCTGCTCCCGAACTCGCTCTCCGTCGCCGACGACGAGGGGGTCACCACCACCCTCGGCAAGTCCGTCGACGAGGACGGCACCACCGGCACGCGCGAGTCCATCGGCAACCTCCTCGGCACCCGTATCAGCGGCACCTGGCGCCTCGACACCCCCTTCCTGGAGAACCTCGTCGAGCTGGTCGGCGGCATCGACATCACCACCGACACCGCCGTGCCCGGCGCGAAGAAGGGCGAGGCACCGTTGGTGAAGAAGGGCGAGAACCAGACGCTCAACGGCCGCATGGCCGTCGGCTACGCCACGTACCGCGCGCCCGGAGAGGCCGAGGCCGAGCAGCTCCAGAGGTTCGGCCAGGTCATGTACGGCGTGCTGCGGAAGATGCCGAGCGACGCCAAGGCCGCCACGGTGACCGTCGAGACGCTGGCCCAGATCCTGGACCCGTCGCTGCCCGAGAAGGATCTCGGGGCGTCGCTCGCGAAGCTCGCCGAGCACGCCAAGGGCGGCGACTACAAGACCGCCGTGCTGCCCGTCCAGGACGACGGCAGACTCAGCCAGGAGGCGAGCGACAGCGTGGTCAAGGACGTCCTCGGCGGCCGTGTGAGCGCACCGGAGCAGGGCGCGGCGGTCCGCGTGGGCGTCCGCAACGCCAGCGGCGACGGCGACGCGACCGAGAGCACCAGGATCGTCCTGGTGAACGGCGGCTACGCGTTCGTGGACGCCGGCAAGGCGGAGCCGGAGTCGTCGACGCAGGTCGTCTACGGTGACGCGGCGCAGAAGCAGAACGCCGTCGAGGTCGCCAAGACGCTGGGCCTGGACGAGAGCGCGGTCGAGAAGGGCAGGGCCGCCTCGAACGCCGACGTGCTGGTCGTCCTCGGCCAGGACTACGAACCCAGGTGATCCCCCGGCGTAGCGAGCAGCGGGACGGAGGGCGCCGCGGGCCCGGGTGATCCGGGCGCGCGCCTCCGGGGGCCCCGCGGGGTTCGGAGCGCTGCCGCGGTGAACGGCCGCGTGGGTTGTCGGCGGTCCGTGAGACCCTGGAGGGGTCCCGACCGCCGACGAAAGCCTGCTTGTGACCGCTACGGACCGTTCCCTCGAGCTCATCAACGTCGCCGCACAGGCGGCCGCGGACAAGCTCGCGCACGACATCATCGCCTACGACGTCAGCGATGTGCTGTCGATCACGGACGCATTCCTCCTCGCCTCCGCCCCGAGTGACCGCCAGGTCAAGTCGATCGTGGACGAGATCGAGGAGAAGCTGCTCAAGGAGCTCGGCGCCAAGCCGGTGCGCCGTGAGGGCGACCGCGACGCGCGCTGGATCCTGCTCGACTACGTCGACGTCGTGGTCCACGTGCAGCACAGCGAGGAGCGGGTCTTCTACGCCCTCGAGCGGCTGTGGAAGGACTGCCCTGAGCTCCCGCTGCCCGAGGACGCACTGAAGACGCGCGGCAAGGCGGAGGAGCACGCCAGGCTCAGCGGGGACGGCAGCGGATCGGACGGTGAGCTCAGCTGAGCCGCAGCGACACCGGCAAGGGCCGTGGCCGCCGCATCGTCCTGTGGCGGCACGGACAGACGGCCTGGAACCTCGAGCGTCGGTTCCAGGGTTCCACGGACATCGAGCTGACCGAGACCGGCGTCAACCAGGCACGCCGGTCCGCGCGGCTCCTGGCGTCACTGAAGCCGGACGCGATCATCAGTTCGGACCTGAGGCGGGCGGCGAGGACGGCGGACCAGCTCGCCTCGATCACCGGCCACGAGGTCACCCACGACTCCGCACTGCGCGAGACCTACGCGGGCGTCTGGCAGGGCCTGACCCATGAGGAGATCGTCGAGCGGCACGGCGAGGAGTACGCCGCCTGGAAGCGTGGCGAGCCCGTGCGCCGCGGCGGCGGCGAGCTGGAGACCGAGGTCGCCGACCGGGCCTCGCCGGTCGTGGTGCGCCATGCGGACAAGCTGCCCGACGGGGGCACGCTCGTCGTGGTCAGTCACGGCGGCACCATCCGCACGACGATCGGCCGGCTCCTGGGCCTGGAGGCCCACCACTGGGAGGGCCTGGGCGGTCTCTCCAACTGCTCCTGGTCGGTCCTCGGCGAGGGCGCCAGGGGCTGGCGCCTGCTGGAGCACAACGCGGGCACCCTCCCCGAGCCGGTCCTCGGCGACGACGACTGAGCCGGCCGTACGGCGGAGGCTTGTGGACCGCTCCGTCGCGTCCGTCCGGAAGCCCTCTGTGGGCCCCCAGGGCAGCTTCCGAGGTGCCGAGGGACGCCGTGCGGCTGCTCACCGGCCCGCTCGCCGACGTCGTGCGGCCCGCCACGGACCCGTCCCGGGCCCGGCGGACGGCCCGGGACCGGCCGGATTTCACTTTCCGGCTGGTCACAGGCTAAGGTTCTTCTTGTTCGCAGCGCGGAGCGCGAAGAACGCAAGGGGCTATAGCTCAGTTGGTAGAGCGCTTGCATGGCATGCAAGAGGTCAGGAGTTCAATTCTCCTTAGCTCCACAGGCATCATCATCCGGATCCCGTCCCCCGTAGGGGGCGGGATTTCGTCTTTCCGTGCGCCGTTGCGCACCCCTCGACCCCACGGTCGTGATGATCTCCGGAACGATGACGCACCGGTTCACCGACGCCGATGACCCCCTCGCCCCGCCATGGCAGAATCGGGACGGCTGAAGGGGGACGAAGGCCTGGACGGGAGGGAGAGGCGATGCCCGGAGGC
Source organism: Streptomyces sp. HNM0645 (assembly GCF_030056615.1). Lineage (NCBI taxonomy): Bacteria > Bacillati > Actinomycetota > Actinomycetes > Kitasatosporales > Streptomycetaceae > Streptomyces > Streptomyces sp. HNM0645. The sequence goes on along the minus strand of NZ_JASHLT010000008.1, from coordinate 63,115 downwards.
TGCAACGAGGAGAACGACGACCAGCTCCTCGCTGCGATCGCCCGTGCCGGCCTCAGCTGCCCCTCATGCGGCTCGTCCCACGTTGCCCAAGTGCTCGGCGACAACGGAGGTATCTCGTACGTGTGCACCGCCTGCGGCCACAGCTGGAGCTGAATGATGGGTGCACACCGGAGGAAGTGCGACTGGTGCGGCAGCGGCACGCCGATCGTCCGGGACATGGACCCGGTCAACCCCGAGTACCAGTACTGGTGCGAGGAGTGCGCGCGGGCACTGATCATAAAAGGCGACCCCATCGAGACCTACCGTGAGCTCGAGGGGGAGCCGATCTACGGGCGGCTGCTCGACGAGCACTGCACGCTCAAGCGCTTCTACTCCTTTGCGACGGCCTGACGCCCCCGGGTGTCCGCCCCATACCGTCGAGCCCCGTCGGCACGGCGACGGCCGCGGAACGGGCCGAAACGCTCATATCGCCTATTTTCAGGGCCGGTTCGGGTCGCCGGAGTCGTGGCGCACCCGCGACGGCGCGTACGAGCGGAAGACCGTCCCGGCGCCGCGCGCGGCGACCGGTTCGCGATCTCCTCGGACGAACAGGTCGTTCGGGGACACTTCGGCTGCGCAGCGCGCCCTTCGGGACACCGCGAGAAGGCGGAGGCAGGCGCATGTGGCGCCGAGGTCGCGTGTGCCGAGCCTCCGGACGGTGTCGGTGCCAACACGATCACGGTCGTGAAAGCGGACGTCATCGCCCGTACCGGTGCGGACCGGAAACGATTTGGTGGACCACCGGGGGGACCGTGTAATGTTCTCTGTGTCGCCGCGGGGGAGACCCGGGAAGTGAAGCGGTTGACAGCAAGGGGCTATAGCTCAGTTGGTAGAGCGCTTGCATGGCATGCAAGAGGTCAGGAGTTCAATTCTCCTTAGCTCCACAGAAGCTCGTCAGAGCACAGGGAAGAGGGCCATCCGATCGGATGGCCCTCTTCCGTGTGTCAACCCTGGCCGCTGCCAAGCGCCTTACGGTCACCGCCGGGCGGCAGGGCCGGCTTGCTGCCCCGCGGGGCCGGCGCCTGCTCGATGCGCAGCGCCAGCGCGGGACAGCGGCGCACGCCACGTTGTGCGCGCCCCCGCAGATGCATCGGAACCGCTGCCTCCGCCACGGAGGGGTAGCCGTCGGCACCCATACGGATCAGCTCCGGCACGATCTCCGCGCAGATGCCGTGACCCTGGCACAGCGTCCAGTCCACCGCGAGCTTCTCGCCGCTCGGAATGGACTCCTGCGCTTCCTGGCCGCTGGGCCCGGGCAGCGGCAGCACACCGACGGTCTCCCGGCCGCAGCCGCCGTGCAGGACGTGCGCGGCCAGGTCGTCCGTGAACGCCGACAGTGTCGAGGCGAAGAACCGGGCGGAACCGTCCGGGTGCTTGCACGCCCCCCGGCCCTTGACGGCCTGCGTGACCTCGCGCAGCGCCTCCAGGGCGGCCGGTCCGCCGCCGTTGATCACGTCCGACAGGCCGCCGGCCGCCGCGGGCAGACCGAGCTTGCACGGGCCGCACTGGCCCGCCGTCTCGGCCGCCAGCCAGTTGGCCACGCGCTGCGCCTCGCCGAGCGGGCACGTCTCCGGGCCGATCGGGAGGATCGCTCCGGCGCCGAGCGCCCCGCCCACGTTGGACAGCGACTCCCGCGAGATCACGGCCTCGTGGGTCGCGGCGGCGTCGATCCAGTTGCCGTGGTAGCCGCCGGTCAGCACGCCCTGGGGCACCGGCGGGGCGCCCGCGAGCTGCAGCACGTACCGCATCGGCACACCCGTCGGCACCTCGATCACCATGGGGCGCGCGACCGCTCCGGAGACCGTCAGCATCACCGTCCCCGGTTCGTTCTCCAGGCCCGTGTGGCCGTACCTGCGGGCCCCGATCCGGGCGGCCACGGCGAGCTGCGCGAACGTCTCCGCGTTGGACAGCAGGGTCGGCGCCCCGGCCACACCGGACTCGGCGGCGCGCTCCCGGCGGCCGGGAGGCAGCGCGGGGCCGCCGTTGATGGCCCGGATGATCGCCGAGGCCTCACCGGAGACCATCCGCTCGGGGTTGCGCTGCACCCGAGCGCGCAGCTGCTGTCCGCGCCGGTCGGACAGGCCTCGCTCGGCCAGCGCCGCGCGTATGGAGATCTCCGTGGAGTTGCGGGTCACCGCGACGATCAGGGTGCGGGCGCCCAGTGCCTCTGCGGCGAGCAGTGCGCCGTCCAGGATCAGGTGGGGTGCACGGTTGACCATCACCGTGTCCTTGCGGCAGGCCGGTTCGTCCTCACTGGCGTTGATCACCACGACGGGCCGCACACCCCTTCGGATGGCGGCCTTGGCGACGGCCCGCAGCTTCTGGGCGAACGGGAAGCCCGCGCCGCCGCGTCCGCGCAGGGATATGTTCTCGGCCAGCTGGGCCAGCCGCTCGCCGCTCATGGGTTCGAGCGGGCCGTGCACCTTCAGGTGCATGGACAGGTCGAGACGTTCGACCAGGTCGAATCCCTGGGTGAGCTGGGGCAGGCCGACGACGCGGACTTCGGGGACATCGGGGAGGGGGGCGTTCACGGTCGTTCTCCTGCGGGTGCGTTCCAAGGTTCCCCGGCCGTGGGCGGATACAGCGGGCCGGGCGGCGGCTGGGTCTCGTCGAACGAGCCCGGGAAGGGCTCGGCGGACGGGCTGCCGTCGTAGCCGCCGGGCGTGCCGGCGGTGCCGTACGGGGAGACGGGTTCGTACCCGGCGCCCGACGACGCCGTGTACGACTCGCCGTACGGGGAGGTCGTGCCGGTGTCGTACGGGGCCGACACGGGCGGCTGGGGGAGGGCCTGGGCCGGCGGGGGCGGAGACGGCGTCGGCCAGCTCGCGGAGCGGGGGGAGGAGTCGTCGGGGACGACCGGCAGCTCCTCGGTCATGGGGATGCGCTCGGCGAACGGCACGTCGTCCGAGGATCGCCCCTGCGGCGGAGTGGGGCCGCCGGTGCGGGGGGAGGGGTCACCCGCCCGGGACACTGCGCGGTAGGCGGCGGAGATCCCCGTTCCGGGACCGTCGCCGGATGGCGGCCCACCCATCGCCTGGCCTGCGCCGGGGAAGGAGCCCGTGGCCGACTCGGACGAGGGCGTCGGTGCCGTCTCGTAGAGCTGCTGGGTGGCCTCGTACAGCTGCGGCGAGGGGGCGGCGAGCCGGCGAGCCTCGCCGCGCGAGGCGCCGAGCGGCTGCCCCAGCGGGGACCCGAGCGGTGAGCCCAGCGGCCGGCCCGGCGGGTCGCCGAGGTCGGCGGCGCCGCGCGGGAACTCGCGCTCGAAGCGCGCCCGGGGCTGCGAGGGAATGCCGGACGTACCGGGGAGGGGCGCCGACGCCATGTCCCGTACGTTCTGCTCGGTGGCTTGGGGAACATCGCCGGACGCGCCGGTCAGGCTCATGATCCGCTCGACGATCTGCCGCTTCACCGGCAGCGGCAGCAGCCGCAGCGACACGGCGGCGGCGACTCCGAGCAGCGCCAGGCTGTACATCGCGGTGACCCAGCCGGCGGCGGGGCGACCCGCGTAGAGGCCGTGCACGAGAGCGAAGCACCAGGCCGGGTACGCCAGCATGTGCAGCGCCCGCCAGCGGCCCGCGAAGCGGCCGTTGCCGGCGAGTGCGCTGCGCGCGGCGCCGGTCGAGCCGGCCACGACCATCAGCAGACCGGCGAGCGAGCCGAAGCCGATGAGTCCGGACGTGCCGGTGATGCCGAGGCCGAACGGCACGAGGGCGCCCAGCAGTTCGACGTGGTCGAGCGAGACCTTGACCGTGGCGTGCAGCAGCAGGAAGCCGAGTGAGGCGACGGCGGTGCTCCTGTGGATGGCCTGGGCGAGCAGGCGGTGGCGCGTGGAGAGGAACACGCGGTCGGTGGCGATGAGGCCCCAGGCGACCGATGCGGTCAGGGAGACCAGGGACAGTACGCCGGCGGCGAAGTCCAGCGCGGCCCGGAAGGCATCGTTGCCAACGATGGCGAGCAGCGGGATGAGCACGACAGCGGCGGCGATCAGTCCGCCCTGTGCCTGCCGGCTCATGCCCGGTTCACCGGGCGACGAACGAATCTTGCGACGAGGGTTCATGGGGGCTCCGAATGGTGCGGGAAAGCGGTCCCGTCGTCGCACTCTAAGTGGCGTCATACCAGTGGGTACGAGTTTTCGAGGTTTAGTGGTCAGCCTGACCGACAACTGACTCTGGGGTTGCCCCGGATAGGGGTGATACGCCGAGTAACTTGAGCCCTCCGAAACGGTTCTTCACTCATATGGGCGATGCTCTCCACTCACCCTGTGGGGTTCCGCATCCCTCCGGGAGCCGTTCGGTGGAGCGGACGACGCCTGACAGACCACACATACGGGGCCCCCGGGTCCGGTTCCGGACAGGGCTGTGGAGCGGTGCTCCCGCCGGTCCCCGCGGCTCCGTCCCGTGCCCGGCGGGCGGACACTCTGTGCGGCGGCAAGGTGGCCTGCTGTACCCTGGCGCCATGCGTGCCGTACGCCTCCTGCTTAGCGGGCCGCGCTGATCAGTCCCGACCGGTGATCTCCCGGTCGGAATCGGCGCGGCGTCCCCTCCTGTGCGAGGGGATTTTTCGTTTCAGGCAATCGCAGGCAGAGACGATCGATGGAGCTTTAAGGATCATGAGCGAGACGAATTCCTCCCCCGTGGCCTCCGGCACGGGTGGGGCCCCCTCAGCGGAGGCGGCCGCACCCCACCGCTACACGGCGGCCATGGCGGCCGACATCGAGGCACGCTGGCAGGACTTCTGGGACGCCGACGGCACGTACGAGGCGCCCAACCCGAGCGGTGACCTGGCCGGGGACGCCGACCTCGTGGCCCGCCCCAAGAAGTTCATCATGGACATGTTCCCGTACCCGTCGGGTGCGGGCCTGCACGTCGGTCACCCCCTGGGCTACATCGCCACCGACGTCTACGCCCGGCACCAGCGGATGACCGGCCACAACGTGCTGCACACCCTGGGCTTCGACGCGTTCGGCCTGCCCGCCGAGCAGTACGCCGTCCAGACGGGCACGCACCCGCGCGTGTCCACCGAGGCCAACATCGAGAACATGAAGATCCAGCTGCGCAGGCTGGGTCTGGGGCACGACAAGCGCCGGTCGTTCGCGACGATCGAACCGGACTACTACAAGTGGACCCAGTGGATCTTCCTGCAGATCTTCAACTCCTGGTACGACGAGGACGCCGGGAGGGCACGCCCGATCGACGACCTGGTCGCCCAGTTCGAGAGCGGCGAGCGCGCCACCCCGTCAGGGCGTCCCTGGAGCGAGCTGAGCGCCGCCGAACGCGCCGACGCCCTGGGCGGCTACCGCCTGGCGTACGCCTCGGACGCTCCGGTCAACTGGTGCCCCGGGCTGGGCACCGTCCTGGCCAACGAGGAGGTCACCTCCGAGGGCCGCTCCGAGCGCGGCAACTTCCCGGTCTTCAAGGCCAACCTGCGCCAGTGGAACATGCGCATCACCGCCTACGCGGACCGGCTGCTGGAAGACCTGGACGCGCTGGACTGGCCGGAGGCCATCAAGCTGCAGCAGCGCAACTGGATCGGCCGCAGCGAGGGCGCGCGCATCGACTTCACCGTCGACGGGCACGACGACGCCCGCATCACGGTCTTCAGCACCCGCCCCGACACCCTGTTCGGCGCCACCTACATGGTGCTGGCGCCCGAGCACGAACTGATCGACTCGGTCCTGCCCGCCGAATGGCCCGATGAGGCCCGGGGCAAGGACGCCTGGACCGGCGGCGCGGCCACCCCCGCCGAGGCCGTGGCCGAGTACCGCAAGCAGGCACAGACCAAGAGCGACGTCGAGCGCCAGACCGAGCACAAGGACAAGACCGGTGTCTTCACCGGCGCCTATGCCGTGAACCCGGTCACCGGCATGCGCATCCCGGTCTTCGTGGCCGACTACGTGCTGATGGGCTACGGCACCGGCGCGATCATGGCCGTCCCCGGCCAGGACGAGCGCGACTGGGAGTTCGCCGAGGCGTTCGGCCTGCCCATCGTCCGTACCGTGCGGCCCCCGGAGGGCTGGGAGGGGGAGGCGTTCACCGGCCAGGGCCCGGCGATCAACTCCTCGAACGACGAGATCTCCCTGGACGGCCTGGAGGTGGCCGAGGCCAAGGCGAAGATCACCGACTGGCTGGTGGCCAGGGGCATCGGCGAGGCGACCGTCAACTTCCGCCTGCGTGACTGGCTGTTCAGCAGGCAGCGCTACTGGGGCGAGCCGTTCCCGATCGTGTACGACGAGGACGGGGTGGCCCACGCGCTGCCCGAGTCGATGCTGCCGCTGGAGCTGCCGGAGGTCGACGACTACTCACCGCGCACCTTCGACCCGGACGATGCCGACACCCAGCCCGAGACCCCGCTGTCGCGCAACGCGGAGTGGGTCGACGTCGAGCTGGACCTGGGCGACGGGGTCAAGCGGTACCGCCGCGAGACCAACACCATGCCGAACTGGGCCGGTTCGTGCTGGTACGAGCTGCGCTACCTGGATCCGCACAACGCCGACAAGCTGGTCGACCCGGCGATCGAGCAGTACTGGATGGGCCCCCGTGAGGGGCAGCCGCACGGCGGTGTGGACCTGTACGTGGGCGGCGCCGAGCACGCCGTACTGCACCTGCTGTACGCCCGCTTCTGGTCCAAGGTGCTGTTCGACCTGGGGCACGTCTCGTCCGCCGAGCCGTTCCACAAGCTGTACAACCAGGGCATGATCCAGGCGTACGTCTACCGGGACGCCCGCGGCTTCCCGGTGCCCGCCGCCGAGGTCGAGGAGCACGACGGCAGGTTCGTCCACGGCGGCGAGTCCGTCAGGCGCGAGCTGGGCAAGATGGGCAAGTCCCTGAAGAACGCGGTCACCCCGGACGAGATCGCCGCCGAGTACGGTGCCGACACCCTGCGCCTGTACGAGATGGCGATGGGCCCGCTGGACGTCTCCCGTCCCTGGGACACGCGTGCCGTCGTCGGCCAGTACCGACTGCTGCAGCGCCTGTGGCGCAACGTCGTCGACGAGACGACCGGTGAGGTCACCGTCGTGGACGCGGAGCCGGACGAGGCGACCCTGCGCGCCCTGCACAAGGCCATCGAGGGCGTCGGCCAGGACATGGAGGCGATGCGCTTCAACACCGCCATCGCCAAGATCACCGAGCTGAACAACCACCTGACCAAGACCGGCGGCCCGGTCGCACGCTCGGTGGCGGAGCGCCTGGTGCTGCTGATCGCGCCGCTGGCCCCCCACATCGGCGAGGAGCTGTGGCGCCGGCTGGGCCACTCAGGCTCGGTCGTCCACGAGGCCTTCCCGGTGGCCGACCCCGCGTACGTCGTGGACGAGACCGTGACGTGCGTCGTGCAGGTCAAGGGCAAGGTCAAGGCCCGCCTGGAGGTCTCCCCGTCGATCGCTGACGCGGAGCTGGAGGCGCTGGCCGTGGGCGACCCGGCGGTCGTGGCGGCCCTGGGGGGCGCGGGCATCCGCAAGGTGATCGTGCGGGCGCCGAAGCTGGTGAACATCGTCCCGGCCTAGCCGGAACCGCTCACGGGCCGGGCCCGGCAGTCCGCCGGGCCCGGCCCTGGTCTTTCCCCTACGGGCAGGTTGGGGGTTCCGCTGGAACCCTCGGCCCGCCCGTTCCGTTTACCGTGGAAGGACATACCGCGTACGACTCGGAGGGGCGCCCATGGAAGCCGTCATCCTGATCCTGGCGCTGCTCTTCGTCGCCTTCGTGACGCTCGGGGTGTACGTGGGCGTCAAGGCGGTCGGTGCGGCCAAGCGGGGTGTGGACCGCACGATCGGCCAGGCACGGCGCACCGTCGAGGACACGGCGCTTCGGGCGAAGAGCTTCGGGCAGGTCGGTCTGGCCGGCGAGCTGGCGCAGCTCAGGCTCCGTCTGCGCACGTCGATGCGGGCCACGCAGGAAGCCCTGCACGCGGGGGTCGCCGAGGACGCGTCGCTGCGGGAGTCGATCGGCCTCTTCGAGCGGCTCAGCGTGCACGGGCGGGAGCTGGACGAGGAACTGCGGCGGCTGGAGCGCGAGCCGGACCGCGGCAGGACCACGGAGCGGCTTCCGCAGCTGCGTGAGCGGGTCGAGCGGATCACCCACTCCGCCGAGTCGCTGCGCTGGGCGGCGAGGGACAGGGCGCGGTCGTTCGCCGAGGACGACCTGGAGTCGCTGACCACCCAGATCGACGTGGAGGCGGGAGCGCTGCGCGACTGGTCGCGCGCCGAGCCGATGTGGCCCGAGTCGGCCGAGGAGCCCTCGCGCCCGCGGTCGGCACAGGGGCCTCGGACCTCCTCGGCGCAGGATCCGCGGCCCCCGGCGGCCGCGACGGGCCCGGAGCAGACGTCGGGCGGATCGGAGCCGGGGACGGGCGCTCAGGAGCCCCGGGCGATCCCGCCACGGGACCCGCGGCTCGCGATGAGGTACTCGTGGGACAAGTCCACCCGTCCGGAGACCTCGAACTAGACACCAGGTCGCCGTTCCGGGACCCGAACCAGCGCTCGGAGCCCACCGGGCCACGCGGCCCGGTGGGCCTCGAGCGCGCCAGGGGACGGCCGGGCTGCCCCGGACGGAGGCCGTCCGCCCAACGGAAGCGTGTGGTGGGGCGGGGTCGGGCTCCCGTGCGGCGGCCCCTGCGGGTAACCTCCCGCTCATGTCCCGCCATGTCGCGATCGTCACTGATTCCACGGCCTACCTGCCGCCACAGACGATGGAGTTGCATGGCATCACAGCGGTGCCACTGACCGTTGTGCTGGGGAGCCAGGCCCTCGAGGAGGGCACCGAGATCTCGGCCCGTTCCCTCGCCCAGGCGCTTCAGAAGCGCCGTGCCGTGACCACGTCCCGGCCGAGCCCGGAGACCTTCGCGGCCGCCTACCGGGCCACGGCGGAAACCGGGGTGACGGGCATCGTCTCGCTCCATCTGTCCTCGGAGTTCTCCGGCACCTACGACGCGGCGGTCCTGGCGGCCCGGGAGGCGCCCGTCCCGGTCCGTGTGGTCGACACCGGCATGGTCGCGATGGCGCTGGGATTCTGCGCCCTCGCCGCGGCCGAGGCGGTGGACGCCGGCGGTTCCCTCGACGAGGCGGTGGCAGCGGCCGAGAAGCGCGCCGCGGGCACGTCCGCGTTCTTCTACGTCGACACCCTCGACTATCTGCGCCGGGGCGGCCGTATCGGTACCGCCCAGGCGTTGTTCGGGTCCGCGCTCGCGGTGAAGCCGCTGCTGCAGCTGGAGGGCGGCCGGATCGAGCTCAGGGAGAAGGTGCGCACGGCCTCCAAGGCGATCGCCCGGCTGGAGGAGATCGCCGCCGAGCGCGCCGGTACGGGACCGGTGGACATCGCGGTGCACCATCTTGCCGCGCCGGAGCGGGCGTCCGCGCTGGCGGAGCGGTTGCGGGAGCGGGTGCCGAACCTCGGGGAACTGCACGTCAGCGAGGTGGGCGCGGTGATCGGGGCGCACACCGGGCCCGGACTGCTGGGGGCGGTGGTCTCACAGCGGTGAGGACGCGGCGCCGCGGTGGGGCCCGTCCGTGTCGTGCGGCGGTGCGGGGCGCGGGTGCTGCCGTGGGCTGGTCGCCGGCCTGGCCGGACCGTCTCGTCACTCCGGAGAGTGACCGAGTTTTCCACAAGGGCCCGGTTGTCCACCGGAATTGAGGCTGCTCAGCAAGGTCGCACGGAGATGCCTACCGTCGGGTGGCATGAGTCACCGATCACGCTCTGCGACCAGTGGCCCGGGCCGTGGGCCTGCCTCGGACGGCCGCGTACGCCACCGGCGGCAGCGGATGAGAGCCGGGAGCCACCCGGTGTCGGCCCCATCCGCCCCTTCGCCGGCGGACACGGCACCGTCGTCGGCGGCGCGGTTACGCGCTCACGCCCTCTTCCGGACGCCCGGCGCACCCGGGACGGCGACCGCTCCGCCCGCGCGCTCCTGGGCGCCCTCGGCCGCGGGGACACCGGCGTCGGACCGAACGACGGGCGGCCCCGAAGGCGTGCGGGACGCCGCTGCCGCGCCCGAGCCGGGGCGCGGCCGGTCCGTGCCGCCGCCGGGCTCGCGTGACCCCTCAGGAGCGGGCCGAGCGACCGCTGCCGGGCCCTCGCTGTCGGAGCGGACGCGGCTGGCCCTGGCGGAGCGGATGCCTTCGTGGGTGCGGCTGCGCTGTGGGCTGGAGCCGAAGGCACTGGCCGCTCTCGCGGTGGTCCTGGTCCTGGGGGTGGGCCTGGCCGTGCAGCACTTCTGGTCCGGGCAGCCGCAGCCGGTGCGCGCGCCCCAGCTGGTCGGGGAGGTCCCTCCCACGCCGGAGGTGACCCGGCCCGGGCCCTCGCCGGGTCCGCCAACGGCACGCGAGCCCGCCGGGCACATCGTCGTCGATGTGAGCGGCAAGGTCCGGCGGCCGGGCGTCCTCCGCCTCCCCGTGGGGGCCCGGGTCGCCGACGCGCTGCGGGCGGCGGGCGGGGTGAAGGCGGGCACCGACCTCACCGGCCTCAACCGGGCGCGGGTGCTCATGGACGGCGAGCAGGTGGTCGTGGGTGCCCCGCAGCCTCCCGGCCCGCAGGGGCCGCCGGGTGGTGCCGCCCCGGGCGCGGGACCACTGAGCCTCAACACCGCCACGGTGGAGCAGCTCGACACCCTGCCGGGCGTGGGCCCGGTACTCGCCCAGCACATCGTGGACTACCGCACCGAGCACGGCGGCTTCCGATCGGTCGACGAACTCCGAGAGGTGACGGGGATCGGCGACCGCCGGTTCGCCGACCTGGAAGCGCTGGTGCGGCCGTGATCCGGGCGCCCGCGGATTCCCCCGACCTCCGGCCGGAGGCGGCCGAAGCCCGTGAAGAACGCCCGGCCGATCTGCGTCTGGTGCTGCCCGCCCTGGCCGCCTGGGGTGCGGCGGCCCTCGCTCTGACGACGCGGCCGCCCTGGCCGCGCGTGACGGTGCTCGCCTGTGTCGCCGTGGCGGGCGCGCTCCTGCTGTCCCCGGCCGTCCGCGCGGCACGCCGGCGTTCCTGGCAGGGGGCCGGCAACAGGGTCGCTGCCGCCGCCGTGCTGCTGTGCACCGCCGCCGGTACGGCCGCCGGCGCACTGCGCGGCGCGGACCTGTACCGGGGGCCGGTACCAGAGGCGGCGCGGCAGCACGGCCCGGTGACCGCCGAGTTGACCGTCACCACCGATCCGCGCACGACACGGCCGCGGGTGTGGGGTGATCGGGCAGTACAGACGGCTGTCCTGCTGGAGGGACAGGTCGTCCGGGTCACCACGCCGGAGGGTGAGTCCATCACCACCAGGGCCCCGGTCCTGGTGATCGTCCGGCCCGGCCAAGCGGCCCGTCCGTGGCTGAGTCTGCTGCCGTCGACCAGGGTCACCCTCACCGCCAGGGCCGAGCCACCTGCGGAGGGGGAGGGCCGGTTCGCGGCCGTACTGAGGGTGCGAGGCCCGGGGCCGCCCCGCACCACGGGACCGCCGACCCCGGCGCAGCGCACGGCGGGGGACCTGCGTGCGGGGCTGCGGCTGGCGACCGAAGGGCTGCCACCGGACTCACGTGCACTGCTTCCGGGGCTTGTCGTCGGCGACACCTCCCGCATCGGCACCGAACTGCACGAGGCGTTCAAAGCGACCGATCTGACGCATTTGCTGGCCGTATCCGGCAGCAATCTGGCGATCGTCCTGTTCCTGCTCATCGGCCCGCCGGGCCGCGCGCTCAGAGCGGAACGAGGCGGTCTGGCACCCCGGTTGGGCATCTCACTGCGTGCGACAGCACTGTCCGGCGGCGCGCTCACGCTGGGCTTCGTCGTCGTGTGCCGGCCGGAACCGAGCGTGCTGCGTGCCGCGGCCTGCGGGGCGATCACCCTGTTGGCCATCGGCACCGGTCGGCGCAGATCCCTGCTCCCGGCACTGGCGGCCGCCGTGTTGCTGCTGGTGCTCTGGGACCCTTGGTCGGCCCGCACCTATGGATTCCTGCTCTCTGTGCTGGCGACGGGCTCCCTGCTCACCATCGCTCCGCGCTGGAGCACGGCGCTGCGCCGGCGCGGGGTGCCGGGACGAGTCGCGGAGGCCCTCGCCGCGGCCGCGGCGGCGCAGGCAGTGTGCGCGCCTGTCGTGGTCGTGTTCGCCGAGCGGATCAGCCTGGTGGCGGTTCCGTGCAATCTCCTCGCCGAGCCGGCCGTGGCGCCCGCCACGGTACTGGGGTTCGCGGCGCTCGCCGCAGCACCCGTCTCGGCAACGGCCGCGGAGCTGCTTGCGCGCTGCGCCGGCTGGCCGGCCGGGTGGATCGCCGGAGTCGCCCGCGCCGGGGCCGGCCTGCCCGGGGCGCAGGCCGAGTGGCCCGGCGGCTGGTGGGGCGCGCTGCTGCTGGCCGCGGTCACCGCCGTGGGGACGCTGCTGGTTCGCGGGTCGGCCCGGCGCCCCTGGCCGGCCGTGGGATGCGCCCTGCTGCTCGTACTTGCTGTGCTGCGGCCGCCCCCGCTGACCAGGATCGCCACCGGCTGGCCGCCGCCGCGCTGGTCGTTCGCCATGTGCGACGTCGGGCAGGGCGACGCCACGGTGCTGGCCGCGGGCGAGGGGTCGGCCGTCGTCGTGGACGCCGGGCCGGACCCGGCACTCACGGACCGGTGCCTGAAGGAACTGGGCGTCAGGAGCGTGCCGCTGCTGTTGCTGACCCACTTCCACGCCGACCATGTGGCGGGGCTGCCCGGCGCCCTGCGGGGCAGAAGCATCGGCGCGATCCAGACCACGTCCCTCGAAGAACCGCGTGACCAGGCCGAGTTCGTGCGCCGGACCGCGACAGCCGCGGGCGTGCGGTTGATCCGGCCCGGGCGGGGGGAGCGACGGCGTGCGGGAGGGCTCACCTGGCAGGTGCTGTGGCCTGCCCCCGGTTCCGCACCGGGCTTCGGCGCGAATCAGCGGGAGCCGAACGACGCGAGTGTCACCCTGCTCGTGCGCACGCACAGCGGTCTGTCGCTGCTGCTCCTAGGGGATCTCGAACCCCCGGCGCAGCGAGGGCTGATACGGGCCCACCCGGCCCTCCCACGCGTCGACGTCCTCAAGGTCGCCCACCACGGCTCGGCATACCAGCACCCCGCCCTGCTCGCCGCGGCCCGGCCGAGGCTGGCGTTGATCTCCTGTGGCCGGGACAACCCGTACGGGCATCCGTCGCTCCGGACCGTCTCCGCACTGCGGTCGCAGGGCGCGCTGGTGATGCGCACCGACACGGAGGGTTCGATCGCCGTCACGGGCTCCGGCAGTCGTCTGCGTGCCGTGGCCCGCGGCGCCCGTCCGCCGTGAGTTCCGCACCGCGGACGGACAGGTGCGCAGCCCGGTGCGCCGATACGACGGCGGGTCCCGACCGCGGGGTCGGTCCGTCCGGGCCATTGGGCCCACACCGACCAGGCGCCGGCTCGGCGCGGCCTCGGGGCCGGGTGGTCCGGCCCCTGACGGGGTCCGGCCTGCTGGATCGGCCTGGGCACGGGGCCGGTTGTTCCGGGCCTTGGTGGTCCGGCCTGCGGTGCGTTCGGTCTGGGGTCGCGTCCAGCGGGTCGGGTCGGGTCGGGTCGGTCCGGTCCTCGGTCGGGTCCGGCCTTCGGTCGATTCGGGTGGTCCGTCCGGTGGGGGCCGCTCTCCGGTCAGTCCAGCCAGCGGCCCTCGCGCATCAGCAAGCGGCCGGGCTGCTCGTTCCCCTCACGCCATGCCTTGACGGTGTGCGGGGTGATCCGCACGAACACCCACCGGGCCCCGCCGCGCGGGTCCCAGCCGAGCTTCGCGGAGAACGCGTCGCCGGAGCCGGGCGCCAGAGCATCGCACGCCACGACCTCGGCGGCGCCGGCGATGTGCACCACGTCCGTGGCATGGCCGACGGTGACGACCGCCTCGCCGCGCGGAGTCAGATTGCGGGCGGTAGGGGTGCTGCGCCGGGTGCACATCAGCAGTCTTCCCCGGTCCCACAGGAACCACAGGGGCACGAGGGTGGGCATGCCGTCCGCCGATGCCGTGGCCACCCAGGCGTCGCGGTCGCCGGCCAGCCGATCGAGGGCGTCCGCTCTGCGCTGCGCGCGGCTCCGTGCCGGCTCGGGGTTCGTCATGTCCCGGAACGGTACGCGGCGGGCGACTCTCGGAGCGTCGGGCGGCGGACCGATCTGCCTCGGCCCCGCGTCCTAGGACCCGTGGCGCATGGCGGGGCGTCCTGCCTTCGGCACAGACTGCGTGCATGGACACTGCATCGCAGCCCCTGCAGACAGAGACCGCCGACGCCTATCTCCGCCGCATCGGTGCCGAGCGTCCCGACCGGGCGGACCGGGATGCCCTGCGCGAACTGCAGCAGCGGCATCTGCGTTCCGTGCCGTTCGAGAACCTTTCGATCCACCTGGGGGAGAACGTGGTTCTGGAGGACAAGCCGCTGCTGGACAAGGTCGTCGGGGCGCGCAGGGGCGGGTTCTGCTACGAACTCAACGGCGCGTTCGCCGCGTTGCTGCGCAGCCTCGGCTTCGGCGTCACCCTGTTCCAGGCCCGGGTCTTCAAGGGCGACGGGCAGCTCGGCATTCCGTACGACCACCTCGCCCTGCGTGTGGAGACCGTCGACGGCAGCGGTCCGTGGCTCGCCGACGTGGGCTTCGGCGATCACTGCCACTACCCGCTCCTGCTCGACGAACGGGGCGACCAGAGCGATCCGGCCGGTACCTTCCGCATCGCCGAGGCGCCGGACGGCGACCTGGACGTGCTGCGGGACGGGGAGCCGCAGTTGCGGCTCGACCCGCGGCCGCGGGAGCTGGAGGACTTCGAGGCCGGTGCCTGGTACCACCGCACGTCGCCCGCCTCCCACTTCACCCAGAAGCTCGTCTGCTCCCGGCTCACGGACGAAGGCCGGATCACCCTGTCCGGACGCAGACTCGTCACGACGGCGCACGGTGCGCGCACGGAGCGGCAGCTCGGTGACGACGCCGAGATCCTGGCGGCCTACCGGGAGCACTTCGGGCTGGAGCTGGACCGGGTGCCGGAGGTCCGGAAGCACTGTGCGGGGGACACGGCACAATGTGGCGGTGAGTGATGTGAGACATGTGCTCGTCCTGCCCGACCGCGACGCCGCCGAAGAGGTCATCGAGGCGATCGGGGACCACTTCGGCGTGGACGACGAACCCCAGTTGGTGCGGGACGCCCTGGCGGGGGAGGACGACGCCGAGGACGCACAGTGGCTGGTGGTCGTCGAGGACCCGGAAGGCCGTCTGAGCCCCGTCGAACTGGACGACTTCGTGGCCGACTGGGACGGTTGGCGGGAGGAGCCCTGAGCCGCCGCACGGGCGTCCCCTCCGCGGGAGGTAGGCAGGTGGGTGCCTGAGCCGGCACCCGAGCCGCTGAACCCCACCGACCCCTTCGAGCCCCGGCGAACCCTGAGACCCTTCCGTCCTTCCGGCCCCTCCCATCCCTGTCTTGCCTGCGCTTCCTCCGGCCTTCTCCGCCATCTTCGGCCCTTTCCATTCCTTCCGGCCCTTCCGGCCCTTCCGTCCTTCCGGCCCCTCCGCGTCTCCGGGCCGGTCCCTGAGCACGAGCCCCCGCGCCCCGTCGCTCCGGACCGCGGGGCAGACGGCGGTGTCGGTGGCCCATGGGATGCTGGACGCGATGGCCACCAGGAAGAACACGAACGACGATCCCCTCGCCCCCGTCACGATCGCGGTGGGCCAGGAGGACTTGCTGCTGGACCGCGCCGTGCAGCAGGTGGTGGCGGCCGCCCGGGCCTCCGACGCCGACACGGACGTCCGCGATCTCGCCCCCGACCAGCTCCAGCCCGGCACGCTCGCCGAGCTGACGAGTCCCTCGCTCTTCGCCGAGCGCAAGGTCGTCGTCGTGCGGAACGCGCAGGATCTCTCCGCCGATACGATCAAGGACGTCAAGGCCTATCTCGCCGCACCGGTCGAGGAGATCACGCTCGTCCTGCTCCATGCGGGCGGTGCCAAGGGGAAGGGCCTGCTGGACGCGGCACGCAAGGCCGGCGCGCGTGAGGTGGCGTGCCCCAGGACGACCAAGCCGGCTGAGCGACTGACGTTCGTGCGCTCCGAGTTCCGCACGCTGGGGCGGTCCGCGACCCCGGAGGCGTGCCAGGCCCTCGTCGACGCCATCGGCAGCGATCTCAGGGAGCTGGCGAGCGCGGTCTCGCAACTGGTCGCGGATGTCGACGGCACGATCGACGAGGCCGTCGTCGGCCGCTACTACACCGGGCGCGCGGAGGCCTCCAGCTTCACCGTGGCCGACCGCGCCGTCGAGGGCCGTGCGGCCGAGGCCCTGGAAGCGCTGCGCTGGTCGCTCTCGACCGGCGTCGCACCGGTCCTGATCACCAGCGCGCTGGCCCAAGGGGTGCGGGCGATCGGCAAACTCTCGTCGGCACGCGGCGGCCGGCCGGCCGATCTCGCGCGCGAGCTGGGTATGCCGCCCTGGAAGATCGACCGGGTCCGCCAGCAGATGCGCGGCTGGACGCCCGACGGCGTCGCCCTCGCCCTGCGCGCCGTCGCCGAGGCGGACGCGGGGGTCAAGGGCGGTGGCGACGACCCGGAGTACGCGCTGGAGAAGGCGGTGGTCACGGTCGCCCGCGCGGCCCGCCTGCGCCGCTGATCCACCGCGTCGCGCGGCCGCTGCCTCGGCCCTGTCCCCCGCTTCAGTCCCGTCCACCGCCCGTGCGGTTGCCGAAGACCTCGCGAACCTCGCTGCTCGGACCTTGCCGCGCCGACTCCGGCCCCGCCCGCTCCTGCGGCGCCGCCGCTGACGGCGCCGTAGGTCTCCCGGCCACGCCTGCCCGGCTCTTGCTCCCCCTCACCCGCACCGGAACCCCACCCGAAACCCACCGGAACCCCACCCGGCCCCCACGGTCGGACAGCCGGCTCGGCTCACATCAGCGGAGGGGCGGCCCGGGTGTGCCGATGTGCCCGTGTGGCGACGCGTGACACGTGGCGGGCGGGGACGGCGCCGTCGCTCCCGGGCCGGACGCCGAAGAAGACTGCCGGTGCGCGGGGTTGGGGAGCGAGGCCTGCCGTCCGCCAGACCCCGTCGCCGCTCAGTGCTCCAGTGCTCGCCACTCGGAAGCCAGGAGGGCCCAGAGCTGCTTGTCGTGGCGCACGCCCTCGTAGGGCCATGCCTTGCGGCGCACGCCCTCCAGCGTCATGCCGAGCCGCCTGGCCACCGCTGAGCTGCGGTCGTTGTCCGCCCGGCAATGCCACTCGGCCCGGTGCAGCCCCCGGGACGTGAACGCCCAGTCCAGCAACGCGTCGCACGCTCGGGTGACCAGACCGTGGCCCTCGGCCGACGGCTCGAGCCAGCAGCCGATCTCGCAGGAGCCGAGGGCGGCGTGGAAGTCGGTGAACATCACACCGCCGACCAGTGCCCCGTCCCGCCGGATGCCGTACAGACGCGCACCGTCGTCCGCCTGGCGTTCGGCGTACCGCCTGAGCGTGGCCCGTGCCCCGTCCACGTCGTCGGTGACGAACGACGCCCCGACCCACGGACGAATGTGCTCGCGCGCCCGGTCCAGATGGTCGGCGAACTCCTCGGCATGCCGGATCTCCAGCGGACCGAGGCGGACGCCGTCGCACAGCGGCAGCGAGAACACGAGAGGCCACCCCATTCGCACAACAACCGTTACGGGAACGTACCGTGGCGGCATGCCACGTACCAAGGGAGATCATGAGGGCCGCCGACGCGACGTCTCCGCAGCGGTCTGGCAGGTCATGGCCACGCGTGGCTTCGCCGGCCTCACGCTGCGCGCCGTCGCCGCCGAACTCGGCGCGACGACCGGCCTGCTCACGCACTACTTCTCCACCAAGCAAGCCTTGGTGGAGCACGCCCTGGACCTGCTCGAACAGCGCACCCTCCTCCGCCCCCGCCGTCACTCGGGCAAGGGGCTGGCAGCCCTCAGGGACGCGCTGCTGGACATCCTGCCGCTGACCCCGGAGGCCGTCGACGGCAACCGGATCCGGGTCTGTTCCTGGGATGCCGCGCTCTCCGACCCCGGCCTGAGCGCCGACTACGCCCGCAAGTACGCCCAGGGTCGCGACAGGTTGACCGAGCGGGTGGCCGCGGCTCAGGAGCTCGGTGAACTGCCACCCGGCAACCCCGCGCACATCGCGGCCGGCGCCCAGTCCTTCGTCCTCGGTCTGGTGGTCCAGACCCTGTTCGATCCGGCGGGGTTTCCCCCGCAGCGGCAGGTCGAGCTCCTGGACGACTACCTGGCGGGCCTGAGCACCCGGGCCGACGCGGCAACGGCCGGATCGACGGCAAGGGCAACGGCAAGGGCAACGGCCGGATCGACGGCAGCGACAACAACGACGGCATCGACCGCATCGCCGGTGGCGACCCCGCCGAGGGCCCGGCGCGGTCCCGGCGGGGGCCTCTGAGCGACGATCGGTCGGCGAACTGCCCGGGCCGTCGCCCGAAGCCGAAAACCCCGCCCTCCCGAACTGGGGAAGAACGGGGAAGCGGGGTTCTCGGGTCCGGCCGGAGCCGGGAAGCCGGTGGATTCGCACCCGCGTGGCGAACGCAGGCCGCGTGCGAATCCGGGGTGCCGGTCCGGGGACGGATGAGAGAGGGCCCGTCTGGTCCGGTCCGGCGATCAAGTCGTCCGGCGGGTCGCCCCGAGGGGGTCGCTGCCGGAGGTTCCGGGGTCACCCCCGGAGCGGGAGCTCAGCCCTGGAGGGAGGCAACCTTGGACGCCAGCGCCGACTTCTTGTTGGCGGCGGCGTTCTTGTGGATGACACCCTTCGAGACGGCCTTGTCGAGCTTGCGGGACGCCTCGCGGGCGGCCACGGTGGCCTTCTCGACGTCGCCGGCGGCGACGGCCTCGCGGGCCTTGCGGATAGCGGTCTTGAGCGAGGACTTGACGGCCTTGTTGCGCAGGCGCGCCTTCTCGTTCGTCTTGTTCCGCTTGATCTGGGACTTGATGTTCGCCACGAAAGAGCCTTTTCAGGATTGATGATCTTTGAAGGCGTGTCCCGCACCCATGACCTTCGGGGGACGGCCCTTCCGAGGACACGACTCTTCGGAGCGCATGACCCTTCCGGACACGGGAGGTGCCTCCGGAGAGGACACACGAGACACAGCTGGCCAGACTACCAGCGCCGCTCCGACCGGCCCAAACCGAGCGCAGCCCCGCAGCCATGGGACCATGGAGGCTGCGTATCGATCCGACATCGACCCGAGACGAGCGCTCGGCGCTCAAGAATCAGGACCCTGCGTGCCCGCGACCCCTACCAATGTGCCCGAGCCGAGCCGTACCGACCCGGCGCTGATCCGCAACTTCTGCATCATCGCGCACATCGACCACGGCAAGTCCACGCTTGCCGACCGGATGCTCCAGCTGACCGGCGTGGTCGAGCAGCGGCAGATGCGCGCCCAGTACCTCGACCGCATGGACATCGAGCGTGAGCGCGGTATCACGATCAAGTCCCAGGCCGTGCGCCTGCCCTGGGCGCCCACCACGGGTGAGGGGCAGGGCCGGACCCACATCCTCAACATGATCGACACTCCGGGCCACGTCGACTTCACCTACGAGGTCTCCCGTTCGCTCGCCGCGTGCGAGGGCACGATCCTCCTGGTGGACGCGGCCCAGGGCATCGAGGCGCAGACCCTCGCCAACCTCTACCTGGCGATGGAGAACGACCTCACCATCGTCCCGGTGCTCAACAAGATCGACCTGCCGGCCGCGCAGCCCGAGAAGTTCTCCGAGGAGCTGGCCAACCTCATCGGCTGCGACCCCTCGGACGTCCTGAAGGTGTCGGCCAAGACGGGCCTGGGTGTGGAGGCGCTGCTGGACCGGGTGGTGAAGGACGTGCCGGCCCCGGTGGGAGTCAAGGACGCCCCCGCCCGTGCGATGATCTTCGACTCGGTCTACGACTCCTACCGCGGCGTCGTGACCTACGTGCGTGTCGTCGACGGACAGCTGAACAAGCGCGAGCGCATCCGGATGATGTCCACCGGCGCGACCCACGAGCTGCTGGAGATCGGCACCAACTCCCCGGAGATGCTGGCGGCCGACGGCCTCGGCGTCGGCGAGGTCGGCTACCTCATCACGGGTGTGAAGGACGTCCGCCAGTCGAAGGTGGGTGACACGATCACCCAGCAGACCAAGGGAGCCACGGAGGCGCTCGGCGGCTACAAGGACCCGAAGCCGATGGTGTTCTCGGGCCTGTACCCCCTCGACGGCTCGGACTACCCCGAGCTGCGCGACGCGCTCGACAAGCTCCAGCTCAACGACGCCGCGCTGGTCTACGAGCCGGAGACGAGCGCCGCACTGGGCTTCGGCTTCCGCGTCGGCTTCCTCGGACTGCTCCACCTCGACGTGATCCGCGAGCGCCTGGAGCGCGAGTTCGGCCTCGACCTGATCGCAACCGCCCCGAACGTGGTGTACCGGGTGGTCATGGAGGACGGCACCGAGCACACCGTCACCAACCCGAGCGAGTTCCCCGAGGGCAAGATCGCCGAGGTGTACGAGCCGGTCGTGCGCGCGACGATCCTCGCGCCGAGCGAGTTCATCGGCTCGATCATGGAGCTCTGCCAGAACCGCCGCGGTGTGCTCCTCGGCATGGACTACCTCTCCGAGGACCGGGTCGAGATCCGTTACACCCTCCCCCTCGCCGAGATCGTCTTCGACTTCTTCGACCAGCTGAAGTCCAAGACCCGCGGCTATGCCTCGCTCGACTACGAGCCCACCGGCGAGCAGGGCGCCCAGCTGGTGAAGGTCGACATCCTGCTCCACGGCGACAAGGTCGACGCCTTCTCCGCGATCACGCACAAGGACCAGGCCTACGCGTACGGCGTGCGGCTCGTCGCCAAGCTCAAGGAGCTCATCCCGCGGCAGGCGTTCGAGGTGCCCGTCCAGGCGGCCATCGGCTCCCGGGTGATCGCCCGCGAGACGATCCGGGCCATCCGCAAGGACGTGCTCGCCAAGTGCTACGGCGGTGACATCTCCCGCAAGCGGAAGCTGCTGGAGAAGCAGAAGGAAGGCAAGAAGCGGATGAAGATGGTCGGCTCGGTCGAGGTGCCGCAGGAGGCGTTCATCGCCGTGCTGTCCAGTGACGACTCCGCGGGTGGCAAGGCGAAGAAGTAGTCCGCGGGTAACGCGAAAGCACCAGTCGTCCCTGTTCGCCTGCCGCGCCCCACAGGCCCGTGCGCTTCCGGCGCACGGGCCTGTTCGTTATCAAGCGGCAGCCCGCAGCCCCTTACGTGGCGCAGCACGGCGCTCTACCCTGATCAGGCCTCGATGGTTACTCGCGAGTTAAACAACTGTGACCATTCGGGCAATCAGCCAGTCATGCAGCAATGCCGCAGCAGGCCCGGAGGATGTCGTGAGCGACACACAGAACCTGATCGAGAACCGACCGCCCTCCGTGGCGACGCTCTTCGTCCAGCGGGTGGCGGCCACTCCCGACGCGGAGGCCTACCGCTACCCCGTCCCCGCCGCCTCCGGGCAGGGGCCCGACGACTGGAAGTCGCTGAGCTGGCAGGAGGCCGCCGAGCGGGTCTACGCCATTGCGGCCGGACTGGTCGAACTGGGGGTGCGCGCCGAGGAGCGGGTGGCTCTCGCCTCCTCCACCCGGGTCGAGTGGATCCTCGCGGACCTCGGCATCCTCTGCGCGGGCGCCGCGACGACGACGGTGTACCCGCAGACCAACGCGGAGGAGTCCGCCTACATCCTGGCCGACTCCGAGAGCAGGGTGCTGATCGCCGAGGACGCCGCGCAGGTGGCCAAGGCCCGTGAGCGGCGCGCCGAGCTGCCGCATCTGAAGCACGTGATCGTGATCGACGAGGCGGGCGCCCAGCCGGCCGAGGGCGACCCCGACGGCTGGGTCCTCTCGCTCTCCGCACTCGAGGCGCGCGGCGCCGACCACCTCGCCAAGAACCCGGCCGCGGTCAAGGAGCGGGTGGAGGCGATCACCTCCGGCCAACTCGCCACCCTCATCTACACCTCGGGCACCACGGGCCGCCCCAAGGGCGTCCGGCTGCCGCACGACAACTGGTCCTACATGGCCAAGGCGATCGCCTCGACGGGCCTGGTGACCCAGGAGGACGTGCAGTACCTCTGGCTCCCGCTCGCCCACGTCTTCGGCAAGGTGCTGACCTCGGGCCAGATCGAGGTCGGGCACGTCACCGCCGTCGACGGCCGGGTCGACAAGATCATCGAGAACCTTCCGGTGGTCCAGCCCACGTACATGGCGGCCGTGCCCCGCATCTTCGAGAAGGTCTACAACGGCGTGGCCGCCAAGGCGCGGGCCGGCGGCGCGGCCAAGTACAAGATCTTCCAGTGGGCCGCCGGTGTCGCGCGCGCCTACGCCAAGGAGTCCCAGGACAACTACCGCCGCACCGGCAGCGCCTCGGCGTCCTTCGGCCTCACCGTGAAGCACAAGGTCGCCGACGTGCTCGTCTACTCCAAGCTCCGTGAGGCCTTCGGCGGCCGGCTGCGCGCCGCAATCTCCGGCTCCGCCGCTCTCTCGCCCGAGATCGGCTTCTTCTTCGCCGGTGCCGGCATCCACATCCTGGAGGGCTACGGCCTCACCGAGTCCAGCGCCGCCTCCTTCGTGAACCCCGGCGAGGCGTACCGCACCGGCACCGTCGGCAAGCCGCTGCCCGGCTGCGAGGTGCGCATCGCGGACGACGGCGAGATCCTGCTGCGCGGTCCCGGCATCATGGAGGGCTACCACGGGCTCCCCGAGAAGACCGCCGAGGTCCTGGAGTCGGACGGCTGGTTCCACACCGGCGACATCGGTGAGCTCTCCCCCGACGGCTACCTCAAGATCACGGACCGCAAGAAGGACCTGATCAAGACGTCCGGCGGCAAGTACATCGCGCCGGCCGAGGTCGAGGGCCAGTTCAAGGCGGTGTGCCCGTTCGTCTCGAACATCCTGGTGCACGGCGCCGACCGCAACTACTGCACGGCGCTCATCGCGCTCGACGAGGCCGCCATCCTCGGCTGGGCCGAGGAGAACGGCCTCGAGGGCAAGTCGTACGCGGAGGTCGTCGCCGCACCGCAGACCGAGCGGCTCGTCGACGGCTACGTGCAGCGGCTCAACGGAACGCTCCAGCGCTGGCAGACCATCAAGAAGTTCCGCCTGCTGCCGCGCGACCTCGACATCGAGCACGGCGAACTGACGCCGAGCCTGAAGCTGAAGCGCCCGGTGGTCGAGCGCGAGTACAAGGACCTCATCGAGGGCATGTACGAGGGCGCCCTCGAGGCGTGACACCACCGTTCGGCGGCCCGTCGCCCGGCCCTGCGCCGCGCGACGGGCCGCCGAGCCGTTCCCCGGCCTCTACGAGCGGCCCCACGGCCCGCACACCGTCCGCCCTCGCGTCCGGCCTCCTCCCGTTCACCGCCTGCTCGCGACCGCTCCCCGCCCCGCTCCCCCGAACAGTCCCATTTCGGTGACTCCGTGCTCATGGGACCGCCCGGTCTGTCACGCTGTCCGTGTCGTCCCTGCCCGGCGGGCGGCACGGCGGGGAAGCAGAGCGACCAGCCGAACCGGACAGGAGTCGCCGCGTGGGGTCCGTTCCGATGCAGCAGGAGACCGCTCACCGTTCGGTGCAGCTGCTCCCGCGGCGTGGCGGCGTACGCCCGGCGGCCCGTGCCAGCCTGCCCGGGAACCCCCTCGCCGTGTCCGCCGCCCGCCGCTTCGTCCGGGCCGTGCTCGACGACTGGACCCGGCTCGGGACGGTCACCAGGCGCGGTGCGGACCGGTTCGCCGACGACGCCGCACTGGTCGTCAGCGAACTCGCCACCAACGCCGTCGTCCACGCGGGAACCGGCGTCGAGGTGCTCGCCCGGCTCGACCCGGCCACCGACGACGACCCGGCGGCCCTGGTGATCGAGGTCTCCGACCACCATCCGGCGCGGGCGGTGCGCGGCGACGGCCACGAGCAGGAGGGCACCGACCCGGGCGAACCGGATCACGGGCGCGGGCTCCATCTCGTCGCCGCGCTCGCCGCTTCCTGGGGCATCACGTACCGGCCGGGCCTCAAGACCGTCTGGGCGCGCCTGCCGCTCGACGGCTTCGACGGCGCGGCCCCGGCCCGGGGCGGCGAGACCCTCCGGCCGCGCGGGGTCAGGGCGGCCGAGATCCTCGCCCCCGCCCCGCGCAGAAGCGTCCGCGACGACCGCGAGTGGGTCGGCCGCGGCGCGCTCTCCTTCCTCGCCGAGGCCTCCGACCTGCTCGCCGGGCAGCTCGACGAGGACATGGTCGCGGCCCTCGCCGGACAGCTGCTGGTGCCCAGGTTCGCCGACTGGTGCGCGGTCTGGCTGGACGGCGAGACGGGCCCGGCGCCCCGGCCGGCCCGGGTCTGGCACGCGGACGAGTCCGCCATCGAGGGCCTGCGGGAGGCACTGGCCGGGGACCCGCCCCGGTTACCGGACGAACCGCGAGGGACCGCCGTACCGGTCCGGGTCGCCTGGCCGCCCGCCGACGCGGGCAGCGCGGTCGCGTTCCGGCTGACCGTCGGCGCACGACCGCTCGGCACCCTGCTGCTCGGCCGCGAGGCACCACCGGGCGTCCCCGACGAGGCCCTCGCGCTGCTGGAGGACTTCGCCCGCCGCGTCGGCCTCGCGATCGGGGCGGCCCGCCAGTACACCCGGCAGGCCACGATCAGCCGGGTCCTGCAGCGCGGCCTCCTGCCCGCCCAGGTCGCCCGCATCCCCGGCGTCGACAGCTCCCTGGTGTACGAGCCGAGCGACGAGGGGCTGGCCGGGGGCGACTTCCACGACATCTTCCCGGCGGGCAGCGGCGGGCGCTGGTGCTTCATGCTCGGCGACGTCCAGGGCAGCGGGCCGGAGGCCGCCGTCGTGACCGGCCTCGCCCGGCCGTGGCTGCGGCTGCTCGCCCGCGAGGGCTACCAGGTCGCCGGCGTGCTCGACCGGCTGAACGGCCTGCTCCTCGACGACGCGCTGGAGGCGGCCGAGGCGGCGGCGCTGATGGCGGCCGGGCCGGCCGTGGCCGGTACCGCGGGCGCCGGTTCCGGGAGCGGCCACGAGGGCCCCCAGTCCCGGTTCCTGTCGCTGCTCTACGGCGAGCTGACACCGTTGCCGGAGGGCGGGGTCCGCTGTGCCCTCGCCTGCGCCGGCCACCCTCTTCCCCTGCTGCTGCGCCCCGACGGCACCGTCCGTCCCGCGGCCGCGTCGCAGCTCCTCCTCGGCGTGGTCGAGGACGTCGCGTACGAGAGCCAGACCTTCGAGCTCATGCCCGGCGACACTCTGCTGTGCGTCACCGACGGGGTCACGGAGCGGCGGTCCGGACGGCGGATGTTCGACGACTCGGACGGGCTCGCCCGGGCGCTCGCCGGCTGCACCGGTCTCACCGCCGAGGGAGTGGCGGACCGGATACGCCGGGCGGTGCACACGTTCGCGGAGAACCCGCCCGACGACGACCTCGCGCTGCTGGTGCTCCAGGCCCGCCGATCCCCGGGCCCCTGATCTCCGGGCCCCCGACCCCCGGACCCGCCGATGTCCCGTACTGCTGATCTCCCGGCCGCGGCCGGGACACCGCGCGCGTACCGGACAATGGGATGCATGCCTTCCGCACTGCCTGATGGTGAGCCCATGCCCGTCGACGGGGCGCTGCCCCCGCACGCCCTCGCGGACGCGGCCGGCCGGCCCCTCGGGTTCTATCTGCACGTCCCGTACTGCGCCACGCGCTGCGGCTACTGCGACTTCAACACGTACACGGCGAGCGAGCTGCGCGGCACCGGTGGTGTCCTGGCCTCGCGCGACAACTACGCGGACATGCTCGTCGAGGAGATCAGGCTCGCCCGCAAGGTCCTCGGTGACGACCCGAGGCAGGTCAGGACCGTGTTCGTGGGCGGCGGGACCCCCACGCTGCTGCCCGCCGCCGACCTCGTCCGGATGCTGGGCGCCGTCCGCGAGGAGTTCGGCCTCGCCGACGACGCGGAGATCACCACGGAGGCCAACCCGGAGTCCGTCGATCCGGCCTACCTCGCGGAGCTGCGGGCCGGGGGCTTCAACCGGGTGTCCTTCGGCATGCAGAGCGCCCGGCGGCACGTGCTGAAGGTGCTCGACCGCACCCACACTCCCGGCCGTCCCGAGGCCTGCGTCGCGGAGGCCCGGGAGGCGGGCTTCGAGCACGTGAACCTCGACCTCATCTACGGCACGCCCGGCGAGAGCGACGACGACTGGCGCGCCTCGCTCGACGCTGCCATCGGCGCAGGCCCCGACCATGTGAGCGCGTACGCCCTGATCGTGGAGGAAGGCACCCAGCTGGCCCGCCGGATCCGGCGGGGCGAGGTGCCGATGACGGACGACGACGTCCACGCCGACCGCTATCTGATCGCCGACGAGGTCCTGGCCGGCGCCGGATACGGGTGGTACGAGGTCTCCAACTGGGCCCGCTCGGAGGCCGGCCGCTGTCTGCACAACGAGTTGTACTGGCGCGGTGCCGACTGGTGGGGCGCCGGCCCGGGCGCCCACAGCCACGTCGGCGGGGTGCGGTGGTGGAACGTCAAGCACCCCGGCGCTTACGCGGCGGCGCTGGCGGAGGGCCGTTCGCCCGGCGCCGCGCGCGAGGTCCTGCCGGACGAGGACCGGCGGGTGGAGCGGGTGCTCCTCGAACTGCGGCTGCGCGAGGGCTGCCCGCTGGACCTGCTCCGGCCGCCGGGCCTCGCGGCCTCCCGCCGGGCCCTGGAGGACGGGCTGCTGGAGCCCGGGCCGTACGAGGCGGGCCGGGCGGTGCTCACGCTGCGTGGCCGGCTGCTGGCGGACGCGGTGGTCCGGGACCTGGTGGACTGACGGGCCCCGGCCGGCGTACGTCCCGGCCCGGCCCCGTGCCGGGTCTCAGGCGGTGACGAAGTCGATCAGTTCCTCGACCCGCCCCAGCAGCTCCGGTTCCAGGTCCTTGTAGCTGTTCACCCGGGACAGGACGTGCTGCCAGGCCGCTCCCGTGTTCGGCGGCCAGCCGAGCGCCCGGCAGACACCCGTCTTCCAGTCCTGCCCCCGCGGCACCGACGGCCAGGCGGGGATGCCCAGCGACGACGGTTTCACGGCCTCCCACACGTCGATGTACGGGTGGCCGACCACCAGGACGTGCGGGTCCGTCACGGACTCCGCGATGCGGGACTCCTTGGAACCCGGCACCAGATGGTCCACGAGCACGCCCAGCCTGGCGTCGGCGGCCGGGGCGAACTCGGCGACGACGGCGGGCAGGTCGTCGACGCCCTCCAGGTACTCGACGACCACCCCCTCGATGCGCAGGTCGTCGCCCCAGACCTTCTCCACCAGCTCCGCGTCGTGGCGGCCCTCCACATAGATGCGGCCGGCACGGGCGACCCGGGCGCGGGCGCCGGGCACCGCGACCGAACCGGAGGCCGTGCGGGTGGGCCGCGCGGGCGCGCCGGGCGAGGGCCGCACGAGGGTGACCACCCTGCCCTCCAGCAGGAAGCCCCGCGGCTCCATCGGGAACACCCGGTGCTTGCCGAAGCGGTCCTCCAGCGTCACCGTCCCCGCCTCACACCGGATCACCGCACCGCAGAAGCCCGTGGAGACCTCCTCGACCACCAGGTCGGGATCGGCGGGGACCTCCGGCACGGGAGCGGACCGCTTCCACGGGGGCGTCAGATCGGGACTGTAGCTGCGCATCCGCCAGACGCTACGACACCCCGAACCGCTACGACACCCCGAACCGCCGGGCCAGCTCATCGCGTTGGGCGCGCACGAACGCGGCGTCCACCGCCGCCCCGTGCCCCGGGACGTACACCGCGTCCTCCCCGCCCAGCGCGAGCAGCCGGTCCAGCGCCGCCGGCCAGCGGGACGGGATGGCGTCCGGTCCGGCCTGCGGGTCGCCCGACTCCTCCACCAGGTCGCCGCAGAAGACGACCTCGCGGTCGCCGGGCACCAGCAGCACCAGGTCGTGACGGCTGTGGCCCGGTCCGACGTTCGCCAGCATCACCTGGCGGCCGCCGAGGTCGAGCGTCCACTCGCCGGAGACGACGTGCCGAGGGACGACCAGGGCGTCGGTGGCCCGTGCCGCGTCGTCCGGCGGCATCCCGTGGCGGATCGCGTCGTCGCGCAGCACGGCCCGGTCCCGGACCAGGAGGCTGTCGACGCCGACCGCGCCGTACACCTCGGCCCCGGGGAACGCGGCCGTGCCGAGCACGTGGTCGAAATGAGGGTGGCTGAGCGCGATATGCGTCACACGCCGGCCGCCGAGGAGGGACTCGGCCTGGGTCCGGATCTCCGCCCCCTCGCGGAGCGTCGAGCCCGTGTCGAACAGGAGCACCGCACTCTCGCCGGCCACCAGACCCACCGTCGCGTCCCAGCCGGGCAGGCGCCGCCGCCCGACGCCGCCGGCGAGCCGTTCCCAGCCGAAGTCTTCCCAACGGACGTCCATACGGCGACGCTATCCCGGAGCGACCAGCGGCGTCATGGCTCGTCGCGACGGGGTAGGGTGTCCGGCCGCCCTTGCTAGGGACGTACCTCCCGGCCGTACACTGGGCCCGGGAAAACTGGCACTCAGCGACGCCGAGTGCCAGACCAGGACCGAAGGACCGCCGAAGAACCACAGCTGGAGGTGTGCGCCATGCTCAGCGAACGCAGACTCGAGGTGCTGCGCGCCATCGTCCAGGACTACGTGGGCACCGAGGAGCCCGTGGGCTCCAAGGCCCTCACCGAGCGGCACAGGCTCGGGGTCTCGCCGGCTACCGTGCGCAACGACATGGCGGTGCTGGAGGAGGAGGGTTTCATCGCCCAGCCCCACACCAGCGCCGGCCGCATTCCCACGGACAAGGGCTACCGCCTGTTCGTGGACAAGCTCGCGGGCGTCAAGCCGCTGTCGTCCCCGGAGCGCCGGGCGATCCAGAACTTCCTCGAGGGCGCGGTCGACCTCGACGACGTCGTCGCCCGCACGGTGCGGCTGCTGGCGCAGCTGACCCGGCAGGTCGCCGTCGTCCAGTACCCGTCGCTCACCCGCTCCACGGTGCGACACGTGGAGCTGCTGGCGCTCGCCCCGGCCCGGCTGATGCTGGTGCTGATCACGGACACGGGACGGGTCGAGCAGCGGCACGTCGACTGCCCCGCGCCGTTCTCCGACACGTCGCTCGCCGACCTGCGGGCCCGGCTCAACAGCCGCGTCGTCGGACGGCGGTTCACCGATGTGCCGCAACTGGTGCAGGACCTTCCGGAGTCCTTCGACCTGGAGGACCGCGCCACGGTCTCCACCGTGCTCTCGACCCTCCTCGAGACACTGGTCGAGGACACCGAGGAACGGCTGATGATCGGCGGCACCGCCAATCTGACGCGCTTCGCGCACGACTTCCCCCTCACCATCCGGCCCGTGCTGGAGGCGCTGGAGGAGCAGGTCGTGTTGCTGAAGCTGCTCGGTGAGGCCAAGGACTCGGGCATGACCGTACGGATCGGGCACGAGAACCTCCATGAGGGACTCACTTCCACATCCGTCGTCGCGGTCGGCTACGGTTCGGGCGACGAGGCAGTCGCCAAACTCGGCGTGGTCGGACCGACCCGCATGGACTACCCCGGAACGATGGGAGCGGTACGCGCAGTGGCACGTTACGTCGGACAGATCCTGGCGGAGTCGTAAGTGGCCACGGACTACTACGCCGTACTGGGCGTACGCCGCGACGCATCGCAGGACGAGATCAAGAAGGCCTTCCGGCGGCTCGCGCGGGAACTCCACCCGGACGTGAACCCGGACCCGAAGACGCAGGAGCGCTTCAAGGAGATCAACGCCGCCTACGAGGTGCTGTCGGACCCGCAGAAGAAGCAGGTCTACGACCTCGGCGGCGACCCGCTGTCCGGCGCCGGCGGCGGCGGCGCGGGCGGCTTCGGTGCCGGTGGCTTCGGCAACTTCTCCGACATCATGGACGCGTTCTTCGGGACCGCCTCCCAGCGCGGGCCGCGGTCGCGGACGCGGCGCGGCCAGGACGCCATGATCCGGCTGGAGGTCGAACTCAACGAGGCGGCGTTCGGCACCACGAAGGACATCCAGGTCGACACCGCCGTCGTCTGCACGACCTGCTCGGGCGAGGGCGCCGCACCCGGTACGTCGGCGCAGACGTGCGACATGTGCCGCGGCCGTGGCGAGGTGTCGCAGGTCACCCGGTCCTTCCTGGGCCAGGTCATGACCTCGCGGCCGTGCCCCCAGTGCCAGGGCTTCGGGACCGTCGTGCCGACCCCGTGCCCGGAGTGCGCCGGCGACGGCAGGGTCCGGTCGCGCCGCACCCTGACGGTGAAGATCCCGGCCGGAGTCGACAACGGCACCCGCATCCAGCTCGCCGGGGAGGGCGAGGTCGGCCCCGGCGGCGGCCCCGCCGGCGATCTGTACGTCGAGATCCACGAACTGCCGCACCCGGTCTTCCAGCGCCGCGGCGACGATCTGCACTGCACGGTGACCATTCCCATGACCGCGGGCGCGCTCGGCACGAAGGTGCCGCTGGAGACGCTCGACGGCATGGAGGAGGTCGACATCCGCCCGGGCACCCAGTCCGGCCAGTCGATCCCGCTGCACGGCCGCGGTGTCACCCATCTGCGCGGCGGCGGACGCGGCGACCTGATCGTCCACGTCGAGGTGCAGACTCCCTCGAAGCTCGACCCGGAGCAGGAGCACCTGCTGCGGGAGCTGGCGAAGCTGCGCGGCGAGGAGCGGCCGACGGGCCAGTTCCAGCCGGGGCAGCAGGGGCTGTTCTCCCGCCTCAAGGACGCGTTCAACGGCAGGTGAGCCGGGCGCGCCCCGCGCACCCGCCCCGGCGGGGCAGCGTCATGCCCGGGAGTCCGGCTGGTGCGGGGCCGTCCGCACCCGGGGCGGGGCCGCGGCCCCGCTCGTCCGCCCCGGCGGTCCGCCGCGGGTGCTCGTGGGAGCACTCGCGGAAGAGGCGGAGGCCGGGATTCGGACGTGGCGGCCGGACGTGGCACCATGCGGGGCATGTCCTCCGCGCTGACCGATCTCTGCCGTTACCCGATCGTGCAGGCCCCCATGGCGGGTGGCGCCTCCTGTCCGGAACTCGCCGCCGCCGTGTCCGAGGCCGGAGGGCTCGGGTTCCTCGCCGCCGGGTACAAGACCGCGGACGGGATGTACCAGGAGATCAAACAGCTCCGCGGTCTCACCGGGCGGCCGTTCGGTGTGAACCTCTTCATGCCGCAGCCCGCCCACGCCGACGCGGCGGCCGTCGACGTCTACCGGCAACAGCTCGCCGGAGAGGCCGACTGGTACGACACACCGCTCGGGGACCCCGACTCGGGCCGGGACGACGGCTACGAGGCCAAGCTGGCCATCCTGCGGGACGACCCCGTACCGCTGGTGTCGTTCACCTTCGGCTGTCCCACCCCCGCCGCCGTCGCCCAGCTGAAGCGGGCCGGCACGCTCACGGTCGTCACCGTCACCACGCCCGAGGAGGCGCTGGCGGCCCAGGACGCGGGCGCCGACGCCATCTGCGTCCAGGGCGTCGAGGCCGGCGGCCACCAGGGCACGCACCGCGACGACCCCGCCAACGACTGCGGCGGCATCGGACTCCTCGCGCTCATCGGGCAGATCCGCGAAGCCGTACCGCTGCCGGTCGTCGCGGCCGGGGGCATCATGCGCGGCAGCCAGATCGCCGCGGTCCTGGCCGCCGGGGCCGACGCCGCACAGCTCGGCACCGCCTTCCTCGTCTGCCCCGAGTCCGGCGCGAACGCGTTGCACAAGCAGGCCATGACCAGTCCGCTGTTCAACAGGACCGAGCTGACGAGGGCGTTCTCGGGCCGCCCCGCCCGCGGCCTCGTGAACCGGTTCATGAGCGAGCACGGGCCGTACGCGCCCGCCGCGTACCC
The DNA here is from genome assembly GCF_030056615.1 of Streptomyces sp. HNM0645. NCBI lineage: Bacteria > Bacillati > Actinomycetota > Actinomycetes > Kitasatosporales > Streptomycetaceae > Streptomyces > Streptomyces sp. HNM0645. The sequence goes on along the minus strand of NZ_JASHLT010000008.1, from coordinate 31,332 downwards.
CGAGGTGCACCACCTCACCTCGGGCCTCCGCAAGGCCGCCGCCAAGGCCGGTGATCCGCAGGCCATGGCCCTGTGGGCCGGCCAGGGCCACCGCCTGGCCCGCGACCTCCCCGCCGGCCGGCTCGTCGGGATCCTCGCCGCCGAGACGGCCGCGGCGGGCTCCGCCCTCGCGCTCCGGAACCCCTCATGACCGCCCCCGTCTTCCTGGTCGAGGACGTCCGCACCGGCACCGTCACCCTGGACGGGCCCGAAGGCCGGCACGCCGTCTCCGTGCGCCGGCTGCGCGTGGGCGAGGAGGTCGTCCTGACCGACGGCCGGGGCACCGGCGGTTACGGCACCGTCGCCTCAGTCGAGGGCAAGGACCGCCTCGACGTCACCGTCACCGCGGTGCGCGAGGAGCCGGAGCCCGAGCCCCGGATCACGGTCGTACAGGCCCTGCCCAAGGGTGACCGCGGTGAACTCGCCGTCGAGACGATGACCGAGACCGGCGTCGACGCGATCGTGCCGTGGGCGGCCGCCCGCTGCATCACCCAGTGGAAGGGCGAGCGCGGCGCCAAGTCGCTCGCCAAGTGGCGCTCCACGGCCCGTGAGGCGGGCAAGCAGTCGCGCCGGCTCCGCTTCCCCGAGGTCGCCGGGGCCGCCACGACCCAGCAGGTCGCACGGCTGCTCGGCGAAGCGGACCTCGCGGTCGTGCTGCACGAGGAGGGCGCGGAACCGCTCGCCACCGCGCAACTCCCTTCCGCCGGGGACATCGTGCTGGTGGTGGGGCCCGAAGGGGGAGTCTCCCCGGAGGAGTTGGCCACGTTCACCGAGGCGGGCGCCAAGCCCTTCCGGCTGGGCCCGAGCGTCCTGCGGACCTCCACCGCGGGCACGGCGGCGTCCGCCCTGCTGCTCGGCCGTACGGGCCGCTGGTCCTGAGCCGCGACGCCCCCGACCGGGATCCGGATCCACGGGCCCGCAGCCGGGTTCCCGTCACCACCGGCCCGGACCGGGTTCCCGCCACGGGCGGTTCGCGGGGGCGGCCTCGTCCGCCCGGAGGACGATCCGCCGCCGGGTGCCGGTGCCCTCGCGGTTGAGGGACGGCGCGTCGAGGCACGTGCCGTCCCGGTGCGAATGCCGCAGCGACCCGAACCGGACGGTGCCCTCGACGACCGGCCCGCGGACCCTGCGGGCGTCACCCGTACGGTCTGCGATACGGGGCCGTTGGCCGCAAACGGACTACCGCGCCCCTCCCGCCCCTGGCACGCTGCCGCCCATGACGGCCCCTTTCCGAGTCCCCGTCCCCCTGCGCGTGCTCGCCACCGTCGTCTGCGCGGTCGGGACCGCGTCCGGCCTCGTGGCGTGCGAACCCGGGACGTCCGGCGGTCTCAGCGCCATGGCGGTGTCGTACACCACCGACATCGCGGGAACGCGGGCCCTGGAGAACGAGGGCGTTCGGGTCCGCTGGCTCAGCTGCGCGGCGCGGCTCGACAGCGGTGCGAGCGCCTCCCCTTCGGCCCGTGCGGCGGCCGGTGTCGACTGCGAGGGCGAGACCGACGACGGCGGGAAGATCACCATCGGCGGCACGGTCACCCAGGAGATCGGCGGCCGGTGCGTGCACGGCGACCTCACGGCGAAGTCCGACGGCCGCCGGGTCTTCCGCGCCTACGTCCTCGGCGACTGCAACGCCCCCGTGCCCACCCCCGCCAGGACACCGGCGCCGCCTCCAGCCCCGGGTGACGGCGGTGCACCGCGCCCCACGGTCACCGTGACCGTCACCGTCACCGAGACCCGCACCCCCCTCCCATAGGGCCCTTACCTCCTCGAACGTGCGGGGCCCGGCCGCACCTCCCGCCGGTGAGGCTCCGCCGCTGCTTCGCCCGTCAGGCCCGCGCACCTGCCGTTCGCGGGCCGTGCCCGGCGCGCCGGGCACGGTGGCGGCCGGTCCGCACGGCAGCACCCCGCCGGAGGCGCACCCCGGCACCGATACGATGCAGTTCCACTGATCGTCGGAGTCGTGAAGGGGCCCGGACCATGGCGGGAGAACCGCAAGCCGACTGTCTGTTCTGCAAGATCGTGGCGGGGGAGGTACCGGCCACCGTCGTCCGCGAGACGGAGACGACCGTCGCCTTTCGGGACATCAACCCGCAAGCGCCGACGCACGTGCTGGTGATCCCCAAGGTCCACTACCCGGACGCCGCCACGCTCGCCGCGGCCGAGCCGGGCATCGCCGCCGACATACTGCGCGAGGCCGCCGAGGTCGCCGCGATGGACAAGGTCGACGCCTCCGGCTTCCGCATCGTCTTCAACACCGGCGCCGGTGCCGGCCAGACCGTTTTCCACACCCACGCCCACGTCCTCGGCGGCCGCGGGCTCGAATGGCCGCCCGGGTAGGGCGCCACCGACAGGCACGGAGCCCACCTTGTCCGTACGCGAACTGGTCGTGCTCGGTACGGCCAGCCAGGTCCCCACCCGGCACCGCAACCACAACGGCTATCTGCTGCGCTGGGACGGCGAGGGCATCCTCTTCGACCCGGGCGAGGGCACCCAGCGGCAGATGCTGAGGGCCGGGGTCGCCGCGCACGACATCGACCGGATCTGCGTCACCCACTTCCACGGCGACCACTCCCTCGGCCTCGCGGGGGTGATCCAGCGCATCAACCTGGACCAGGTGCCGCACCCGGTCACGGCCCACTACCCGGCGAGCGGGCAGCGTTTCTTCGAACGCCTCCGCCACGCGACGGCCTACCGCGAGACGGTCCCGCTCGCGGAGGCCCCGGTCGCCGACGGCGGAGTGCTGGCCGCGACACCCTCGTACACGCTGGAGGCGCGCCGCCTCGACCATCCCGTCGAGTCCTTCGGCTACCGGCTGACCGAGCCCGACGGCCGCCGCATGCTGCCCGAGCGCCTTGCCGCGCACGGCATCAAGGGGCCCGACGTGGGCCGTATCCAGCGGGAGGGCGCCCTCGGCGGGGTCGCGCTGGAGGACGTCAGCGAGGTGCGCCGCGGCCAGCGGTTCGCGTTCGTCATGGACACCCGGCTCTGCGACGGCGCCCACGAGCTGGCCGAGGGCTGCGACATGCTGGTGATCGAGTCGACGTTCCTCGACGAGGACGTCGCGCTGGCCGGCGACCACGGTCATCTCACGGCGGGACAGGCGGCCCGCGTGGCGCGCGATGCGGGCGTACGGCACCTGGTGCTGACACACTTCTCGCAGCGCTACAGCGAACCCGACGAGTTCGAGCGGCAGGCCCGTGCCGCCGGCTTCGAGGGCGAACTGTCCGTGGCCCAGGACCTCGTACGGGTCCCGGTCCCCAAACGCGCGGCCTGATCCACCCTCCGACGTCCGAGCGAGCACCGATGTCACTCATCCCCAAGGCCGAACTGCATCTGCACATCGAGGGCACCCTCGAACCCGAGCTCGCCTTCGCGCTGGCCGAACGCAACGGCGTCGACCTGCCGTACGCCGGCACCGACGCGCTGCGCAGGGCCTATCTCTTCAGCGACCTGCAGTCCTTCCTGGACCTGTACTACGGGCTGATGGCGGTCCTGCACACCGCGGACGACTTCACGGAACTCGCCGACGCGTATCTGGCGCGAGCGGCGGCACAGGGGGTGCGGCACGCCGAGATCTTCTTCGACCCCCAGGCCCACACGGAACGCGGCATCCCCATCGGCACGGTCATCGAGGGCCTCGCGCACGCGCTGGACCACGCCGAGGAGCGGTACGGCGTCTCGACCCGGCTGATCATGTGCTTCCTGCGCGACCGGTCGGCGGAGTCCGCGATGCAGACGCTCGACGCAGCGAAGCCCTATCTGCACCACATCACCGGTGTCGGTCTCGACTCGGCCGAGGTGGGGCACCCGCCGTCGAAGTTCCGCGAGGTGTACGCGGCGGCCGAGTCACTCGGCCTGCGGAAGGTCGCCCACGCCGGGGAGGAGGGGCCGCCCGCGTACGTGCGCGAGGCGCTCGACGTGCTCGGCGTCGAGCGCATCGACCACGGCCTGCGGTCCGTGGAGGACCCCGAGCTGGTCGAGCGGCTGGCCCGCGAGCAGGTCCCGCTCACGCTCTGCCCGCTGTCGAACGTCCGTCTGCGCGCCGTCGACACCCTGGAGGACCATCCGCTGCGGGCCATGATGGACGCCGGTCTGCTCGTCACCGTGAACTCCGACGACCCCTCCTACTTCGGCGGCTACGTCGGCGACACCTTCCACGCGGTGCGCGAGGCGCTCGGGCTGACCCAGGAGCAGCTGCGGGAACTGGCCCGCAACTCCTTCCGCGCGGCCTTCCTGGACCACGACGAGGCACGCCGCGAACGCTGCCTCGCCGAGGTCGCCGGCTACGACTTCGACCGGGAGTGACGCGGGGACGCCGGGCGCCTGAGCCCCTCCCGGCGTCGGGGCGGGCTCACCCGTCGCGGGGCCGGGCAGGCGCGACCGCGGCCGGCCGGGCGGCACGGGCGGTCGTCCCACCCGGCTCCGGCGCCGGCCCGCCACGGCGGCCGGACCGAGTCGGCGCCAGGCTGCCGGGCCGGGTGCCGATCCCGGCGCACCCGCGCGGCGCGCCGTGCCCGAGCGGTGCCCCTCGGCCGAAGCACGGGCACCGGGCGACGGCGCGTTCCCCCGAGGAAGCGCCGTCGCCCCGCCTCAGGAGGCCAGGACCTTCGCCGTGCCCGCGGGGGAGATCCCCGGCACCGGGACCGGGATCTCCGCCAGCACCGCGGGTGCCGCCGCGGTGCGGCGCCGGACCGCGGCGGGCACCGGCAGCGGCACGGGTACCAGGCGCCGGCCCGAGGTGTGCAGGGCGACCGCGGTCATCGGTACCGCCGCGACCAGCAGGGCCGCGCAGAGGGCGAGTCCCATGCCCGGGTAGCCGGCGTGTGCCGACAGCAGGCTGCCGGCCGTCGGGCCGCACGCCACGCCCAGCGACGACGCGGAGCCGACGAGGACGGCCCACCGCCCCCGGGTGTCGAGCGAGGCGGCGAGGCCGATCAGGTACGAGAGCACCACCGGGTAGACGGTGTTCCACAGGATCTCGCCCACGGCGAAGGCCACCAGGTCGCGCGCGGACGAACTGACCACGACGCAGCAGGCGATGAGCGCCGTGCCCGCACCGATCGGAACCGCCCGCCCGAACCGCGCGCCCACGGTCCCGGCGACGACGACCCCCGTGAGTCCCGCGCCCAGCGCCACGGCGAAGACCGCGCCGACGGTGACCTCGCTCAGCCCGGCCTGGGTGGTGCCTATCCGGCCGCTCACCCCCCACAGCGCGTTCTGCGCCATCGCCCAGCAGAACACGGCCGCCGCGAGGACCGCCCCGGAGCGGCGGTGGGGGAGCGGGTTCCGGGAGGGGCGGGGGACCGGCAGGCCCTGGACGCCCGGCACGCTCACCCGGGCGCCGGGGCAGTCCAGCCGACGCGTCGCGGGCCATGCCGCGAGCGCCGCCAGCGCGAGCGCCGCGAACGGCAGGGCGTGGCCGCCGCCGAGCCGCGGGATCGTCAGGTACAGGGCGCCCGCGGTCGCCGACACCGAGAGCAGGCCGAGCGCGGTCACCCGGTGGGGGTCGCGCTGGGCGGCGATGCCCGCCGCGGCGACCGCGGTCGCCGTGCCGGAGCCCAGGCCGCCGACCGCGACGCCGGTGACGGCCACGGGCACCGCGGACGTCAGCGCGACCGCGCCGTAGCCGGTGAAGGCGAGCAGCAGTCCGGCGCGGGCGAGCCGGCGCGGCCCGAACCGCTCGACGCGCGACGCGAGCGCGAAGCCGGCGGCGGAGGACGCCAACAGCAGGACGGAGCCGACGAGTCCGGCCTGGGTGGGGGCGAGGCCGAGTCCGGCGGAGAGCCGGCCGACGACGGTGGGGAGGAGGTAGGAGGCGAGGTAGCCGACCGCGAAGACGGCGACGAGCGGCCACGCGGCGCGCAGGCGCGAGGACATGGGCGTTCCCGGGAGCAATGGGGTGAAGGCATGGGGATCCAACGCGCCCCTGGGGCGAGGAGGAGGGAGGAGCGCCCGGCGTCTTCTGCACGGGAACGCGCGCCAATTTGTATCAAGCGCTCCCGGCGGCGGAGAAGCCGAGAATGTGTGATGCGGGACACATTTGGTTTGCTCTGTGATCGGTCGGGTAGCAGAACGTCTTTTCCGCGGTCCGTCCCCCCTCCGAGCCCGCCCCGGACCCGGTCCGCCGCCCCTGCGCCAGGGTCCGGATCAGGCACACTGGCCAGATTCGCACCGCTCTTTGCACCGCACTGCACGGCAATCCGGGAGCCACCGTGATCACGACCGACGGAGAGCAGCAACACGGCACGCACGTCGACCCGTTGGGCGCCCTGCGCACCGGAGGGGACCCGGCGTGCGACGTGTTCCTCACCGGCACGGTCTTCCTCGACATCATCTTCACCGGCCTGGACGCCGCGCCGGTGCGCGGCACCGAGACCTGGGCTCGCGGGATGGGCCAGAGCCCGGGCGGCGTCGCCAACATGGCCACGGCGCTGGCGCGGCTCGGTCTGCGCACCTCCCTCGCCGCGGCGTTCGGCGACGACTTCTACGGCGACTACTGCTGGGACGCCCTGGAGCAGGGAGAGGGCATCGATCTGTCCCCGTCGCGGACCGTGCCCGGCTGGCACTCCCCGGTGACGGTCTCCATGGCGTACGAGGGCGAGCGCACGATGGTCTCCCACGGTCACGAGGCCCCGCTGTCCGAGACCGCGCCCACGGCGGCCCCCCGGGCGCGGGCCGCGGTGGCCTCCCTCGTGCCCGGCCGTGTCGAGCCCTGGATCGCGGAGGCGGCCGGGCAGGGCGCCCGGATCTTCGCCGACGTCGGCTGGGACGAGACCGGTCGCTGGGACCTGCGCGCCCTGCACGACCTGGGACTGTGCGAGGCGTTCCTGCCCAACGCCGAGGAGGCGATGCGCTACACCCGCACCGACTGCCCGCGCGCGGCCGCCCGCGCACTGGCCGAGGAGGTGCCGCTCGCCGTCGTCACGCTCGGCGCGGACGGCGCGTACGCCGTGGACGGTGCCACGGGCGGGACGGCCGAGGTCCCGGCGATCGGTGTGGAGGCGCTGGACCCCACGGGTGCCGGTGACGTCTTCGTGGCGGGCTTCGTCACCGGCACCCTCGCCGGCTGGCCCCTCGCGGACCGGCTCGCCTTCGCCGGACTGACGGCCGCGCTGTCCGTCCAGGAGTTCGGCGGCTCGCTGTCCGCGCCCGGCTGGTCCGAGGTGGCGGCCTGGTGGCAGTACGTCCAGGGCTGCGAGGACCAGGACCCCGAGGCGCTCGAGCGCTACGCCTTCCTGGCCCGGCTCCTCCCCGCCCCCGACCGCCCCTGGCCGCTGCGCCGTGCGGTGCCCACGATCGGCTTCCGGCGTCCGGTCTGACACGCTGCCGCGCTCCCCGGGACCGGAGCCCTCCCGATGCCTCCCGCGCGGCGGCCCCGCGCGACCCCCTGCCGTCGGCCCGCGCCCACCGGCTCCGGCCCCTCCCGTCACCCGTGCCGGGTGGCCGTGCCCCGTGCCACCCCCCGGTCCCGCCCGGGGCCTCGCGGCGGGCCGGGAGGGGGTCTCACGCGGTGCGGAAAACCGCTTCGGGACCGTCCGCGCGGGGTCGTACGCTGGTAACCCAGAGGTTGTCGAGCGGCGAGAACCCCGCAACGGGAGGTATGCGCAGGCCAGAGTGCCGGCCCATGACTCAGACACCCACAGACCAGACCCTCGCGCCGGGGCAGGCACGAGCCCATTTCACCGTCCCCGCGAAGCACCCGATGGTGACCGTGCTCGGTTCTGGTGATTCCCTGCTGCGCGTGATCGAGCAGGCGTTCCCGACCGTGGACATCCATGTCCGCGGCAATGTGATCAGTGCCGTCGGCGAAGAGCGGCACGTCGCACTGGTCCAGCGCCTTTTCGACGAGATGATGCTGGTGCTCCGCACCGGACAGCCGATGACGGAGGACGCCGTGGAACGCTCGATCGCCATGCTTCGCGAGGAAGGCGGGGGAGCGGCGGCCGAGACCCCTTCCGAGGTCCTCACCCAGAACATCCTGTCCAGCCGCGGACGCACCATCCGCCCCAAGACGCTCAACCAGAAGCGCTACGTCGACGCCATCGACAAGCACACGGTCGTCTTCGGCATCGGCCCCGCCGGTACCGGCAAGACGTACCTGGCGATGGCCAAGGCCGTGCAGGCCCTGCAGTCCAAGCAGGTCAACCGGATCATCCTCACCCGGCCCGCGGTCGAGGCGGGCGAGCGTCTGGGCTTCCTGCCCGGCACGCTCTACGAGAAGATCGACCCGTATCTGCGGCCGCTGTACGACGCCCTGCACGACATGATCGACCCGGACTCGATCCCGCGCCTGATGGCCGCGGGCACGATCGAGGTGGCGCCGCTGGCGTACATGCGCGGCCGTACGCTCAACGACGCGTTCATCATCCTCGACGAGGCGCAGAACACGAATCCGGAGCAGATGAAGATGTTCCTGACGCGTCTCGGCTTCGACTCGAAGATCGTGATCACCGGCGACGTCACCCAGGTCGACCTGCCCGGCGGGACCAAGAGCGGTCTGCGCCAGGTCCGGGAGATCCTGGACGGCGTCCCGGACGTGCACTTCTCCATGCTGACATCGCAGGATGTCGTCCGGCACAAGCTCGTGGGCCGTATCGTCGACGCCTACGAGAAGTACGACAGCCGCAACGGCAGCAACGGGAAGTGAAACCGGTCAGCACCATGTCGATCGACGTCAACAACGAGTCCGGCACCGAGGTCGACGAGCAGGCGATCCTCGACGTCGCCCGCTACGCACTCGCGCGGATGCGCATCCACCCGCTCTCCGAGCTCTCGGTGATCGTTGTGGACGCCGAGGCCATGGAGCAGCTGCACATCCAGTGGATGGACCTGCCCGGCCCCACGGATGTCATGTCCTTTCCCATGGACGAGCTGCGTCCGCCCGTCAAGGACGCCGAGGAGCCCCCGCAGGGGCTCCTCGGCGACATCGTGCTCTGCCCCGAGGTGGCGAAGAAGCAGGGCGAGGAAGCGCCGACCCGGCACTCCATGGACGAGGAGCTCCAACTGCTCACCGTCCACGGGGTGCTGCACCTGCTCGGGTACGACCACGAGGAGGCCGACGAGCGCGCGGAGATGTTCGGTCTGCAGGCGGCGATCGTCGACGGCTGGAGGGCGGAGAAGGGCCTGACCGGTCCTTCCCCGGCGCCGACCGTCTCATGAGTGCCCAACTCGTCATCGGCGCCGTCGCCCTCGTCGTCGTCGCCTGGCTCGCCGCCTGCGCCGAGGCCGGCATCGCCCGGGTCTCCGGCTTCCGCGCCGCCGAGGCGCTGCGCTCGGGGCGGCGCGGCGCCGACCGGCTGGTCCAGGTCGCGTCCGACCCGACGCGCTATCTCAACGTCGCCCTGCTCGTGCGGGTCGCCTGCGAGATGGCGGCCGGGGCGCTCGTCACCTACGCGTGTCTGCAGGAGTTCACGGAGACCTGGCAGGCGCTGGCCGTCGCCATCGGCGTGATGGTCCTCGTCTCGTACGTCGCCGTCGGCGTCTCGCCGCGCACCATCGGCCGCCAGCACCCGCTCAACACGGCGACCGCCGCCGCGTACGTCCTGCTGCCGCTCGCCCGGATCATGGGCCCGATCCCGCAGCTGCTGATCCTCATCGGCAACGCGCTGACGCCGGGCAAGGGCTTCCGCAAGGGCCCGTTCGCCAGCGAGGCCGAGCTTCGGGCGATGGTCGACCTCGCAGAGCAGGAGTCGCTGATCGAGGCCGAGGAGCGCAGGATGGTGCACTCCGTCTTCGAGCTCGGCGACACCCTGGTGCGGGAGGTGATGGTCCCGCGGACGGACCTCGTCGCCATCGAGCGCTACAAGACCATCCGCCAGGCGCTCACCCTCGCGCTGCGCTCCGGGTTCTCCCGTATCCCCGTCACCGGGGAGAACGAGGACGACATCGTCGGGATCGTGTACCTCAAGGACCTGGTCCGCAAGACGCACATCAACCGGGAGGCGGAGGCCGAGCTGGTCTCCACCGCGATGCGGCCGGCTGCCTTCGTGCCCGACACCAAGAACGCGGGCGATCTGCTGCGTGAGATGCAGCAGGAGCGCAACCACGTCGCCGTCGTCATCGACGAGTACGGCGGCACGGCGGGGATCGTCACCATCGAGGACATCCTGGAGGAGATCGTCGGCGAGATCACCGACGAGTACGACCGGGAGCTGCCGCCCGTGCAGGAGCTCGGCGACTCGCGTTACCGGGTCACCGCCCGGCTCGACATCGGCGACCTCGGTGAGTTGTTCGGCCTCGACGCCTACGACGACGAGGACGTGGAGACCGTCGGCGGGCTGCTGGCCAAGTCCCTCGGCCGGGTCCCGATCGCCGGCGCCAGCGCCCAGGTCGAGCTCCCGGACGGCCGCGCCCTGCGACTGACCGCCGAGTCCCCCGCAGGCCGACGGAACAAGATCGTCACCGTGCTCGTGGAGCCGACGTGAGCGGCCCGCTGACGCCCAGCCGGCTGAAGGAGTTCTGCCTGGCGCAGAACGCCGCGGTGGAGGACTTCCCCTTCGGCCCCGAGGTCTCGGTCTTCAAGGTCGCCGGGAAGATGTTCGCCCTCTCCGACCTGGCGGCCACCCCGCTGAAGGTGTCGTTGAAGTGCGACCCGGACGAGGCCGTCCGGCTGCGCGCCGAGTACCCGGCGATCGTCCCCGGCTACCACCTCAACAAGCGGCACTGGAACACGGTCACGGTGGCGGAGCTCCCGGCGCGTACGGTCCGGGAGCTCGTCGAGGACTCCTACGACCTCGTCGTCGCCGGCCTGCCGAAGGCGGAGCGGCTGCGCCTGGACCGGCCGTGAGCCCGTACGCCCGCGCCGGGTACGCCGCCCGACAGTCCGCGGCCGGTGCCCTCCGGGCGGGTTCGTGCCGCGAACTATGCTCGTCCCATGACTGACAGCTCCGGACTCGATCCCGAAGACCGCAAGATCATCACGCTGGCGCGCAGCGCCCGTGCGCGCAACGGGGTGCCCGAGGGCGCAGCGGTGCGGGACGAGACCGGACGGACGTACGTCGCGGGCACGGTGGCGCTCGAGTCGCTGCGGCTGAGCGCCCTTCGGACGGCCGTCGCCATGGCCGTGGCCAGCGGCGCCACCTCCCTGGAGGCCGCGGCCGTCGTCGCCGACACCGACACGGTCGACGACGCCGACCGCGCCGCGGTACGGGACCTGGGCGGCCCGGGTACGCCGGTGCTGCTCGCCGGTCCCGACGGCGTGGTCCGAGCGACCCTGACGGCGGGCTGACATGTCCCGCACCTGGGGCCGGGTCGTCCTGGCGGTCGGTCTCGTCGGCGTCGTCATCAGCGGTGTCGACTGGGTCGTGTCGGGCCGAGTGGCCTGGTCCGACGCTTTCCCGCTGTTCCTCGCCGCGGCGGCGGGCGCCGAACTGAGCACCGGGCCGCGCCGCCGCGCCCTGCGCCTGGCCGCGGCGGTCGTCCTGCTGACCGTCGGCTTCGCCGTCGGCGTCCCCGCGGCGGCCGATCTGGTGTCGGGCGCCCCGGTCGACTGGCTGGACCTGACGCTCGGCGTCCTCACCGTGCTCTACGCCGTGGTCGGCGCGGTCGCCCTGCTCGCCCGGCGCCGCGCGAACGGTTCGGCGCCGGCCTGACGGCGGGCGCGGGCGGTCCGCGGAGGGACCCGCCCGTGAGCCGGGGCCCGTCCGCGCTCCGTCCCGTTCGACCGCCTTCGGCCGCGCCCTCGTCGGCCCGGCCGGATGCCGTACCGGCCGGTCGCCGGGTGGGCCGGGACCGACCCGCGCGGTGAAGTGGCCCTGCCCGCGAAAAAGCCGATCCTGAGTCTGCGCCATCGATCTTGACGCGAACTGATGGGTCATCAGTCGGTGCATTTCGATTCCATTGACTTCTCTTTCCCCCACCCCGTCAATGACGGCCACCGAGTGAAGCCGAGTGAAGCCGAGTGAAGGGGGAAGCGCATGGCGTCCCTGCCATCCACACCACGAAGACGCCGCTGGGCGGCGCTACTGGGGGTGAGCGCGCTCGTGGCCACCGGCGGCGGGCTCCTCGCGCCCTCCGCCGGGGCGCAGGTCAAGGCGGCCCAGGCGGTCGACTTCCCGACCCACTGCGTACCACCGCCGATATCCGGCATCCCGCCCATCGACGGCACGACCAGCGCCGAGATCACCGTCGACAACGCCGCACCCAAGGTGGGCGACACGGTCACCGTCACCTACACGGTCACCGAGCCCGCCGCCGGCAACCCCGTCGACCTGGCCCTGCCCGCCGACATCATGACCCCGACCGGCAAGGTGACCCTCGGGGGAGCGCAGCCCGGCAGCGTCACCGTCGCCGGCCCGAAGAAGAACCCGCCCGTCCCCGGCAAGGCACCGTTCCCGGCGTTCTCCATGACCGGCACCTTCACGGTCACCGCGCCCGGCTCGATCACCCTCTCGCCGGGCGACTACAACATCCACACCAGCTACATCATGGAGCTGGACACCCCCTGCACGGTGACGAACCCGCCCGCGCCCGTCTCGCAGACGATCGTCGCCACCGAACAGCCCGGCGCCAACGAACGGTCCGTCCAGCTCGGCACCGCCTCCGGCAAGCCGGGCGACCAGGTGACCGTCACCGGTGCGAAGTTCACCCCCCTCTCGGACGTCACCGTCGCCGGCCGCGCCGGCGCGGCCGAGACCGCGGACAAGGTGACCGTGAAGGCGAGCGCGGCGGGCACCTTCACCGCCCGGCTCACGGTCGCCGACAAGGCCACCACCGGAGTCGTCGCCTACGAGGGCACCGCGTGGAGCGACGACAAGGGCGCGGGCCCCGCGGCGTACACCGTCGTCGACGACACCCCCGTACCCGCGAACAGCCAGAAGCTCACCACGGCCGTCGCGGCCGGCACCCTGTCCATGACCCAGGCCGGTGACGCGGTCCAGCTGACCTCCGTCGACTTCGGCAAGGGCGGCGCCGCCACCGGCGACCTCCACGCGGTGACCGTCAAGGACTTCCGCGGCGGCCCCGCGGGCTGGTCCCTGACCGGCAAGGTCACCGACTTCACCGGTCCCGGCGGGAAGATCGACGCCGGCCGGCTGAGCTGGACCCCGGCCTGCACCACCAAGGCCGGCAGCCCCAGCAGCTGCGCGGCGGGTTCCGCGGGCGCCGTCGGCACCGCCGGCGCCACCCTGGCGTCCACCCCCGACGGGGCGCTCACCGGCGGTGAGTTCACCGCGGGCGCGAAGGTGACGCTGGACGTGCCGGCGTTCACCGCACCCGGCGCCTACTCCGGCGTGCTGACCCTCACCCTCACCTGACACCCACGGCGGGCCGGGCGCGCACCCGGTCGGCCCGCCCCGATCCGGGGGATCCGCGCCCGTGCGAAGACCGCCCGCACCCCTCCCGCCGCTGCCCGCGCCGCTCGCGACGCTCCTCGTCCCCTTCCTCGCGCTGGCGGCACTGCTGTGCGCCGTCCCGTCCGCGCACGCCGCCGACAACGGCGAGTGGTCCGTGGAGCCCACGGCCTCAGGCCCCGGCCGCCGACCGTACTTCTACCTCTCCGCCGACCCCGGCACGACGCTCACCGACAGCGTCACCGTGACCAACAAGACCGCCGCCCCGCTGACGTTCCTGCTGTACGGGGCCGACGCCTACAACACCGAACGGGACGGCGGCTTCGCCGTGCGCACCCGCGAGGAGAGGCAGCGCGGCGTCGGCGCCTGGGCGAAGCCGGACCGGGCCCGGGTGACCGTGCCCGCCCGCTCCGCCGTCACCGTCCCGTACACCCTCACCGTCCCCGAGGACGCGGAGCCCGGCGACCACCCCGGCGCGCTGGTCGCCCTCGACGAACGCGTCGCCGCCGGGTCGGGGGGAGCGGTGGCCGTCGGTGTCCAGCGGGCGGTCGGCGCCCGCGTCTACCTGCGGGTGAACGGACCGGCCATGCCCGCGCTCTCCGTCGAGGACGTCCGCTACGCGCCGGACAAACCCCTCGTGCCGGGCACCGGCGACAGCAGTGCCCTGGTCTCGTACACCCTGCACAACCGAGGCAACGTCACCCTCGCCCCGAAGGTCGCCCTCCGCGCCGAGGGTCTCTTCGGCCGCACCCTGCTGGCCCGGGACCTGGGCGGCGTCCCCGGCGAACTGCTGCCCCGGCAGCGGATCCGGCTCACCACGAGCTGGGCCGGCGCCCCGCAGCTCGACTGGGGCGAGGTGACCCTCACGGCGAGCGCGCGCGACGCCCGCGGATCCGGAGCGGCGTCCTTCCTCGCCGTCCCCTGGCTGGTGGTGGCCGTACCGTTCGCGGCCGGTGCCGGTGCCGGGGCGCTGGTGTGGGTCCGGGCACGACGCCGGGCGGCACGCGCAGGCTGAGCGCCCCGGCCGCGAACCGCCGGGCCCGTCATGTCGACGCCGGCCCCGGCACGCCGACCTGTTCGTCGTGCCGGGAGCCGTGCGCGCCCGCTCGGCGAGGCCGCGCGTCCGCACGGCGACGCCCCGCACGCGCGGGACGTCCGGACCGGCGCAGGGCGGGTCGGTCACGGGTCCGTCACACCGGGTCCCGGACCCGACGCGGCGCCGGGCGTCCGTGCCCGCCCGCGGCGGCACCTGGTACGTGACCGCCCCGAGGATCGGGGAGAATGGCCCGCATGAGCGTTCACACCCCCCGGTCCGAGGCCCCGCACCGCGCCGGCTTCGCCTGCTTCGTCGGCCGCCCCAACGCGGGCAAGTCCACCCTCACGAACGCTCTGGTGGGCCAGAAGGTGGCCATCACCTCCAACCGGCCGCAGACCACCCGTCACACCGTCCGCGGCATCGTCCACCGCCCCGACCTGAACGCCCAGCTCGTGCTCGTGGACACCCCCGGCCTGCACAAGCCGCGCACCCTGCTCGGCGAGCGGCTCAACGACGTCGTACGCACCACCTGGGCCGAGGTCGACGTGATCGGCTTCTGCCTCCCGGCCGACCAGAAGCTCGGCCCCGGCGACCGCTTCATCGCCAAGGAACTGGCCGGGATCAAGAAGACCCCCAAGGTCGCGATCGTGACCAAGACCGACCTGGTCGACTCCAAGACCCTGGCCGAGCAGCTCCTCGCCGTCGACCGCCTCGGCAGCGAGCTCGGCATCGAGTGGGCGGAGATCGTCCCGGTGTCGGCCGTCGGCGACAAGCAGGTCAACCTGCTCGGGGACCTCCTCGTCCCGCTGCTTCCGGAGAGCCCTCCGCTCTACCCGGAGGGCGACCTCACGGACGAGCCGGAGCAGGTCATGGTCGCCGAGCTGATCCGGGAGGCGGCGCTGGAAGGCGTACGCGACGAGTTGCCCCACTCGATCGCGGTCGTGGTCGAGGAGATGCTGCCGCGCGAGGGACGCCCGGCGGACCGGCCGCTCCTCGACATCCACGCCAACGTCTACATCGAGCGCCCCAGCCAGAAGGGCATCATCATCGGCCCCAAGGGCAGCCGCCTGAAGGAGGTCGGCACCAAGTCCCGCAAACACATCGAGGCGCTGCTCGGTACCCCCGTCTTCCTCGATCTGCACGTGAAGGTCGCGAAGGACTGGCAGCGGGACCCGAAGCAGCTGCGCAGGCTGGGCTTCTGACGGCTCCGGCCGATCCGGCCGGCCCCGACCCGCCTCCGGTCGCACCGTCCCGCGCGCCGGCCCTCAGGAGCACGCCTGCCCGGCACCGGCCCCCGGGGCGCGGCGAAGCCCCTTCCCCGGCGGGCCCGGGGGCCTCAGGAACCTTCCTTCAGCACCCGGGTGATCAGCTTCCGCTGAGCCTCGGTCAGCCTGGGGTCGGCGCAGTACACCGTGGTCCCGTCCACCGTGAGCTGGTACTGGAAGCCGTCCGGCACCCCCACCGGCGGGGTGTCCCGGCCGTCGCCCATCGCCTGCTCGGCCAGGGCGTGCCAGTCCTGGGCGTCGGGTCGCCCGGCGGTGTCGACCTCGGAGACCCGCTCGATGCCGGCGAACCCGCCGGTGCGTCGTACGTGGATGCGCATGGTCCCTGTCTAGTACGGATCACGGTCAGTTGGCAGGCACACCGACCCGGGACCATGCCTTCACCACGGCCTCGCGCTCCTCGCCCCGGCCGTAGCGCGCAGTGGCGGCCTCGACGGTCTCGCTCGCGAAGTCGGCGAACGACGCGTCGACCCGCAGCCTCCCCGAGGTCATCGTGTCGTACCAGATCTGCCCCGCCCGCTCCCACGCCTTGCCGCCCAGCTGGGTCGCGAGCAGGTAGAAGGCGTGGTTGGGGATGCCCGAGTTGATGTGGACGCCGCCGTTGTCCCGGCCCGTGCGGACGTAGTCGGCCATCGTCGCCGGCTGGGGGTCCTTGCCGAGCACATCGTCGTCGTACGCCGTGCCCGGCGCCTTCATCGACCGCAGCGCAACCCCGCTGACCTGCGGCGCGAGCAGCCCGGCACCGATGAGCCAGTCGGCCCGGTCCGCGCTCTGGTCGAGCGTGCGCTGCTTCACCAGGGAGCCGAAGACGTCCGACACCGACTCGTTCAGCGCGCCGGGCTGGCCGAAGTAGGTGAAGTTCGCCGAGTACTGGGTGAAGCCGTGCGCCAGTTCGTGGGCG
The DNA here is from genome assembly GCF_030056615.1 of Streptomyces sp. HNM0645. NCBI lineage: Bacteria > Bacillati > Actinomycetota > Actinomycetes > Kitasatosporales > Streptomycetaceae > Streptomyces > Streptomyces sp. HNM0645. Next base: position 14,787 of record NZ_JASHLT010000008.1, on the reverse strand, counting down.
ATGACGTCGACCGGACCGGTGAAGTCGAGGAAGATCTCGCCGTCACCGTCGCCGAACACCATCCGCTCGCCGTTCCAGAAGGCGTTTCCGTACTTCTCGTCGTAGTGGACGGTCGCGTCGAGGGGCAGGCCCGCGCCGTCGATCGAGTCGTGCCCGTAGGCCGTCAGAAGCAGGTCGAACGTCGCGCCGAGGCCGGCGTAGGCGCGGTTGACGGTGGCGTCCTGGACGGGCTCGTCGCCCTCGGAGCGCACCTTCGTGCCGGGCAGCGCGGTCCCGTTCCCGGCGTCGTACAGGGTGCGCTGCGGGCCGGGGACGACCTCCTGGGGCGGGGCCGGGGCGCCGGTGAGGGTGGTCAGCCGGCGCCCCGTGCGGTGCGCGGCGTCCGCGACGAGGGTGCGACGGGCCGCGGCGGCGACGGCCGGATCACCGGCGCGCGCGAGCTTGTCGAGGAGGTGCGGCGGCACGATGCCGCAGAAGACAGGCGTGAAGGAGTCCATGTCTGGCAATGTGGCACTGCGCCATCCGACTGTCACTGGATGCGACGACGATTAGTGAAATGGAGTGATCTGTCACATTTGCCCGTTACTGATCGGTCGTCCCGCATACTGAAACGGGACCGGCGCCCGCGCCGAAGCTCGGCTAGGCTCGTCCGCATCATGCGTTTCGGGCTGCTTCTTCTTAGCCGCCGCGGCGAGGGCCTGTAGTCGTAGGCCGACCCCCTCCCCGCGGAGTCTGGTGCTGCGTTGACAGTCGGCCTCCCCCACCGCCCCCAGGGCGTGGGAGGACACCCAGCCCGCAGGACCCCGAGGAGCCCGACGCAATGTCACAGTCGCAGTGGAGCGGCCGCCCCACGCCGATCACCAACACCACGCACACCCAGAAGCCCTCCGGCATGCCGATCCACAAGTACGGCCGGTACGAGGCCGTCGACATCCCGGACCGCACCTGGCCCGAGAAGCGGATCACCAAGGCCCCGCGCTGGCTGTCCACAGATCTGCGGGACGGCAACCAGGCGCTGATCGACCCGATGTCGCCGGCCCGCAAGCGCGAGATGTTCGACCTGCTGGTCCGCCTCGGCTACAAGGAGATCGAGGTCGGCTTCCCCTCGTCCGGCGAGACCGACTTCGCCTTCGTGCGCTCGATCATCGAAGAGGGCGCGATCCCGGACGACGTGACGATCTCCGTCCTGACCCAGGCCCGCGAGGACCTGATCGAACGCACCGTCGAGTCGATCGTCGGCGCCAGGCGCGCCACCGTCCACCTGTACAACGCGACGGCGCCGACGTTCCGCCGCGTCGTCTTCCGCGGTTCCAAGGACGAGATCAAGCAGATCGCCGTCGACGGCACCCGGCTGGTGATGGAGTACGCCGAGAAGCTGCTGGGCGACGAGACCGTCTTCGGCTACCAGTACAGCCCGGAGATCTTCACCGACACCGAACTGGACTTCGCCCTGGAGGTCTGCGAGGCGGTCTGCGACGTCTGGCAGCCCGGCCCCGGCCGCGAGATCATCCTGAACCTGCCCGCCACCGTGGAGCGTTCGACGCCCTCCACCCACGCGGACCGCTTCGAGTGGATGTCCCGCCACCTGACCCGCCGCGAGCACGTCTGCCTGTCGGTACACCCGCACAACGACCGCGGCACCGCCGTGGCCGCCGCCGAGCTGGCGATCATGGCGGGCGCCGACCGCATCGAGGGCTGCCTGTTCGGCCAGGGCGAGCGCACCGGCAACGTCGACCTGGTGACCCTGGGCATGAACCTCTTCTCCCAGGGCGTCGACCCGCAGATCGACTTCTCGCAGATCGACGAGATCCGTCGCACCAGCGAGTACTGCAACCAGATGCAGATCCACCCGCGCCACCCCTACGCGGGCGACCTCGTCTACACCGCCTTCTCCGGCTCCCACCAGGACGCCATCAAGAAGGGCTTCGACGCCATGGAGGCCGACGCGGCCGCCCGCGGCGTGACGACCGACGACATCGAGTGGGCCGTCCCGTACCTGCCGATCGACCCGAAGGACGTGGGCCGCTCCTACGAGGCGGTCATCCGCGTCAACTCGCAGTCCGGCAAGGGCGGAATCGCCTACGTCCTGAAGAACGACCACAAGCTGGACCTGCCGCGCCGGATGCAGATCGAGTTCTCCCGCATCATTCAGGCCAAGACCGACGCCGAGGGCGGCGAGGTCACGCCGAAGGAGATCTGGTCCGTCTTCCAGGACGAGTACCTGCCCAACCCCGTCGACCCGTGGGGTCGCGTCCAGCTGCGTTCCGGCCAGTCCACCTCGGACACCGACGGCACCGACACCCTGACGGTGGAGGCGGTCGTGGACGGCGCCGACGCCGTGCTGACCGGCAGCGGCAACGGCCCCATCTCCGCGTTCGTCGACGCCCTGAACGGGATCGGCGTCGACGCGCGCGTCCTGGACTACCAGGAGCACACGATGAGCGAGGGCGCGTCCGCGCAGGCCGCCTCCTACATCGAATGCGCCATCGACGGAAAGGTCCTGTGGGGCATCGGCATCGACGCCAACACCACCCGCGCCTCCCTGAAGGCGGTCGTGTCGGCCGTCAACCGCGCCTCCCGCTGACACCCGCCGTCACCCGCGGCCACGGACCCCGCCCCGGTACAGGGGCGGGGTTCGGCCATGTCCGGGCGATGTGACGCCCGGGTGCTGACGCGGCATCCGCCATGTGGCTAACATCACGTCAACGCGGCAATGTTGCCGAAGGGTCACGGAGGTGCGACGTGCTGCCAGCCCGCGGACAGAGCGGCCGGAAACCGCACATCCACGGTCATCGTGGTCTTCGTGTCTTCGGGGTGCGCACGTCGTGGAGCACCGTCGGCGACGGCGAGTTCTTCTGCCCCGAATGCGGAGGCGACCGCAACTACCGCCGCCGCACCGGCCGCCGCCGCTTCACCGTCCTCGGCGTCCCCGTCCTCCCGCGCGGCCAGGCCGGACCGGTCGTCGAATGCGCCGCCTGCCACGGCCACTTCGGCACCGAGGCACTGGACCACCCCACCACCGGCCGCTTCTCCGCGATGCTCCGCGACGCCGTGCACACGGTCGCGCTCGCCGTCCTCGCCGCCGGCGGCACCTCCTCCCGCACGGTCCGCCGGACCGCGGTCGCCACCGTCCGCGCCGCCGGTATCAGCGACTGCACCGAGGACCAGTTGACGGCCATGGTGGAGGCGCTCGCCGCCGACACCGGACGCTTCATCACCGACGCCGGACCCTGCGGAGCCGCCCTCGCCATCGAACTCCACGAGGCGCTGGAACCGCTCACCCCGCATCTCGCCCCGGCCGGGCGCGAATCGATCCTGCTGCACGGCGCCGGGATCGCCCTCGCCGACGGGCCCTACATCCCCGCGGAACACGACGTGCTGACCACGGTCGGTAACGCGCTGCAACTGTGCGCCGACGACACGGCTCGCCTGCTCGCCGCGGCACGCACCCCGTCCCCGTAGGCGGAGCGGCAGGGCGGGCGCCGCGCGGACGGCGTGATGCCGCAGCCGGCCCGGGGCCCGTCGCTCCCCGAGGTGGGCCGGCCGACGCGGTGGCCGGCCCGCGACGACGCGCCCTGGCAGGACGGCACGCGCCGCGCGCCGGGTGCGGCGGCGTGCGCGTCACCCGCCGCGCCGGCGCCCCGCGTGCGCCTCACCTGATCACAGGCCTCACGCGTACGACGGGCATGACGCGCGCCGGGCGGCCTCGACGCCCCGGCGGCCCCCGTGTCGAGGCTCCCCCCGTACTCCCCGGGGAGCGGCCGCGCCCGACGGGGCCCACCCGGGAGGTGACGCCCGGCTCGATCCCCAGCCGGACGTTTCGCCCGCCTCCCGCCGGGAGTCCGGATCCGTCCAGACCACCTCGCCGGAGGGGCCCGAGACGGGGTCCCGTTCACCACGAAAGCCGCGGCACCGGCCGTCGCCCGGCCGCCGGGCCCCGGTCCGCGCTGTCCCGCGGGTTTCTCGCCCTCGTCGCACGCGGTCACAACGGCGCCGGGATCGCCGAGACCCCGGGCCTCAGCCCGCTCGCGGCGAAGACGCACGTCGGCCGGATCACGGGGCGGCCCGGCGCCCGGGGGCCGGGCCCGACTCGTCATCCTCGCCCACGAGTCGGGCCCGGTGGTGCCCGGCGGCACCCGCGCGCCGGCGCGGGCCCGGAACCGATCGGGCCGTTCCGCCATCCTGAACAGTGATCGCCGTGGCGGGAGGACCACCGGCACGGCAGGCGGGACACCGCGGACCGAGGGCGGACGGAGACGCCCGGGGACAGTCAGGGGGACTCGGCTCCGAAGGGCACGTCGGCGACGGCGGCGTGGGTACCGGCAAGCCCGGCAGAGGACGCCGCGGACGCGGACGGGCCCGGCAGGCAGGGACCACCGACCGCGCACGCTCCCGCAGCCACGGAACAGCGCGGGCACACGCTCGCAGCGACGGACGGATCGGGCCCCGGAGCAGGCGGAGGCGTCGGGCCCGCCCGGACGCCGCGGACCGGCGGCCGCGTCTCCGCCGCACACGCACCGCGAAGGCGCCGCGGCCTTACCCGGGCCGGGGCGCCCCAGAGAGAGGGAAGCACGGCCTTGGAATCGTCACGAGCACACCGGACCCGTCGCACACTGCTGGCCGTCGGCGCCGCACTGGCCGCGGGGCTGCCGTCGAGCGCGGCGGCGACCCCGCCGCGCCGCGGCGGCGAGCCGCCCGCCGGCAACGGCCCGGGCGGCACGCCCCGGCCGGACGCGATCTCCCGCAGCCTGAGCGAGCTCGAGCGGAAGCACACCGCCCGGCTCGGCGTCTTCGCCCGCAACATGAGGACGGGCCGGACCGTCGCCCACCGCGCAGGTGAACTGTTCCCCATGTGCTCGGTGTTCAAGACCCTCGCCGTCGCGGCCGTCCTCAGGGACCTCGACCGCAAGGGCGAGTTCCTCGCCGAGCGCATCCGCTACACCGAGAAGGACACCGAGGAGTCGGGCTACGCCGTCATCACCGGCCGGGAGGAGAACCTCGCCCGCGGCATGACCGTGGCCGAGCTCTGCGACGCCGCCGTCCGCTACAGCGACAACGCCGCGGCCAACCTCCTGCTGCGCGAACTCGGCGGCCCCACCGCCGTCACCCGCTTCTGCCGCTCCGTCGGCGACGGCGTCACCCGGCTCGACCGCTGGGAGCCCCGTCTGAACTCGGCCGAGCCCTGGCGCGTGGAGGACACCACCGACCCGCGCCACATCGCACGGACCTACACCCGGCTCGTCCTCGGCGACGCGCTCTCCCGCCCGGACCGGCAGCGGCTCACCGGCTGGCTGCTGAACAACACCACCAGCAAGGAACGCTTCCGCGCCGGACTTCCCGACGACTGGACCCTCGCGGACAAGACCGGCGGCGGCAAGTACGGCACCAACAACGACGTAGGCGTCGCCTGGACCCCCGACGGCACCCCCGTCGTCCTTGCCGTCCTGACGACCCGGCAGCAACCCGACGACGCCGCGGACAACCGGCTCGTCGCCCGGACCGCCGAACTGCTCGCCGACGCGCTCGGCTGAGCTCCCCGGGGCGGCGTACCCTCGCAACCGTTCTTCGAAATCCCCTTCCCGATCGGGCACATCGGGAAGGGGAGCGGGCCAGAATGTGACGAACGCGTACGGCGTGGGCACGGACCAGGGCGCCGGGAACCGGGACGGGGGGACCGTGCTGCGCACTCATGCGACTGCCGTGCTGGTCACGGGATCGGCACTGCTGTCGGTGCCGCTCGCCCTCGCCCTGCACACCGCGGCCTGCGGCACCCTTCCCCCGGTCCTCCCCCCGGTACTCGCCCCGCTCCTCTGGCCGCTCGCCGCCGCCGTGGCGGCGGGCGCCGCGCACACCGCGGTCCGCCGCGCGCGCACCCGGCGAAGCCCCGCCGTACCGCCGCCCCCCGCCCCCGTCCCGCCGCCGGACCCGGCGGAACTGCCCGTCGCAGCCGACCACTTCACCGGTCGGACCGTCGAGACGGACGCGGTGCTGCGCATGGTCCGCGCCGGCCACCGCGCCATCGCCGTGACCGGCGCGCCCGGCACCGGCAAGTCCGCGCTCGCCGTCCGGCTCGCCCATGAACTGCGGCCTCTCTTCCCCGACGGACGGCTGTACGCCGACCTCGGCGGCGGCCGCGGCGAACCTCCCGCCCCCTCCGCGGTACTGGCCGGGCTGCTCGCCGCCCTGGGCGCCCCGGCCGAGGAGCGGTCGGGCACGGGCGCCGCCCTGGCCGCCCGCTTCCGCAGCCGCACCGCGGGCCGGCGGATCCTGCTGCTCCTCGACGACGCGGCGGACGCCGCCCAGGCCCGCGCGCTGCTGCCGGCCGGCGAGCACTGCCTGACCCTGATCACCAGCCGCGACGCGCTCCGGGACCTGCCCGAGGCCGCTCCCGTTCCGCTCGGCCCGCTCACCGAGCCCGACGCACTCGCCCTCCTCTCAGCCGTCGCCGGGCCCGGCCGCGCCACGGCCGAGCCCGACCACGCGCGGTCCGCCGTCCACTCCTGCGGACTGCTGCCGCTCGCCGTCCGTCTCGCGGCCGGCGGGCAGCGCTCCCGCCCCACCGGGCAGATACCGGTTCTCGCGGGCCGTCTCGCCGCCGAGCGCGACCGTCTCCACCATCTGCGCACGGAGGACCTCGCGGTCCGCGCGGCCTTCGAGGCCGCCTACGCCGCACTCGGCGCCGGCGATCGTGCGCTGCTGCGCGTCCTCGGCGCCTGCCCCGCGGCCCGGGTGACCGTACGGATCGCCGCCGCGGCGGCGGCCGACGACCCGGCAGGTGCCCGAAGCGGCCTCGACCGGCTCGTCGACGCCCAACTCGCCCGGCCCGCGGGCCCCGACGCCTACGGGCTGCACGACCTGGTCCGTCTGCTCGCCGCCGAACGCCTCGACCAGGAGACGGCCCCCGCCGACCGTCGGGCGGTCCTCGAGCGGATCCTCACCGCCTACACCGAGGACGCCTCCGCCCACGGCGGCGGGGCATGGGGCGCCCCGGAACAGCACGCCATCCCCCACCTCGTCCGCACCGCCGTACGTGAGGGACTGCACCGCCATGCCCACGCCCTCGCCCTGGCCGCCGACCCCTGGCTCGAGGGGCGGCCCGGGCAGTCCCCGCGCGTCGCCATGTGGGCCGCCGTCCTCGACGCGGCCCGCCGCTCCGGCGAACAGGGCTGGACGGCGCACGCCATGCGCGGTCTCGGCTCCGCGTACGCGCACCAAGGGCAGTTCGACCGGGCCGTGGACCATCTGGGCATGGCCGCAACCCTCCAGCGGCATGCCGGCGCCCGCGCCGAACAGACCGCCACCCGACGGCTGCTGGGCACCGTCCTGCGCGGCGCCGGCCGGTACGAGGAGGCCCTGCGGGAGCTGTACGCCGCGCTGGAGGGCTGCCGGGCGGCGAACGACACCGCGGGCGAGGCGGAGGTCCTGCTCGGCCTCGGCGTCCTCCACCTGGACCGGCGCCGCCCCGACGAGGCGATCGACTGCCTGGAGCGGGCGCTGCCCGTGCTCGCCCGGCGCACCGGCGACCCGGCCGGCCCCGCCGAGGCCCGGCGCCATCTCGGCACGGCCTACGCCCAGGCCGGGGGTTTCGTCCCCGCCGAACGCCATCTGCGCTCCGCCCTCGCCCTCTACCGCCGCGACGGCCTCCCGGCGGAGGAGGGTTGGACCCTGTGCGAGCTGGGGCGTCTGGAGGAGCGGCGCGGCTCCTACGGCGAGGGCGTGGAGCTGCACCGCGCCGCGCTGGCCGCCTTCGAACGCGCGGGCCTCGGCGCGGGGATGGCGGCGGCCGCGGAGGCTGTGGGCGACAACCTGCTCGTACAGGGGGACCAGTTGGGCGCGGACGAGCAGTACCGCAGGGCCGCGGCCGTCCACCGATTGCTGGGTGACCACGTTCGCGAGGCCGAGGTCCGCCGCAAACTCGGCGGCTGAGCACGGTGGTTGGGGCCCGTGTGGACACCGCGCAGGTGCGACGGGGAAGCAGGCCGGGCAGGGGAGGTCCGCCCGGCCTGCTTCCCCGTCACACCGTGTGCATCGTCCAAGGGTCAACATCCCTTTGCCGCAGAGGTGTTGGGTGCAGCGGGATTGTGCGGGCGGCGCGTGCGCATGCCATGATTCCCCCCGCTGTTACTCGCTGGTAAGTGCGGGTCGCGGCAACCACCCCCCTCACCGTTCCACCGCCGGAGGACACCCCCGTGCGCCATGCCGCCAGGAGACTCCTGGTCCCCACGCTGACCGCCCTCGCGCTTGCCGCGAGCGGATGCTCGGCCGCCCCCGACAGCTCCGACCGGCCCGGGACCGGGCCCACCCCCGCCGCGACCGCCGCGGCGGCGGACGGAACCGAACAGCTCGACGTCGAAGCCGCCCCCCGCGGCGAGGCCGCCCCGACCGCTGTCGCCCGCCGCACCACCGAGGGCACCACCGCCGCTGCCAAGAGCACGCTGAAGGTCGCCGCCTACGACAAGCGCACCCGGCGCGCCGTCATAGCCGCCCCGCCCGCCGAACCGAACCCGCCCGGCTCCGGCAGTCCGACGGCCCCCACCACCGGCCCCACCGCGGACGCCCCCGTCAAGACCGGCGACGTCATCGCCAGCGCCCCGGCCCCCGGCGCCCCCGACGGCCTCCTCGCCGAGGTCACCGAGGTCCTCGGCACCACCGACCAGGGCACCGAGGTCCGCACCGCGCCCACCACCCTCAGCACCCTCCTCGCCGACGACAAGGCGGACGGACAGGTCCCCGTCGACCCCTCCACCGTCGACGTCGAACCCCTCGTCGAGGGGGTCAAGGTCTCCTGGGCCCGCACCGGAGGCGCCACCTTCGGCCCCAGCGGCAGCAAGCTGCCCCTCGGCAGCCTCCGCCTCGACGTCGGCGCAGCCCTGGCCACCGCCGACGACGCCCCCGTCTCCGCCGCCGCCTCCCTCTCCGGCTTCGTGCAGCTCTCACCGCAGGTCGAGTTCTCCTACGACGGCAGCGCCAACGGCCAGGCCGGACGTCCCGCGCCCGGCTCCGCGTTCCTCGGCATGACCGGCGACTGGACCGCCCAGTGGGCCGTCAAGGGCCGCGCCTCCGCCAAGGCCACCCAGCGCATCCCGTTCGCCAAGCTCCATGCCGACCCGGTGATCCAGGTCGGCCCCGTTCCCGTCGTCGTCAACCTCGACCTCACCTGCTACCTCCAGGTCGAGGCCGACGGCCGCATCACCCTCGACGTGCAGCAGGACGTACGCGGTGACTTCCGCGTCGGAGGCAGCTACGCCCCCGGCGACGGCTGGACCCCGGTCAGCGCCTCCGACGTCAGGAGCACACCCGTCCGCACTACCGTCACCGCCGCGGGCCAGGCCAGGGCGACCCTCGGCGCCGAGGCGTCCGTCGGCCTGTACGGCATGGTCGGCCTCACCGCCGACTTCGCCCCCTACCTGCGCGCCGAGGCCCAGGCCCGCGCCGACGCCGCCACGGACGGCACCGCGTCGGTCACCGGCACATGGGCGCTCCACGGCGGCTTCGGCCTGAGCGGACACCTCCAGCTCCAGCTGGCGGTCTTCGGCACGCCGATCCTCCAGCACCGGATCCCGCTGGGCAGCCTCCACCGCGAATGGCCGCTCGCGAGCGGCAAGGGCGCCCTCGCGGCCTGACCCGCACCGGATCCACGGTCCCGGGCCGCCCGGCCCGGGACCGAACCGCCCTCCGCCCGACCTTTCCGGTGCAGCGGTCCGCTTTTCGGGCCGCGCCGAATCCGCTGGGGAAAACCGGCGTCCGCGGAGTTCCGCCGGTCCGCGCCCGGGCCGTCCTTCCGGGACCTGCGATCAGCCCGTTCGCCTGGCCTTCGCCGGCCCGCGGGCGCACATTCCCGACGCCCCGTACCTGCCCCTGAGCCGACCCGCCAGCTTTATTCCGCAGCCCCGATTCCGGGCCGGAGAAACCCCTTGCGGCCTGCCGTTCTCCGGCCCTCCACCCATACCTGCGTCGGCCATGGATTAACTCCTTTGTGGTTCCGTGCAGTTACGGCGCGCGTTCGTCTGCCGATTCCGGCTCCGTGTCCTCACACTCGGGATGGGAAAGAGGACACTCGGGGAAGAGGAAAGGCACCGGGATGCAGGAGGAAAGGAGCACCGTGGCGGAAACCATGGCGGAAAGGGAACGCCCCCGCGACACCGAAGCGGCAGCGGTGGAACCGCGGGGCGCGCTCGCCCGCGTCGGAGTGCCACGGCCGTCGCCCGGCGTCGACCCCCCGTCCCGCACCGGAGAAGAGCGCGGTGTCCTCGTCGGGCCCGGGCACCGCAGTGCCGGGACCGCGCTGCCGGCGGAGGAGGCGGGCCGATGACGTCACCGCCGCCCGTGGGGGCGTACGCCGTCGACACCAGCACCGGCCGCGTAGGGCGAATCCTCGACACCACCGGACCGCACGTCCGCCTCGCACCGGTCGGCTGTGGACGCGAATGGGCCTGCGCCCCCGACGACCTGCGCATCGCCACCCCCGCGGAACGCCTCAGCGCCGCGACCGCCTACGCGAACGCCCGCAGCCGCGGCGAGGTGCCGTAGCCCGCGCGCGCCCGACGGCGCCCGGGCGCAACGGCGTTCCTCACCCCCGCAGGGAAAGCCCCCACGGCCCCGCGCCTGCCCGTACCGGCCCCCGCGCAGGCCCGTCGCGGCCCGTCCGGCACCGCCCTTCCCGGCTCCGGCATCACCCTCCGCCGCGCCCGGACGCCCGCGGGCGGCGCGTATCTTACGGACAAGGGTCCGTTTCCGGCCTGCTGTTGGCATATTCCGTCGTTACTCCTCCACGACCCCCTCACGGTGGGTAGCCTCCTCGTCACATGTCGGCCGTGCGATCAGTCCGTTCGCGCCGGACCGGCATCCGACAGCACGCACTGATGAGGAGTGAGCGCAGCGATGGCCAATGTGGAGACCTCCCTGAAAGAGTCCATGACGTCGATAGAGGGGGCGCTGGGGGTGGCGCTCGTGGACTACACCAGCGGGATGGCTCTGGGCACCCTGGGCGGCGGCAAGGACCTCGACCTGGCGGTGGCGGCGGCCGGCAACACGGACGTGATCCGCGCCAAGGCCCGCACCATGGAGCACCTCGGGCTCACCGACGACATCGACGACATCCTGATCACGCTCGGTACCCAGTACCACCTGATCCGGCTGCTCAAGGGCCGCGGAGGCAACGGCCTCTTCCTCTACCTCGTCCTCGACAAGGGCAATGCCAACCTGGCCATGGCCCGCCACCAACTGCGGCGCATCGAGGCGGATCTCGAGCTGTAGAGCCGTGACGGTCCCCACGTCTCCGGCTGCCCACGAATTGAAAATTTCTTCAATTCGCCAGATCCCGATGGGATCAACCCCCTGGGAGGCGGGCAGCCGGAGACGGGAGGATCGGACCGTAGTCGTCGAGTCACCGGGAGCGATCACATGCAGGTACCGCTGTACCAGGCCAAGGCGGAGTTCTTCCGCATGCTCGGGCACCCCGTCCGCATCCGGGTGCTGGAGCTCCTGCAGAACGGTCCGGTACCGGTGCGCGACCTGCTCACCGCGATCGAGATCGAACCGTCCAACCTCTCCCAGCAACTGGCCGTGCTGCGCCGCTCCGGCATCGTCGTGTCGATACGCGACGGCTCCACCGTCAGCTACGCCCTCGCCGGCGGCGACGTCGCGGAACTGCTCCGCGCCGCCCGCCGCATCCTCACCGAACTCCTCGTCGGACAGAACGAACTCCTCGAGGAGCTCCGCCAGGCCGACGTGTGAGGCGGCCCCGGGGCGGCCCGGGACCGCCCCCGGCATCAACCCACGGGACGGACCAGCCGAACCCGCCCCGGAGCCGCCCGGCCGGTGCGAGAGAATGGCCCCATGACCTTGTTCCGCGACGACGGCATCGTGCTGCGCACCCAGAAGCTGGGCGAAGCGGACCGCATCATCACGATCCTCACCCGCGGACACGGGCGGGTCCGGGCCGTCGCCCGCGGAGTACGCCGCACCAAATCGAAGTTCGGCGCCCGCCTCGAACCGTTCTCGCACGTCGACGTGCAGTTCTTCGCCCGCGGCGGCGACCTCGTCGGCCGCGGCCTCCCGCTGTGCACCCAGAGCGAGACGATCGCCCCGTACGGCAGCGGCATCGTCACCGACTACGCCCGCTACACCTCGGGCACCGCCATGCTGGAGACCGCGGAACGGTTCACCGACCACGAGGGCGAACCGTCCGTCCAGCAGTACCTGCTGCTCGTCGGCGGGCTCCGCACCCTCGCCCGCGGCGAGCACCCGCCGCACCTCGTCCTCGACGCGTTCCTGCTGCGCTCCCTCGCCGTCAACGGCTACGCGCCGTCGTTCTCCGACTGCGCGAAATGCGGCATGCCCGGGCCGAACCGGTTCTTCTCCGTCGCCGCCGGCGGGGTCATCTGCGCCGACTGCCGTGTCCCCGGCAGCGTCGTACCCTCTGCTGAGGCGATCGGCCTGCTCGGCGCGCTGCTGACCGGGGACTGGGCCACGGCGGAGGCGTGCGAGGAACGCCACGTCAGGGAGGGCAGCGGACTGGTGTCCGCCTATCTGCACTGGCACCTGGAGCGCGGCCTGCGCTCGCTGCGGTACGTAGAGAAGCACGTCGAGAAGAAGTGAGTGTGACCCCCATGGCACGACGCGGAATCCTGGGACGTTCCCGCCGCGAGTACAAGGCCCCCGAGCCGCACCCGTCCGGAGCGCAACCGCCGAGGATCCCCGGCGAACTCGTGCCGGACCACGTCGCCGTCGTCATGGACGGCAACGGGCGCTGGGCCAAGGAACGCGGACTGCCGCGCACCGAGGGGCACAAGGTCGGCGAGGGCGTGGTCCTCGACGTACTCAAGGGCTGCCTGGAGATGGGCGTCAAGAACCTCTCCCTCTACGCCTTCTCCACCGAGAACTGGAAGCGCTCCCCGGAGGAGGTGCGCTTCCTGATGAACTTCAACCGGGACGTGATCCGCCGGCGCCGCGACGAGATGGACGAACTCGGCATCCGCATCCGCTGGGTCGGCCGGATGCCCAAGATGTGGAAGTCCGTCGTCCAGGAACTCCAGATCGCCCAGGAGCAGACCAAGGGCAACGACGCCATGACGCTGTACTTCTGCGTCAACTACGGCGGGCGCGCCGAGATCGCCGACGCCGCCAAGAAGATCGCCGAGGACGTCGCCGCCGGCCGGCTCGACCCCGCCAAGGTCAACGAGAAGACCTTCCAGAAGTACCTGTACTACCCGGACATGCCGGACGTCGACCTCTTCCTGCGCCCCAGCGGCGAGCAGCGCACCTCCAACTACCTGATCTGGCAGAGCAGTTACGCCGAGATGGTCTTCCAGGACGTGCTGTGGCCCGACTTCGACCGCCGCGACCTGTGGCGGGCCTGCCTGGAGTACGCCCAGCGCGACCGCCGCTTCGGCGGCGCCGTCCCGAACGAGGAACTCGCCCGCATCGAGAAGGAACTCGACAAGTCGTAGCCAGCCCACACCGCACGAGGACACACACGGCCGCACGAACGCGGCCGTACGGCCCCACGGCAAGCGGAACGAGCGGGAAGCCGCACGCAACGGCCTCCGGGAAGCCGCACGCAACGGCCTCACGGCGAAGGGCCCGCACGGGGCCCCCTTGGGTTCTAGGCGTCGTTGCAACACCCCAGTTCAGGGGATGCAATGGGCTTCAAGATCCGGGACCGGTCCGTCATCCAGGGGCGCCGTCCCTTGTCCGAGGAACGGCGCCTCTACCTTCAGCTCATGCAGCATGGTGTGAGCAACGCGGAGGCATGCCGGGTCGTCGGCATCAACCCGAAGACCGGCAGGCGGTGGCGCAACGGCCGTGCCCCGTCCGGTGGGCATGTCGGGGCGCCACCGATCACCACGGTGGCGCCCCCGCCCGGCCCTTCCCGCTACCTGCGTGAGTCCGACCGCATTCACATCGCTGACCGGCTGCGAGAGAAGGCCACGGTCCGGGCGATTGCGGCCGAGCTGGGCCGCAGCCCCTCCACGATCAGCCGGGAGATCCGCCGCAACCGGCACCCGGAGAACGGCCGGTACCGGCCACACGCCGCCCAGGCCCGAGCCGACGCCCGCCGGCCCCGCCCGAAGCTGGGGAAGATCAGCCAGAACCCGCGACTGCGCAGCTTCATCCAGGATCACCTGGACATACGGTGGAGCCCCGAGCAGATCTGCCAGGCTCTACGGGCNCCACGATCAGCCGGGAGATCCGCCGCAACCGGCACCCGGAGAACGGCCGGTACCGGCCACACGCCGCCCAGGCCCGAGCCGACGCCCGCCGGCCCCGCCCGAAGCTGGGGAAGATCAGCCAGAACCCGCGACTGCGCAGCTTCATCCAGGATCACCTGGACATACGGTGGAGCCCCGAGCAGATCTGCCAGGCTCTACGGGCACAGTTCCCCGAGCGGCCGGAGATGCACGTGGCCCACGAGACCGTCTACCAGGCCCTCTACGTCCAAGGACGCGGTGAACTGCGTCGGGAGCTGGCCCGCGCCCTGCGCTCGGGACGGGCAACCCGGCGGCCCCGCCGCCAGGCCCAGCAACGCCGGCCCCGCTTCTCCACCCCGATGGTCATGATCAGCGAACGCCCCGCCGAGGCCGAGGACCGGGCCGTCCCCGGCCACTGGGAAGGCGACCTGATCATCGGCAAGGACAACGGCTCCGCCATCGGAACCCTGGTCGAGCGCGCCACCCGCTACGTGATGCTTGTCCACCTGCCCGACGGCCGCACCGCCGAGCACGTCCGCAACGCCCTCGTGACAACGGTCAAGACGCTGCCCACGCACCTGATGCGCTCGCTGAC
>NZ_JASHLT010000079.1:0-19757 GCF_030056615.1 Streptomyces sp. HNM0645 | reverse complement strand
CCTGCGGCGCTGTCCCTGCCCGCCCACCACCGAGGAACCCGTTGGAGACCCCGACCCGAGCGTCGGGCCCAAGCCATGCCCACTCAACGACCAGGGGCCGACCGCACCAATCCTCCGCCATCACCCCAGCTCAACCACTCGAAGCGAAACGGGGAGGCTAGGCAGGGATCTGGCACGCTCCGTGCGCCGGTGTCCTCGTGCGCACCACACAGACTCAACGCATGGTCTTGCGTGTTGTGCTCGGCGCTTCGGTGCCCATCAGGGGGAGGCGGTATCCGTGAGGTCAGCCAGCAACCACTGTGATCGCAGCTGACACACCTCTTGATGGCTGCGTGATCAATCCAGCACACCTAGGTGACGCCCGGCCAAGACTTCGGGACGAAAAGGTCCGTGCCAGACGCGTGCCAGATCCTGCGGGGAACCATGGGGAACAAGGGGGAACCAAGTCGACAGCCGCCAAGCATCAACACCGCTTCTCCGCAGGTCAGCCCAACAGCGAGCCCGAGACCACCTTAGCTTCCCAAGCTGATTGCGCCCTGGGCCTAGAGCTGCGGATTCGGCCTCCACCCTGGATTGTCGGTGCCGATACAGTCCGGGCATGCTGCTGCCACGTCCTGTCTCGGAGGCCGAAGGCCCGTACGACGCCGGGTACCTCCCCCGGCTGGAGATGACTTTCCATGCTGTCGAGGAGCCCATCACCGAGCCCGTCGCCAAGCTGGGCGGTGATCCCGTATGGCTGGACGAGCCCTGCTGGCCAGTGCACCCCGGTACCAGGGAGCCACTGGACTTCATCGGGCAGTTCCCCGTCCCTACGGAGCCCGGAGAGGAACGGCGTATGGCGTATCTCTTCCTGTCGTACAACGACTACGAGACAGGCGGGATGGACCCGGAAGACGGCGAAGCCGTCATGCTCGTCCAGCCCGGAGGGCGCATACCCGCGTTCGCCATTATCGGGCCAGCCGGGACGAAAGGGCGGTCCCTCTGGCGGTTCGGACCCGACGAGGAGCAGGTTCCCGTCCAGTTCCGAATCGACATGACGGCCGTACCGGAGAAGGTAGAGCGCGAGCTGGAGGAACACGGCACCGTCGACGTCCGCGACTACGTAGGAGGCAAGCCGTCCTATCCGGATTGGGCCGGGGTCGAGGCACCGTGGCGCTTCTTCTTCCGCCTCGGCGGCATGGAGAGCGACGGACCGTACTTCCTCAACTTCGCGTACGGTGCCGGATTCGCCTACCTCAGCCCCGACCGGCTAGAGGGCCGCTTCAGCTGGGAGGCAGCCTAGGGGCGTCGCCGACCACCGTCTCAGTTTCCCTCTCATTCAGCAGCGTTCACGGCCGTTCAGACGGGACCAGGACCTAAGGGTCGCCCACGGCCCAGCCACCCATGAACGCAGATGAACGCCCCTGCACAGAGCCCGGAGCCCCGCCACCACAGTTGGAAAGCGTGCGCCTGTCTTCGGCGTACGGTGGTGATGATGTGCGGTCGGCGCTGGCGGGTTTCGCCCTAATCTTGCATTCCGGCTCTGGCGTTGCCTGACTCCGCGCGGGGTGAGGACGGCGGCAGCAGCGGTGCAGCCTTCGCGTCAGAACGGGATTGCTGCTCGTCGAGCGGTGCGTCAGCCGGGACCCAAAGCAAGGCATACGCCCGACGGGGTCAGGGGAAGCCGTCCCCGGTCGGGACCACCCGAAGGTCCTTGCCGCCACTGTCCGAAACGGTATGGCGGTGGGTCTTCTCCCCGTCCCACCAGGTGATCGTGGCTCGCCAGTGGCAGTCGTAGCGCTTGGCGCGGCCGACCAGGAAAAGTGAGTAGAAATCCTCCGCCGCGACGGTATGGGGCAGGCTGAGCGACTGCCCCATATCTTCCTCCAGTTGCCGGGCCGCTTTCTGCTGCGGGCTGCGCAACAGATACGTGGCGGGGACAGGGCGGTTCAGCGGCAGTGTGTCAAGGTCAATCACGAGGTACGCAGGCTCCTCAGGGCCAGCCCCGCAGCCTGGCGGAGGGGTGACGGTGCCCGGCGCGAGCTTCTCGCGACGCGTCACCGTGACCGAGATATCACGGATCTCGACAGACGAACCGGCATTGCCGTGCACACTCAGGGCTGCTTCCAACGCACCCGCGTGAGCGATTCGTCCCTCCTGCTGCCATGACGCCAACTGCTCAGGCGTAGCCCCCCTCAGAATGGGGCGTACCGCGGCTTCCGTGTCGGGGACGTACCAACGGTTCAGGCAGGCTTGGTCGTTAGGTTCGACCAGCAGTGTGGCCGGATCCGGGGGAAATAACGTTTGCCAAGCCGATACAGCGATGGGGACGGCGAAGGCAAGCGCCGCGACGGCCGCGCTCCAAAGGGCAAGCTTGTTGGAGGTGGACAGGGTGCGATAGCGGCGGCCCATGCGTCGCAGGTAGTTGTCGGTCGGAACAGCGGGGGGCGTCACCGGGTCCGGGGCGGGGGCGCGCGTCGGTCCAGACGCAGGGGACAGCGGTGGGGTTCCGCCGTCTGTACCGCCCCGTCGCGGATTCCCCTCACGAGTTGCCAAGGAATGCCCTCCCCAGATGACGGTCCCGGAGCCGCCGCCTACCCGGTCGCCTCCCCCCAGCCTGCAGCACAGTCTATGAGCCGTCGGCCAACCGGCTGCCCTCCCTCGCAGCAAAGTTGACCACCAGCGAGCTGCCCGCACTGGGCACCCGGCGCACCGTCCGGTGGTCCGCCGATCCGAAACACAGCGCCGCCGTGGGTGGTTCTGCCGTTGTGCGCCGTACTTGTGCTCGTGGGCCTCGCCCTGGCGGTGAACTTCCGAGGCATACTCGAGCGGCTGCACGAACGCCAGTGGGGCGGTCAACCGGGCTTCCTGGCGTCGCACGACTTCCAGCGCTTCGTGGGCGCGGGGCTCGCCCTCGGGGTGGCTGGGGGCTTGTGGCGACCACCTGGAGACTGGCGGCAGGCTGAGGTCGGTGGAGTGGCTTTGGGCGGCAGCTGCCATGAGCGAGAGATCACGGCCCAGTAAGCTTCCGGCGAGTCGGGCAGTCTCTGGGCCTGTTGATCGCTCCGTGAGTTGGGTTTCCAGGGTCGAAACCGGACGCCTTGCTCTCGGCCACATGAGCCATAAGACCAGGTGGCAAGGGGCGTTCGGAGGATCAGAGCGTCAGCACAGGCCGAGTCGAGGAATCCTCGTACATGTCCTCACCGTCCGGGCCGTACACGAACTCGGCCATGAAGGGGTTGCGGTTCGCGGTGGCCAGGGGCAGCCAGGCCAGCAGCGTGCCGTATCCACCGCACACCGACTCGCCGCCGTCTCCGCCGTGGACCGCGGTGACATCGCTTGTCAGCTCCGAGCGGTAGGTGTCATAGGCGATGCGCAGGCCGAAGGCGTTCGGTTGACTGTGGGGGCCGGTTCGGTCCCCGTACGGGATGCGGTCCATGGGGCACGTGTCGCCCCACCGGAACAGCGTGTCCGCACCGGCCCCGCAGGCGTGCTCCCACTCGTCGGACGTCGGCATCCGCAGGCCGCGGGCCGCGAGGACGGCCGGCATGTCGGCAGGGGGCTCGGTCAGGTTCTCGTCCTCCACGGCCATGAGCACCGCGGCCAGGACGACGCTTCGGCGTGGACTGAGCGATGGCGCGAGGTGGGCTCGGAGATCGGGTCCGTAGCCGTATCCCTGGTCCAGGCTCTCCTCGTAGTCGGCGGTCTGTTCGGATGTCGGCTGCCAGGCGTCGATGTCGAATCCGAGCGTCACCTCGCCACCGGGTATGAGCACGAACTCCTGGGCGTCCCGCTCGATGCGGACGCGGTGCAGCGGGGCACCGAGGTGCTCGATGGTTTCGACGACGGTCACACGGCCGTCGACTCTGGCCGCCGCCTTCTCGGCGACGCGTCGTGCGGTGCGCAGATCGAAGGAACGCCACTGGTCGAGACTGAGATCGGCGAGAGACATGTGCCGCAGTGTCGCAGGCGAGTTGCTGCCCCCGCCCGTGAGCCGGCAGCAGCTGGATGAGTTGAGCGCTGAGATCGACCGGATCGCCGCCCTCGTGGCTGACCGTTGCGAGGATGCCGAGGATGCGATCCGCGCCTTCAACGCGATGACCGGTCACGACTACGTGGCCTACGACTTCGCCGATTACGGGGGAGGCCGGAGCGCGGAGGAGTTCGCCAGGGAAGCGGCCCGGCCGGCTCGCCCGCGGGTTGCGGACATCACCAGGGCGGAGCTCGTCGAAATCGTTGGCCGACTCCTTGCAGGTGACCCGGAGAGCGACTACTACCTGCGTCTCCTGGAAGTGAACGTGACGCATCCCGGAGTCAGCGGCCTGGTCTTCCACTCCTCGGCCGACGGCGTGTCGGCGGAGGAGATCGCCGACGAGGCCCTGCGGTACCGGCCGATCGCTGTCTGAGCGGTCCCTACTTCGGCTTCGCGTAGTCCTTCGCCGTCTGACCGGCGAAGTCGTACGCCACACAAGGCTCGTCACCGACCGTCCAGGCATCGTGCCCGGGGGAGCACACGAAGACCTCCCCGGGACCGACCTCGGTCTCCGCTCCGTCGTCCATGCGGATGTGCAGCCGCCCCTGCACCACCATCCCGTTGTGATGGAACCGGCAGCTGTCGGTCCCGGCGATCGGTGCGACGTCCCGTGACCACCGCCAGCCGGGATCGAAGGTCGCCACCGAGAAGTCCAGCCCCGACAGGTGAACGGCCTCGAGGTGGCCATGGGGGAATTCCCGCTTCTCGTCCGGCTTGCTGGGGGCCTTGACCTCCAACATGACGATGCCTCCTTCACTGAGCCACACCTCCATCGTGCGCCGCCCGTCGCCTGTTGCGCCACACAGGCGGTCGCACTCGCCCACTGCCCGCCGTGGAAGTCCCGGGCTCGGCGACACGCGGCAACCGGCGCCGGGCCCGCCGGAGCCGGACGCACAGAGGGTCAGACGTCCGACGAGCGCGTGTCGGCCTCCTTACGCCAGTTCGAGGCGCCGCCGAGGAGGTGAGCCAGGACCAGTCCGTCGTCGTCGGCTTTGGCGGAGACGTCGTTGTACGTCGTCTCCCGGAACGGGGCGAGCTGCAGGAGCCACGGCAGGTGGTACCGATGTGTGAACCGATCCTTGCCGGTCTGCTCGACGGTGAGCGTCATCCACGGCACATGAGGACGGGCGTCGGGCCGGCGGCACGGGGCGGGAGGAACCGCCCCCGGCGCTCCGGGCCCGCCGCCACGGGGCGCGGCGCGCCCGTACCCGGTCGACGGGGTACGGGCACGGGGCGCGGACGCGGCGTTGCGCCCGGGATCGCCGAACCCCAAGGTGGAGGGGTCAGGAGGGCGGCGCGGCCCGTGGGCCGGAGGAGGCCGTACCGGCCGCAGGACGCGGTACCGAGCGGAGGAGGAGGCCATGGCCGCACCCGGGAGCACGTCCGGGACCGCACCGGTGGTCCGGCGCCGTCCCGACCCGGCCGACAGCCTGGTCTGGGAGCCCAGTGAACGCTGGGTCCGCGGGACGAAGGGCGGCGTCACCGTCGTCGACAGCCGCCGGCCGGTGCTGGTGTGGGAGCCGGGCGTTCCCGTGCCGGTCTACGCGTTCCCGGCCGGGGACGTCCGGATGGACCTGCTGCGGAGGTTCGAGCGGCCCCCCGGGCGGCGTCACGCGGGGGCGACCGACTTCTACGACCTCGTGGTGGGCGACGAGGTCGTGCGCTCCGCGGCCTGGGGCTGCCCCGGCGAGGAGCTGGCCGGGTACGTCTGCTTCGCTTGGTTCGGCCGCGAGGTCCTCGACCACTGGTACGAAGAGGAGGAGGAGATCTTCGTGCACCCACGTGATCCCCACAAGCGCGTCGACGCACTGCCCAGCACCCGCCGTGTGCAGGTCGAGATCGGGGGCACGGTCGTCGCGGACACGCGGTCCCCGGTGCTGCTGTTCGAGACGGATCTGCCGGTGCGCCACTACTTCCCGCGCGAGGACGTGCGCCTCGACCTGTTCACCCCGACCGGCACGAGCACCCGCTGCCCGTACAAGGGCGTGGCGACCGAGTACTGGTCGTGGGCGGGACCGGGCGACGTGCCGCCCGACATCGCCTGGAGCTATCCCGATCCGCTGCCGGCGGTGAGCGTCATCAAGGACCGTGTCGCCTTCTACAACGAGTACGTCGACGTCATCGTCGACGGCGAGCGGCAGGAGCGCCCGGTCAGCGTCTTCAGCAAGCGCTGACGGCACGCGCGGAAGGGCGCCCCCTGGAAAACCCCCGCGGGAGCGCCCCTCCGCCGTGTCCGCGTCGCCCAAGGGCTGTCCCGCAGTCCCTGGGGGACCGGCGTGCGGCGTCGGATGCGGTGCATCGCAAGGCGGAGAGTCGTCCTCGTACCGGGTGTACTCGGATGATTCGACAACGCGGCGAGGTGCCGTCGCTGTCGTCGCGCGCCCGCCGGGGATCGCGGGGACAGCCCTTGGGGTCAGGACGCGGAGTCCGCCTTCCGGCGGCGCGCCGCGAAGACCGCGCCGGCGCCGAGGGCCACGGCAGCGCCGGCCGCGGCGAGCTGCGGCAGGGCCGCGGAGGAGCCGGTGCTGGCGAGGCTGCCGCTCGTGGTGGTGAGCGGCTGCGTGGTCGTGGTCTGGGTCTGCGTGCCCGTGCCCGTGGCGGCGCCCGGCGACGGGGAGGCGGACGGGGCGGGCTTGGCGGTGACCTCGAAGTCGTACGGGGTCAGCTTCGGTGAACCGCCGCAGGTGCCGTCCTCGTTGACGTAGTCGGCGGCGATGAACGCGGCGCCCGCGGCGTCGGGCGTGCCGGCGTCGACCGTCAGCCGCAGCTTGATGTCGGCGTGGCCACCGGCCTTCAGCGAGGCGACGGAACCGGCGGTGTAGTCGTCGCCCGCGTCCGTCCAGGTCTGGGTGGGCGTCGACCACTGCAGGTGCATGCGGTCGTTGACGGGTTCGTAGCCGCCCTTCTCGATCCCGTGGACGTAGACGAAGGGCCAGACCTCGTCGAGCGTCCTGTCCGTGCCGTTGGTGATGCGGAGCTTCATCTCGACGGTCGAACCGGCGGCGATCCTGGTGGGCAGGCCGGAGAGGGTCGCGGTGAGCTCGCTCTCGGGCCGGCACGGGACCGGCTTCTGCTCCTCCAGGGCGTCCTCGAGGGCCTTGTCGGCGGCCTTCTTGGCCTCCAGGGCCTTCTTCACGGCCTCCTGGGCCTTGCTCAACCCCCGTACGGATGCGACGCGGGCGTCGCCCAGGTCGGTGGCGGTCTGCTTCGCCTTCTCGTCGGCCGCGGTCTTGGCGTCCGCGGCGGTCCCGGCCGCGGTGGCGGCGTCCGCGACGGCCTTCTCGGCGGCGTCCTTCTCCTCCGGGCCGGCGGTCTCGGGCAGCGCGGCGAGCGCGGCCTCGGCGTCGGCCAGGGCCTTGTCGGCGCTGGTCTTGGCAGTGGCGGCGTCGGCCGCCGCCTTCGCCGCCGCCTCGGCCACGACGGCGAGCGGGAAGTCGTCGGAGTGCGCGGCCTCCACGGCGGCCAGCGCGGCCTTCTCCGCGGCGACGGCGTCGTCGTACGCCTTCTGTGCCTGCGCGGCGGCCTTCTCGAGTTCCTCGACGGAGGGCTCGGCGGCCTGCGCCCCGGCGGTGTCCCCGCCGGCGTCGATCTTGCCGGCCAGCACGCCGCCGCGCAGCACGCCGGCGTTCCGCGCGGCGTCCTCGGCGGCGACCGGGGTGGTGACGGAGGCGGTCGGCGTGTCGTCGGCGAACGCGGGCGTGGTGCCGAACAGTACGGCGGGCGTGGTCACGGCAGCGGCGACGGCCGTTGCCACGGTGCGGCGGAGTGTCACGAGCACCCTTCTCTGGGGTCCGGTGTCTGGGCTACGGAAGCACGGGCAGTCGCTGCGGTTTCCCTCACGCAGGGCGACTGGTCGTGGTGATCGTATGACCGCCACCGGTGCTGCGGAAGCAAGTTCTGTGAGCCGTAAGGCAACTGACGACGCCTCATACAGCGGCTGAATCACCCAAGCCGGACAGTTGCCCTCGATTGGCGGCATTCTCGTGTGAGGCATATCACGGCGGATCGAGGGTCGGAGCGTCCCGGTCCGGTGCCGCCGGACGCCCGGATCCGGC
Source organism: Streptomyces sp. HNM0645 (assembly GCF_030056615.1). NCBI lineage: Bacteria > Bacillati > Actinomycetota > Actinomycetes > Kitasatosporales > Streptomycetaceae > Streptomyces > Streptomyces sp. HNM0645. The sequence goes on along the minus strand of NZ_JASHLT010000079.1, from coordinate 11,690 downwards.
GCACCGGAGGTCGCGGAGCTCCGGCGGTCCCGGTGTACCGGTGACTCAACGGCTCGTCAGTCGTGCGGCCGACGCGATCGTCGCCCGGGCCTCGCGCTCGGTCAGCCCTGCCCGCACGGCGGCTTCCGTCAGTGCGTCGGCGAGGCTCTCGCCGATGCCGTTCTCGTACGCCCGGCAGGCGGCCCAGAACAGCCGGGTGTTGCGCTGCCCCTCGTGGGCGGCGAGCACGAAGTGGATCAGGCCCTGGCCGTGCGGGGCCCGGGCGGGCGCGGGGCGGCGGGTGGCTGCGGGGGGTGCGATCAGCGTCAGCAGGGCGTCCGGGCACGGGGCGGGCGGCAGCTCCGCCGAGCCCGGTGCGAGCCGGTACGCGCCGTGTGCCGACACCGATCCCGGGCCGACGAGGTAGCCGCCGGCACCGCGGATGTCGATTCCGGGGGCGAGGCGGCTCGCCGAGTTCGGCACCACCACGTCGGGTGGGCCGGTCAGCCACAGATGGCGGCCGCCGCTCGGGGTGATGACGGTGACCGTCTCCGGGATCGTGAACAGGTGCCGGAGCGCCAGCTGCCGCAGGGCCGCGGCCGAGTCCGTGGCGCCGCCGGCGGTCGTCCTGGTGTCCAGGTCGACGCCGATCAGATGGTGCGGCGGGCGTCCGCAGGCGATGCCGTACCCGGTGGCCCAGGGCGCGGCGGAGAAGAGCGCGCGGACGGCGACGGGGTCGGCCGTCGCGTCGTGCACGCCGTGCCCCGGCAGGCCGCACTCGCCCCGGCAGCGGGCCGGCTCCGGGTCCAGGTGGTGCGGTGACGGCAGGGCGGGGAGCTTCGTGGGGGACAAGGGGATCACGGGGAGCCCGCGCTCGGCGGCGGCGAGCGCGTGGACGAGGGCCAGAGTGGCGGTGCGCCGGTCTGTGGTGGCCATGACTCTATGTTCGTACAAATGTTCGATCGAAGGAAGGGGGGGGAGAGGGGAATGACCGAGAATGTGCCGTAACGCTTTCCCTTCCCGGACCGACGGGCCCAGCCCTGCTCGGGCGGCTGGGCTGCGGGGTTCGCGGCCGGGTGGGGGTTTATCGACATGTCCTCACGCTTGAGGGCGAATCGCCCCCTCCGGGGTGTTCGCCGGAGACCCGCTGGGCAACTCTGGATGCGCGACGTCGTGAAGATCGACCGGAGCGGTCGGCCAACCGCTCTGCTTCCAGCCGTAGTTCCGCACGTTCGGTGCGCCGCTGCCCGGTGCACTTCCAGTACTTCGGAGGAATCGACATGGCAAGCATCCGTACCGCCCGCGCCCTGGCCGCCGTCGCCGCGCTGCCCCTGGCCGCCACCCTCTTCGGTGGTGTGGCGCACGCCGGCAACGGAGCCTTCGCGGGTGACGGATCGAACGCCGCCGTGGCCATCATCAGCGGCAGTGGCGTGGGTGGTCACAACCTCGGCAACTCGACGACCACCCAGCAGGTGGCCACCGGTGCCGGTGCGTCCAACCAGAACAACACGGCCTCCGTGGACGGCTCGGCCTTCACGGCGATCGACCAGTCGAACGAGAACATCGCGATCACCTTCCTGCCGCTCTGGTAGGGGTGCCGTCCGGGGAGGGGTGAGCGGGGGTGGGCGACGGTCTGCGCGGCGGTGCTCCGGCACCGGCGCGCAGACCGTCCGCCGTTGCGGGTGGGGTGGGGTCGTGTTCCTGTGCCTGCTCCGGAGGGCGCGTGGTCGTGTGGTCCCGGGCGGCCGCGGCGGTGCCCGTGTCCTTGACAGGAAAAGACATCTGACGGACAGTCAGAAACCTTGCACCTGCGCCAGACCCCACCCTGCGCCGCCCGGGAGGCCGCCGCCGTGCACCTCGCCCCGACAGAGCGCCAGCAGCGGCTGCGCGCCGAACTCCGCGCGTACTTCCGCGCTCTCATGCCGGACGGCCCCCCGGCCGCCGACGACCCCGCCGAACAGCGCAGGCTGCTCCGACGCATCGGTAGCGACGGACTCCTCGGCCTCGGATGGCCCGTCGAGTACGGAGGGCAGGGCCGCGGCGCGGACGAGCAGTTCGTCTTCTTCGACGAGGCGTACCGCGCGGGCGCGCCCGTCTCCATGGTCACGCTGAACACGGTCGGCCCGACGCTGATGGCCTACGGGACGGACGAGCAGAAGGCGTTCTTCCTGCCCGGGATCCTGCGCGGCGAGTTCGTCTTCGCCATCGGCTACAGCGAGCCCGGGGCCGGGACCGACCTCGCGGCGCTGCGCACGAAGGCGGTGCGCGACGGCGGCGACTGGGTCGTCAGCGGTCAGAAGGTCTTCACCTCCAACGCCCAGAACGCCGACTGGATCTGGCTCGCCTGCCGCACCGATCACGAGGCGCCCCGGCACCGGGGCATCTCGGTCGTCCTGGTGCCCACCGACGCGCCGGGCTTCTCCTGGACCCCGATCAGGACGGTCGGCGGGCTCATGACGACGGCGACGTACTACGACGGCATCCGGGTGCCCGTGACGAACCTCGTCGGCGAGGAGAACGGCGGCTGGGGACTGATCACCAGCCAGCTCAACCACGAGCGGGTGGCACTCGCCGCGATCGGCATGCAGGCGGAGGACTTCGCGGCGGCGGCCCTGGAACGGGCCCGCACACCCGACCCGGTGACGGGCCTGCGCGCGATCGACGAGCCCTGGGTGCGTTCGAGGCTGGCCGAGGTGCATGCCCGGCTCGCGGCGACGCGTCTGCTCAGCTGGCGGCTGGTGGGGGACGCGGACACCGGCAGGCTCGCCCCCGGGGACGCGAGCGGTGTGAAGTTCACGGGAACCGAGTCGGCCGTCGAGGTGTACCGGATGTGCCAGGAGATCACGGGCGAGGCGGGTCTGGTGAGGGCCGGTTCACCGGGCGCCGTGGGGGACGGGGAACTGGAGCGGATGAACCGTGCGGCACAGATCAACACGTTCGGGGGCGGGGTGAGCGAGGTGCAGCGGGAGATCGTCGCGACGATGCGGCTCGGCATGCGGAGGGGGAAGCGGTGAGCGAGGACGAGCTGTATCCGCTGCTGAAGGTGTACGAGGGGCGCGGCGCCTCGGCCCCCGGCGTCGGCAAGGACCTGGTGAACGCGCCGATGATCAGGCATTGGTGCGAGGCGATGGGCGACCGGAACCCGGCGTACGAGGGGCCGGACGCGATCGCTCCGCCGACGATGCTCCAGGCGTGGACGATGGGCGGGCTGTCCGGGCACACCGGCCGCACCGGAGCGCACGACGAGTTGTTCGCGCTGCTCGACGGCGCCGGGTTCGCCGCGGTGGTGGCGACCGACTGCGAGCAGGAGTATCTGCGCCCGCTGCGGCCCGGGCACCGGATCACCTACGACTCCGTGATCGAGACGGTCTCGCCGCGCAAGACGACCAAGCTGGGCGCGGGCTACTTCATCACGACCAGGATGGACGTCCGGGCGGACGGGGAGCTCGCCGGGACGCACCGCTTCCGCATCCTCAAGTACGCACCGGGGGCCGGGCGGGAGCCCCGGCCCCGGCGCCCCCGCCCGGTGGTCAACCGGGACAACGCGGGGTTCTGGGAAGGCGTCGCCCGGCACAGGCTGCTGATCCAGCGCTGTGCGTCCTGCGCGACGCTGCGCTTCCCGTGGCTGCCGGGGTGCGGGGCGTGCGGCTCCGCGGAGTGGGACGCGGTCGAGGCCGACGGTGCGGGGACGGTCTACTCGTACGTGGTGGTGCACCATCCGCGCTTTCCCGCCTTCGGCGGCTCTGACGGCGCCTCCCGGGAGGCGCCGGACCCGGACGGGCCGGGTCCGTACGCGGTGGGACTGATCGAGCTGGTCGAGGGTGTGCGCCTGGTCAGCAATGTGGTCGGGGTGCCGTACGACGAGGTGCGCATCGGGATGCCCGTCCGGCTGGAGTTCATGCGGGCCGACGAGGAACTGGAGCTGCCGGTGTTCCGGGCCCTCGCCGAAGGGGCGGGATGACATGGACTTCACTCCGACCGACGGGCAGACGGCGGCCCGTGATCTGGCCGCGCGGATCTTCACCGACCTCTCCACGCCGGAACGGCTCGCCGCGGCCGGGGCGGGGACGGACGCCGAGCTGTGGAAGGCCCTGGGCGCGGCCGGGCTCATCGCGGCGGTGGAGGACGTCGGACTGCTCGGTCTGGTCCTGCTGCTGGAGGAGCAGGGCCGCACGACCGCGCAGGTGCCGTTCGCGGTGAGCTGTGTCTACGGCCTGCTGGCTCTGGGCCGGCACGGCACGGAGGAGCAGCGGGAACGCCTGCTGCCGGGGCTCGGGGACGGCTCGGCCGTGGCGACCGGCGCCTTTCCGGAGGGAGGCGCGGTGCGGGCCGACGCCCTGCGGGGCGGGGGAGCGGCGCGGGCCGGTGGCGACGGCCGGCTGACCGGGACGACGGGGTGGGTGCCGTGGCTGCGGGACGCCACGCACGTCCTGGTGCCGGACGCGGACCGGAGCCTCTGGCTGGTGCGGGTGGCAGACGCGGAGACCGTCCCGGTGGAGACGACCGCCCCCTGGTCCGCGGCCGTGCTCCGGCTGGACGGCGCACCCGCCGAACGGGTCGGGAGCGGTGGGGCGTACCGGGATGTGCTCGCCGCCGCCAGAGTCGCCTTCGCCGGTCTCCAGGCCGGGGTCTGCGCGGGCTCGCTCGCCCGGGCAGTCGCCCACACGTCCGAGCGGGAGCAGTTCGGGCGCCCGCTCTCCACCCGGCAGGCGGTCCAGCTCCGGGCGGCCGACGCCCATATGGACACGGAGGCGATCCGGGTCACCGCGTACGAGGCGGCCTGGCGGTTCGACGAAGGGCTGTCCTGCGCCACCCAGGCGCTCACCGCGGGGTGGTGGGCGTCCGAGGCCGGACGACGGGTCGTCCACACCGGTCAGCATCTGCACGGCGGCGTCGGCGCCGATCTGGACCACCCCGTCCACCGGCACTTCCTGTGGGGCCGTCAGATCGACGCCCATCTGGGCTGCGGCGCCCGGCTGCTGGACGAACTCGGCGCGTTGCTGGCCGGTCGGGAGCGAGTGGGGCGCGAGGGGCGCGAGGACCGAGCGGCACACGAGGAGAGGGAGACCACGGCATGAGCGCGAGCGGTACCGCGGCCCGCGGCCCGCGTGCGGGCGACGAACTGCCCCCGCTGACCGTTCCGATCACCCGCACGCTGATCGTCGCGGGGGCCATCGCTTCCCGGGACTACCAGGACGTGCACCATGACGCGGAGCTCGCCCGGGAGAAGGGCTCGCCGGACATCTTCATGAACATCCTGACGACCAACGGTCTCGTCGGGCGGTACATCACGGACCGCTTCGGCCCGGAGGCCGTGCTCCGGAAAGTGGTGATACGCCTCGGTGCGCCCAACCACCCGGGCGACACGATGACGTTGACCGGGACGGTCACCGAAGTCGACGGGAACACGGCCGTGGTGCGGGTGGTCGGGTCGAACAGACTCGGCCACCACGTCACCGGCACGGTGACCGTCGGCCTGCCCGGGGAGGAGGCGGCATGAGCCTGCACAGGGCCGACTCGCTCGGCGGGCGTGCCGCCGTCGTCGGTATCGGCGCGACGGAGTTCTCCAAGGACTCCGGGCGCAGTGAGCTGAGACTGGCCGCCGAGGCGGTGCGGGCCGCGCTCGACGACGCCGGCCTCTCCCCCGCCGACGTCGACGGCATGGTCACCTTCACCATGGACACCAGCCCCGAGATCACCGTCGCCCAGGCGGCCGGGATCGGCGAGCTGTCGTTCTTCTCCCGCGTCCACTACGGCGGCGGCGCGGCGTGTGCGACAGTGCAGCAGGCGGCCCTCGCGGTGGCCGCAGGGGTCGCCGAAGTCGTCGTCTGCTACCGGGCGTTCAACGAGCGGTCGGGCCGCAGATTCGGATCGGGGGTGCAGCGGCGCGAGCCCTCCGCGGAGGGGGCGGCCCTTGGCTGGAACCTCCCGTTCGGGCTGCTGACGCCCGCGTCCTGGGTGGCCATGACGGCCCAGCGCTACCTCCACACCCACGGGCTGACGCCGGAGGCGTTCGGGCCGGTGGCCGTGACCGGCCGGCGGTACGCGGCCCGCAACCCGGCGGCGTACTTCCACGGAAGGCCCATCACTCTCGACGACCACGCGGCCTCGCGCTGGATCGTCGAGCCGCTGAGGCTGCTGGACTGCTGCCAGGAGACCGACGGCGGCCAGGCTCTCGTCGTGACCTCCCTCGATCGGGCGAGGGACCTTCCGCACCCGCCCGCGGTGGTGGTCGCCGCGGCCCAGGGCGCGGGCCGCGCTCAGGAGCAGATGACCAGCTACTACCGCGACGATCTCACCGGACTCCCCGAGATGGGCGTCGTGGCCCGGCAGCTCTGGCGGACCTCGGGGATGGGCCCCGCCGACATCGACGTCGCCATCCTCTATGACCATTTCACCCCTTATGTTCTGATGCAGTTGGAGGAGTTCGGCTTCTGCGGACGGGGTGAGGCGGCGGCGTTCGTCGCGGCGGACACGCTCCCCCTCAACACGCACGGGGGCCAGTTGGGCGAGGCGTATCTGCACGGCATGAACGGCATCGCGGAAGCGGTCAGACAGCTGCGGGGCACCTCCGTGAACCAGACCGCCGGCGCGGCCCGCGCCCTGGTCACGGCCGGCACGGGCGTCCCGACCTCGGCACTGGTACTCGGGGCGGACGGCTGAGCCGGTGACCCGCGGGACCCTGAGGCGGAGCAGCGGCCTCCTCCACCCACAGGAGGTGGGGCCCGCTTCACCGCTACAACCTGAGGCGGATCCGGGTTCGGGACCTGGGGCCGATCCGGGTGGGAGGCCCCGCTCCTAGCGTGGAGCCATGACCACGCCAGTCTGCACGAACGCTTCCAGCGCCGCCGTGCCACCGACCTCCTACGCGTCGTTCTCGTCGTACGTACGGGCGCGGGGGCCCGTGCTGCTGCGGACCGCCCGCTCCCTCACGGCCAACCCGAGCGACGCCGAGGACCTGTTGCAGACCGCGCTCGCCAAGACCTACGTCGCCTGGGAGCGCATCGAGGACCACCGCGCCCTCGACGGATACGTCCGCCGCGCGCTCCTCAACACCCGCACCTCGCAGTGGCGCAAGCGCAAGGTGGACGAGTTCCCCTGCGACGAGCTGCCCGAGCCGTCCGGGGCGTCCCCGGTCGACCCGGCCGAACGGCAGGTGCTGCACGACGCGATGTGGCGTGCGGTGATGCGGCTCCCGGACCGGCAGCGCGCGATGGTCGTCCTCAGGTACTACGAGGATCTCAGCGAGGCCCAGACCGCCGAGGTGCTCGGTGTCTCCGTGGGCACGGTCAAGAGCGCGGTCTCCCGCGCGCTCGGGAAGCTCCGTGAGGACCCGGAGCTGTCCCCGGTCCGCTGAGCTTTCTTACCCGGGGGTAGTGACATACCGATCGGTATGTGCGCAGAATCTGCACACACCTAGGAGCTGTGCGCCCACCGGGAGGACGCCGTGCTGAGCACCATGCAGGACGTACCACTGACCGTCACCCGCATCCTGAACCACGGGATGACGATCCACGGAAGTTCACAGGTCACCACATGGACGGGCGAGAGCGAGCCGCAGCGCCGCAGCTACCGTGAGATCGGCGAGCGCTCGGCCCGGCTGGCCCACGCCCTGCGCGACGACCTGGGCGTCACCGGCGACGAGCGGGTCGCGACCCTCATGTGGAACAACGCCGAGCACGTCGAGGCCTACTACGCGATTCCCTGTATGGGCGCGGTCCTCCACACGCTCAACCTGCGACTGCCCGTCGAGCAGCTGGTGTTCATCGTCAACCACGCCGCAGACCGGGTCGTGATCGTCAACGGCTCGCTGCTCCCCCTGCTCGCGCCCCTGCTGCCGCATCTGCCGACCGTCGAGCACGTCGTGGTCTCGGGCCCCGGCGACCGCTCGGTCCTGGACGGCGCCGCCGTCCGGGTCCACGAGTACGAGGAACTGCTCGCCGGGAAGCCGGCCACGTACGACTGGCCGGAGCTGGACGAGCGCTCGGCGGCCGCCATGTGCTACACCTCCGGCACCACCGGCGACCCCAAGGGCGTGGTGTACTCGCACCGCTCGATCTATCTGCACTCGATGCAGGTCAACATGGCCGAGTCGATGGGTGTGACGGACGCCGACACGAGCCTCGTCGTCGTCCCCCAGTTCCATGTGAACGCCTGGGGCCTGCCGCACGCGGTGCTGATGACCGGTGTGAACATGCTGATGCCGGACCGCTTCCTGCAGCCGGGTCCGCTCGCCGAGATGATCGAGACCGAGCGTCCCACCCACGCCGCGGCCGTACCCACCATCTGGCAGGGCCTCCTCGCCGAGCTCACCGCCAAGCCGCGGGACGTGAGCTCCCTCACCCAGGTCACCATCGGCGGCTCGGCCTGCCCGCCGTCGCTGATGGAGGCGTTCGACGCGCTCGGCATGCGCGTCTGCCACGCCTGGGGCATGACCGAGACCTCGCCGCTGGGCACCGTCGCCCGGCCGCCCGCCCACGCGGTCGGCACGGAGGCCGAGTTCGGCTACCGACTCACCCAGGGCCGCTTCCCGGCGGGCGTCGAGGCGCGGCTGCGCGGGCCGGGCGGGGAGTTCCTGCCGTGGGACGGTGAGTCCGCGGGCGAGCTGGAGGTGCGCGGCCCGTGGATCGCGGGCGCCTACTACGGCGGCGCGGCCGGCGAGCCGCTCCGGCCGGCCGACAAGTTCAGCGAGGACGGCTGGCTGAAGACCGGCGACGTCGGTGTCATCGGCCCGGACGGCTTCCTCACGCTCACCGACCGGGCCAAGGACGTCATCAAGTCGGGCGGCGAGTGGATCTCGTCCGTCGAGCTGGAGAACGCGCTGATGGCGCACCCGGAGGTGGCCGAGGCCGCCGTCGTGGCCGTACCCGACGAGAAGTGGGGCGAGCGCCCGCTGGCGACGGTGGTGCTGAAGGACGGCTCGACCGCCGACTACCTGTCGCTGAAGGAGTTCCTGGCCGGACGCATCGCGAAGTGGCAGTTGCCGGAGCGCTGGGCGGTCATCCCGTCCGTGCCGAAGACCAGCGTCGGCAAGTTCGACAAGAAGGTCATCCGCCGGCAGTACGCGGACGGCGAGCTGCAGGTAACCGAAGTGCGCTAGGTGTTCTGTCCCGGTTGGTCGCGACAGCAGCTCCGTCCGCCCGCAGGCCGGGAGGGACTTTCGCTCGCACCACGTCCCGGGCGGTGACGGTGTTCGGGCAGGGCCCGGTGCGCGACGCGTACCGGGCCCTGCCGCGTCCGCTCCGCGTGGCGCGTCCACCCGGTGCGCCGGCGGGTCCGCGCGCGAGCGGGTCCGTGCGGTACCCGGGCGTCTCCGGTTCCGCGGCGGTCGCGAAGGCTCTGCCCCGGGCGACGAGACCGCGACGCCGCGCCGCGTCGGCCAGTGGTCAGGTCACCGCACTGGTTCTAGTTGGTTCCGATCTTCGCCAGCAGGTCGACGATCCGGCCCTGGACCTCGGCGTTCGTGGAACGCTCGGCCAGGAAGAGGACGGTCTCGCCCGAGGAGAGCTTCGGCAGCTCCGCCTGGTCGAGTCCGGCCGAGGTGTAGACGACGAGCGGGGTGCGGTTCAACTGCCCGTTCGCACGCAGCCAGTCGATGATCCCGGCGCGGCGGCGGCGCACCTGCATCAGGTCCATCACCACCAGGTTCGGCCGCGTCTGCTGGGCGAGCGCCACCGCGTCCGCGTCGGTCGCGGCCCGCGCGACCTGCATCCCACGCCGCTCCAGCGTGGCCGTGAGGGCGGCCGCGATGTCGGCGTGCTGTTCGATCAGCAGCACCCGGGACGGATGCTGTTCGCTGTCGCGCGGTGCCAGGGCCTTCAGCAGCACGGCGGGGTCCGCTCCGTACGCGGCCTCGCGCGTGGCCTGGCCCAGTCCGGCGGCCAGCAGCACGGGGACCTCGGCGGCCACCGCGGCCTGGCGGAGCGACTGCAGCGCGGTACGGGTGATCGGCCCGGTCAGCGGATCGACGAAGAGCGCGGCCGGGAAGGCGGCGATCTGCGCGTCGACCTCCTCGCGGGAGTACACGATCACCGGTCGGTAGCCGCGGTCGCTCAGCGCCTGCTGCGTGGCGACGTCGGGCGCCGGCCACACCAGCAGCCGGCGCGGGTTGTCCAGCGGCTCGGGGGGAAGCTCGTCGTCCTGGGGCAGCGGTGCCGGCCGGTTGGCGACCTCGACCGCGCCACCGGGTCCGTCCAGCGGCTCCGGGCCCTCCGCGCCCTCGTCCGGGGCGCCGATCGCGTACGCCCGCCCCTCGGTGGGCGCACCGAGCCGCTGCGACGGGCCCGGGGCGTTGGCGGGTGCCGGCTGCGGCTGCTGCGGATGGTGGGGTCGCGCGCCCGTCGCGGACATCTGGTGCTCGGCCTCCTGCCGGGTCGCCAGCTTGCGGCGGCGGCCCGAGCCCTGCGTCTGGTTCTGGGCGGCGGCCTGCGGCAGCGCCGCGGCCGGCGCGGCCTGCCGGTTCTGCTGCTGCGCGATCTGCTGGGCGAACGGCACGCCCTGACCGAGCGTGCGCACGCTGAACGCCCTGCCCAGCGAGGCGTCGGGGTCGACCGGCTCGGCAGCGGGTGCCGGGGCGGCGGTCCCCTGCGCCGGTGTCGCCGTTCCGGCCGCCGGAGCCGGAGCCTCGGCGGGCAGCGGCTGGGCGGCCCGACGGGACTGGGCGGGTGGCTCGGCCGGGGCCGCCGGGGGCAGCGGTACGGAACCCGTGTCACCGGAGGGCGCGGCGTTCGCGGCGGGATCCTNGGGCAGCGGTACGGAACCCGTGTCACCGGAGGGCGCGGCGTTCGCGGCGGGATCCTGTGCGGGTGCGGGTGCGGGTGCGGGTGCGGGTGCGGGTGCGGGTGCGGGTGCGGCGGGTGCGGCCGGACCCGGGAGCGGGGTCGCGTGAGGTGGGGTCGTGGGACCGGCCTGTGCGGGTGCGGCGGGCGCCACGGGACCCGTGGTACCGGTCTGTGCGGGGACGGCGGGCGGTACCGGGCCGGGTGCGGCGGGTGCCACGGGTGCGGCGGGTGCGGCGGGCGGCACCGGAACCGGGCTGGTGGGTGCCGCCGGACCCGGCAGCGGGGTCGCGGGCGCCACCGGACCTGCGGGCGGTGTCCCGGGACCGGCCTGGGCGGGGACGCCTTGCCCGGCCGTCCCGCCCTCGGCCGGACGCGCACGCCGACGTCCGGTCGGTACGGGATGCGGCTGCGGAGGGGTGTGGTCGGCGTCCGGCTCGGGACGCCCCTGGTCGTGGCGGCCCTCGTCCACAGGTGCGGCCGCGCGAGCGCGGTCGGCCTCGGCGGGCGGCAGCGCGAACGGGCCGCGCGGCTCCTCGGCGGGGGCCGGCCGGTCGTTGCCGGTCGCGAGCGCCCGCCGTGCCCGCCGGCCGCCCTGCTGCGCTCCGGACGCGGTTCCCGTGGCGGCGGGCTCCAGTGCTGCGGCGCCCTGACCGGCGGACTGGCCGCCGTGCGAGTCCGCGGTCTGCCCCGTGGCCGCCGAGCCGTCCGGGGCCGTGCCGCCCGTCGGCAGCGCGGGAAGCGCCGCCTGGGCCCGCCGTGCCCGCCGACCGGTGCCCTGCTGGGCCGCGGCTTCGGGGCTCACACCCTGGGGCGGGACGGTGTCGCCCAGCGCGGGGCGGCCCGCACCCGCCTCCGCCGCGGTCACGACGGAGCCGCCCTGCGCGGCCGGGAGGGCCGCCAGCTCGGCCTCGGCCGGGCTCGGCCGGCCAC
>NZ_JASHLT010000078.1:9694-21422 GCF_030056615.1 Streptomyces sp. HNM0645 | reverse complement strand
CCCGCCTCGCTCCAGGGCCCCGACCAGCCGTCCTCCACGTCCTGCACTGGTCCACCTGGCGCCGCCGACGCCAGCACCAAGCCCGCATCTGTCACTACAAACGACGAGGCCACACCCCACCAGAACCCAAACCACCGTCACACCAAAGACCGTTGCAGTATTAGGTGATGGACCATCCCACGGAGAAGGAGGTGTGGATCCCGCGCGAGCGCAGCCCGCGGATGTGGGCTGGGAACGCTCTGGCAGCCCCGGCGCTGTCCGCACGGATGAGGATGCTGGTGCCGTGGCGGGGGCGTCGGGGAGCTGGGCGAGCACGGTGATGTGGTTCTCGGCGGTGTCGGCCGCGACGTTGCCGGACCGCAGCAGGCCGGCCAGCGCCTCGCCCCAGGGCGGCGTCGATGTCCGGGACCAGACCCGGCAGTTCGTGTCCGCCTGCACGGGAGGCCGGTATTGCCTCCTGCCTCTCGTCGGCTTGCTACCAGGCGACCTCGCAGGCGGTGGTACGGGCCGCGCGCAGAGCGCCGAGTGCGGCCGGATCGATGCACGCCCGCAGTAGCCACGCGGTGGGATTGGACGCGACCGGGCCGAACACCTCGGCTTGGTCCCGCAGCAGGGCCAGGTCGGCGATCGCCTCCCCGCCGTCGGCCGGGGAGACACCGCCAACTCCACTGCGATCCGGCCCGGGGCGTGACCGGTGCCGCGCGGTCGCAGTTGGCGCAGCTCGTCGGTGAACGTTGGTCAGGTCGGTGGCATCGGCGAGATCGGACAGCAGACGGGCCGGCATGACTGACCACCCCGCGGCCGTCGGCTGATACGACGAGCTTGGGACGTCACCCGGTAGCGTGCACGCAGAAAGTGCCTTCCTGCTGTGGTGACAGAAGCCCGGGAGAAGCCTCATCATCCCAGCTCAGACGGCACTTTGGCGTCTCCGCTCAAGGCCCGGACACCGCCGCAATCGAAACGGGAGGCCAAGGGCTTGCAGGGAATCAAGGTGTTGCTTCCCGCGCTGGGGCTCGTTGGGGTGGTATGCGCATCCCGGACGAGACTCAGGCCCGCGGTGGCGGACTCCTGCTCGCAGCGCCCGGCGAGGTAGTGCCAGGTGTCCCCCGCGTACGTCAAGTCGGGGTGGCGAAGGCCGAGAAACACCCGGCCTTCGCCGTCCTGAAGGTGGAGGTGGACACCGACACCGTTCAGCACGGTCCGGCTGTGCCCCCGTCCCACGGGGGAGCGGTCACGCCGGCTCGTCGCTCGGGGGGTTCTCGGCCGCGTGCCGTTTGATCAGGTCCCGGGTCGCGGGGCTCAGGCGCAGCCGGTCCAGTATGTCGGGGGTGAACCACCGCAGGAGCACTCCCTCGTGCAGCCGGAGCCGGTCCGGGTTACCGCGCCACCGGCCCGCGAAGACCCGGATCGGAACGCTGAGGCCTTCGACGCTGGTGGCGGCTTCCACGGCGTAGGGCTTCAGGTCCTCGAGGAGGAGGTCGGGCACCTCCTCGGACAGCTCCCGCAGCAGCGTGCCCTCGATGCTCTCGTCGGCGTGAGTGCGACCGCCGCCGAGAAGGGCGAACGCCCCGGGCTGCCAGATATCGGGCTTGTGGTCGCGCAGATGGAGCAGGTAGCGGCCGGCCCCGTCGTGGATCAGCACGGACGCGTTCACCGGCTCAGGCTGCCCGTCCAGCTGCGCCGCAAGGAGTTTTGCGCGCAGCGTCGACGAGGTCACCTCCGGTAGGGCCAGCCATCGGGCGCCGGACACCTCCTCGTCCTGCAGGGTGACCTTAGGCGGCTCCTCGCCGGCGAGGTAGAACGCGTAGCGGAAGTCGTAGTGCTGGTGGGCTGGTTCGCCCTTGGACGGGCTGGCGGCGATGTCGTGGACGTCGATGTCGATCGGAGAGCCGAGCGTCTGCCGGGCCAGGCACAGGGCGCCCGGCGCGATGCCGGCTCCCTCCGACACCTCGCGCAGCGCTGCGGCGAGCAGCGTGCGGTCGCTGGGCTCGACGTGTCCGCCGGGGGCGAGCATGAGGCCGTCGGTGGCGCGGTGCCGGATGTGCAGGACCCGGCCTTGGCGGTCGACGACCACGGCGCTGCAGGTGATGTGCGTGGGCAGCGTCGTGCGAGCGGTCACGTCGTTGGGCCTTTCCAGCGCGGCGAGCAGCCCGGCCAGGGCGTTCCGCTCGTTCGGGTGGCGGTTGAGTTACACCTCGACGGTACTGCGGATCGCGGAGGGGCTGGGGGGCATGAGCGTGGTCTCGCCTTCGGGTAGGAGGCGGTACTGGCGGCCGGGCTGTGGTACGGGCGCTGGTGATCAGCTCGCTGTCTCGTGGTCGGACGGTCGGGTGCCGCGGGGGCCGGGGAGCGTGCCGGCCTCGGGCGCGAGTCCGTACTGGGCGGCCTGTGCGGTGAACATCCCCTGGTAGAGGCCGCCCTCGCGGTCCATCAGGTCCTCGTGGGTGCCGTCCTCGACGACGCACCCCTGATCGAGGACGTAGATGTGGTCGGCCTTCATGGTCGCGGCCAGCCGGTGGGTGACGAGGACGACCGCGTGCCCCTCTTCGGCCAGGGACCACAGCCCCTCGAACGCGGCGATCTCCGCATACGGATCCAGCGCGCTGGTCGGCTCGTCGACCAGCAGGAACGGCGCCTGCCTGTACCGAGTTCGAGCGGAACCCAGCTTCTGCCACTGCCCGCCCGAAAGCTGCACGCCCCGCTCGTAACCCTTGAACACGATCGAGTCCCACCCGTGCGGCAGTCCCTCGATCAGGTCGAGCACGCCCGCGTCCCCGGCGGCCGTGCGGACGCGGCCCATGTCCCGGGGCCGGTCGCCGGCGCCGATGGCGACGTTCGCTGCCGCCGTCATCTCCCAGCGCGGAAAGTCCTGCGCCAGCACCCCGACCGCTGCGAACACGTGGGCGCGATCCGCCTCACGTAGCTCGACCTGCTCGCCCGGTTCACCCGACCACCACACGCTTCCTCCGGTGGGAAGAAGCAGGCCGGCCAACACCTTCGTCAGTGTGGTCTTCCCCGAGCCGTTCGCGCCGACCAGGGCCGTCACCTTTCCCCGGGGGATGCGCACGCGCACACCCTTCAGAGCAGGGGAGTCCGCTCCCGGGTAGGTGAACGACACGTCCTCCGTCCGCACCTCCCGCACCGGCGTGGGCAGCGGAGTCCCGGTGAGGGGAATCGCGTTCTCACCCGCCACCGTGATGGCGTCCTCGGTGTCGGTGAGGAACAGTAGCTCCTCGTACAGCCGGTTGACCTGCTGCACCAGCGACGTGAGGCGTGCTGTTGAAGTGCGGATGGCGATCACCGCGGTCCCTCCGACAGCAAGCGGCACTCCACCCGTCGACAGCAGCCACCACAGCACCCCGTAGCAGGCCAGCGACGCCACACCGGCGAACGCGCCCGCGACCAGATCCGTCGAGGCCTGCGCCCGGGCCAGACGCCGCTGCTCCGCCTCCGTCTGCCGGGACATCTCCTCGTAGCTGGACAGCAGCTTCGTACCGGCGGCGTGCACGCGGATCTCCCCGGCGGCGTGCGGCCGGGTCAGGTAGGCCAGCAGGGAGGCGATCGCCCGCCGGTGGTCGACCCAGTTCATACGCGAGAGGTAGTCACGGCGCGCGGAGCGGACCGCGCCCCACCCCTTGGGCAGGGCGATCGCCAGCAGCATCGGCAACAACGCCCAGTGCAGCGCCGCGAGCACGACCGCGGCCGCCGCCATGCCGATCACCACGTTGCCCACGCCCACCGACAGCCGGAGCATGCTGCGGGCCGAGTCGGTCCCGAACCTCCCCGCCTCCAGGATCCGCTGGACCTCCGGCCGCTCGGTCGCCTCCACCTCCACACCGGTGACGGCCGTGTAGTACCGGGACGAGACCGCCCGCTCCACCTGCGGCTCCAGTCGGCCCGACATGGCCGTCGACCACGCCGACAGCACCGCGGTTGCCACCGCCGCGACCGCGAGCACGGCCAGGGACGGCAGTGCCTCGCGCAGCTTGCCCGCGGTCGGACCGTCGGCGAACAGCTGTGTGAGCACGCTGTTGACCGCCACCAACCCCCAGCCGGCCGTCACACCCTGTCCGAGCTGCGCCGCCATGAGACCGGCGAGCGCCCGCCGGTCCGTCTGCCAACCGGTGCGCAGGACCATGCCGACCATGCGGGGAAGCGCGGCCGCCATGTGCCCGAACTTCAGCCGGGTCAGGGGGCCTTCATGCCGGACGTAGGACTGGTCGTAGCGCAACCGCCCCCCGTACAGCTCCCGCTCGGCGTCCGAGATGCCGTCCGGGACTGGGGCCTCTGGCGAGTTCTTGATTCCGTCTCCAGCTGGATCGGCTGTCGTCAACGTGTTCCCCCTTCGTGGGCATGGTGATGGTGTCGGTACGTTCAACGACGCCGCCGCAATTTCGAACACATGCGCTTTCGGACGCTTTGCGTTCCCCGGGATCCAGCGGTTCTCCGAACGTGCGCAGTGCACGGACCCTTGCCACGTAAGAGCACACTGGCGGTGGGGGATTGGCCGAAACGCCGATGCTGAGGCACTGAGGATCTGCGCGGTCAGTCAGGCCCGGCGCAGCGCCATGGCCGCGTTGTCGGACATCCGCCTCCGGGCCCTGTGGTCGCAGGCGCGTACCTGGCGGGCGTGGGGCGGAGGGAGGCGTGGTCCCCACCACCTGTCGACCGAACGTCGGCCACGATCCGTCAGTGAAAGCCGTGGCCCCGCCCCGAGACCGCCCCGGACACCGACCGGGCAGATCGCGGCGCACTTCGGGGGCCGGGCCTGCGCCACGGTCCGCTCGCCCTCGTCGGCCACGTCTTCGATGACCGGCCAGAAAAAGCCCCGAAAGCACTGATTCCTAATGTCGTCTGTCAAGCCGTGAGGGCCGTTGGCGGCGTGAGCTCGTAGCACCGTCCGTCGCGCAGGAGGCGCCAGGTCTTCAGGGCGGCGATGGCGGGTTCGACGAAGGTCAGGATCTTGGCGTGGGACCGGTTGACGGCCTGCTGACCTGCGGAGAGCTTCTCCCAGCGGCCCCGGCAGGGGACACGGACGGCCTTCGGCTCCTCGGTAGCCCTTGTCCGCCCAGCATTTGACGCCGGCCTCGGCGAGAGCGTCGATGATGCCGTGCTCGCGGGCGGCGCGGATGTCGTGGATCGCGCCTGGCCGGGCTGGTGAGGCCCACAGCAGCCGGCCCGCCGGATCCGTGAGGATCTGCACGTTCATGCCGTGCTTCTTGTGCTTGCCGGAGTAGAAGGGCCGGTCCGCGGCAGTCCGGTCGGTTGGCAGCAGCGTTCCGTCCAGCAGTACGAACGCCTTCGATGATGCGGTCCGTACTGCTTCGGCAAGGCTGGGAGCGAACGCGGCCAGGACCTCCACGGCCTCGGCGATGTACCGGTAGGTGGTCGTGGTTCCTATGCCGAACCCGGCCGCGGGCTGGGCGCACGGGTGGCCCAGGCGCAGGTGGGCGAGCGCGAGCAGGGCCTGTCGGCCGGCGTTCGGCCGACGCCATCGGCTACCGATCGCGCGGCGGCGTTCACGGAGACGGGCGGTGAGGGGGAGATGAGAGCTGGACAGGTCCAGTCCGGACGGGTAGACAAGCACGTGAAGCCTCTGGCGGAACGGGTGATCTTGGTCGTGAACCCGTCTACCAGGGGCTTCACTCGTCTGTCACATCAACTGCCGGGCTGCAACAGCAGGTTGGAAAAGGCTCACTGCTTCATCACGACGTGATACGCGCCCTGGCAGACGCCGGTCCGCGAAATCGTGAGTAAACAATCCCCCGCTCCATCGCTGTTACTGGAAGACGGATCGTCCGGCGAACGCGAGGGAGTACTTCTGATGCAGGAACCGATGGTGTTGGCGGCCGCCGTGGGCGTGGCCGCCGCCATGCCGAGAATCCTGCTGTTCTGGCTGATGTCCAGAGAGCGGCGGCGTATCATCGGCGTCCTCACGGAGGCAGGGGACACGGCCCTGGTCCTGGACCATCATGGGCCGGGCCGGGCCAGGGTGATGCTGCTTCCGGGCCGGTGGGACGCGAGGGGGAGCCGGTGACTAGGCGGGCGAGCACACCAGGATCAGTTCACAGGCGCACATCGGCGGCGGCGGGGACGGCCGAGTCGTTCGACAGCTTCTTCGCACGGTCGTTCCCCGGCATGACAGCGAAGGCCCTACTGTTGTGCGGACACCCGCAGGACGCCGAGGACGCGGTTCAGGAGGCGTACGCGGCGGCCTTCGTCCGTTGGGAACGGCTGCGCCACTATGACGCTCCCGACGCCTGGGTCTACCGGATCGTCCGACAGCGCCTGTGGGTGGTCGCACGCGACCGGTCGCGTACCCGACCCACCGAACCGGGCACGCTGCAGACTCCACCCTCGGCCGGAGTCGAACAGACGGTGGAGGCCCGCGCTGTTCTCACCGCGCTGGCCCAACTGCCCTCCCGGCAGCGAACCGTGCTGGTGCTCAACTGCCTGGAGGGCATGACCCAGGAGGCGATCGCCGGCGAACTGGGCCTGACCAGGGGCGCGGTCGCGTCCAGTGTCTTCAGGGCCCGCGCCAAGCTGGGGAGGGCGATTGGCATGTCGGACGGGACGGGCGCTGGGAAGGGCCGACGGACAGGGCGTGAGAGGCACGACGATCCCGGCCTGGTGCCCTCGCAGGCGCAGGCGCAGGCGCAGGCGCGGCTTCGGGAAGGGCCGACAGGCTCCGTCGACCCCGTCACCGTGGCCCTGTGGCGAACCGAGCTGTGGCTGCGGGCCGCTGTCGCACGATCCGGGCTGCCGGCCCGGCAACTGGCTGCCGTACTCACCTCTTCGGCGGACACCGACGCCGCTGAAGCCGAAGGAGAGGGGGGGTGAGCCGGTTACGCCGCGTGCTGCGGTCGGCCGGCGCGCTCGCACTGGTGATCGGATTCTATGCGCTGGCCGTCGTCCTCATCGGCGGGTACGCGGTCTTCGGCGTGGTGATGTCACACGTGGTCTTCGACCCGGAGGGCGAGCTCGGCCTGTCCCTGCTGCCTGCGCAGATCTCTTTCGCAGTCGCCGCCCTGGTGATGGTCGCCCAGCTCGTCATGGGCATCGGTGGTGGGGCCGCCCCGCGCCGCGGAACACTGGCGGTGGGCACCGACGATGCTCTGGGCCTGTGGGAGACCGTCTGGGACCTGGCCGAGCGAACCGGGGCGCCCGCACCGACGGAGATCCGCCTGACCATGGAGGCCAATGCCGCGGTCAGCGAGCAGGCGGGCGCCCCGGGCAGGGCCCGGGAACGTCGCCTGTACGTGGGACTGCCGCTTCTGGCCGGACTGAGGGCCGACGAGCTCCGCGCCGTGCTCGCCCACGAACTCGGCCACTACGCACAGCGGCACACCCGCTTTGCCGCGACGGTCTACCGCGGGGCGACCGGTCTGGACGCGGCGCGGGAGGGTTACGCCAAGACGGAGCTCGGAAATCCCATCGTCACCGTTTACACGGGTTTCCAGCACCTGACGCTGGGGCTGTACGCCTGGGTCTACAACGCGCTGTCCTTCGCCGTACGTCGCCGACAGGAACTGGAGGCGGACGAGGCGGCCGCAGCGGTGGTGGGCAGGGACGCTGCCGTCCGGGCCTTGACGTCCACGGTAAGGGTCGCTGCCGCGTGGGAGGACTTCCGCTCGCAGGTGCTGACTCCGATGGCGGAACTGGGGCGTCTACCGGACGACCCGCTGCGTGCCTTCGCCGCCGCCCTGTCCGGTCCGGAGTGCGCCCGGACCGGAGCGCGGCGGGTGGCGGAGGGTACGCGGCACCCGGTCTCCGCGCGTCATCCGTTCGACTCGCACCCGCCCCTGGAACAGAGGTTGGACGCGCTGCGGGCGCTACCGGCAGGGCGGGCAGAGCCGGATCAGCGCCCTGCCCACTTCCTGATCAACGAGGACGGTGTCCTTCCGGACGGAGTGCTCGCCGCGTTGGTCCCGTCGCCACGGCCGCCCGGCCGTGAGCGTCTGACGCGGCCCTGGTCCGACTGGCTGACGGAGGCGGCGGAAGCCCGGGCGGTGCGCGCCGTTGAGGAACTGGACGCGGCGGTGGGGCTCATCGCCCTTGCCCGCCCGACGACCGGTGGCGTCCTGGACCTGCTGACCGGTGCGCGCGGTGGCGAACTCGTCGACGCGCTGCGGGACACGGGCTGGGGCGAGCGGTGGCAAGCCGCACCCCTGCGCGTCGACCAAGGAACCGGAGCCGACGGGGGACGCCGGGCCGGTGAGAGCTGGTGGGTGCGGCACATGGCCGACCGATGGGAGGAGCGGGGCGAGACCCCGAGCAGAAGCCACGGGCGGCAGGACCGTCACAGCGTCGGGGAACAACGGGCGGCCGACGACCGGCGGGCGGTCCTCGCCCTGGAACTGCTGATCGGACAGGCGCTCGTGGCCGCGGGCCGGGCCCGCTGGACCTTCTGCATGCACGGCCCCGGCCGGGTCGTGCCCGAAGGGCCGTCGGCGGCCGAAGCGCTGGAGCTCGCCACGGCCGCGCTGACGGACCCGGACAGCGCTGCCCGGCTACGCGCTCGTCTGCTGCTCTGCCGGGTCCCGCTCGAGACGCAACTGAATGCGGCGGGTCCGGACTCTGCCCTGCGAGTTCCCGCCGAGTCCGCGGGCGTGAGGTCGGAAGGAAGGCCGGCACGGCCTGCCTTCCCGGTGGCCGTGTTCCTCATGGCGTTGGTCGCACTGCTCCTGTTCGCACTGCGCTGGGACCTGGTGAACCAGCAGCGCTCCCGGCCGTCCCTGCCGGATCGGTATCCGCCGGCGGCGCCGCCCTTTCAGTCCACCTGCCCGCCCGGCCACCTCGCCTACGGTGACCTGTGCGTACGGATGCCGACCGCAACCCCGACCGAGGGCGTGTAGGCGCGTTGCCTCGCGGTCAGGTCTGGACCGTCCTGGACCGGTGCGGTCCGGGACGGCTGCGGCACCCGTCGACGTGAACCGTATAGCGGAACACCCGGATCCACAGGACGCCTCGGCGGCGGGCAAGGCCGACCACCTGCATTCAGCACGGGCGATGTCCGACCGGACTGCCGAGGACTCACGTGCCGAGTGCCGATGGGTGAGGTGGACCGCCGCGGCGCCGACGGCGATGAGGGCGCACGCGAGCACGGCGGCCGCGAGGTCCGGTCGGCCGTCTTCCGAGCGTTCGCCATCCGGATCAGTGGTGGTGGCTTCGGTGGCGGTCGTGGTCGTCATGGACTCGGCGAGGATCTGGGCCCTCGTTGCGTCGGCCGCGGTCGCAGGGTGGTGACTGTAAGACGTTCGGCCCTGTCTCGATTCGGGGGAGCGTAAATCCAACGGCGGATCTCACGGGAGAGAAGTCAAGCGACTCATACCGCCGTTGAGTTGGAGACCGTGAAGCTTGCCGAGAGTGCCCAGTCCGGGCCGCCTGCGCCCGTGTTCGACGAGCAACCGGTCGCGATCCTGGTGGAGCGGGCCCGGTCGGAGGGGCCGCAGCTGACCGGGCAGTGGGCTACTGCAGCAGCTGACCAAGCGGGTCCTGGAGTCTGTGCTGGAAGGTGAGAGCGCCGATCACCTCGGCTACGAGAAGCACGATGCCGCTGGCCGGGCCAGCGGCAACTTCCGCAACGGGGGCCGAGCCAAAACCGTGCTGACCGACGTCGGGCCGGTCGAGGTCAAGGTCCCGCGTGACACCTCGGGCACGTTCGAGCCGCATGCTGACGTAGTCGCAGAATCGTCCTGGTCCGTAGCGTTCGGCGAGTTCCTTGTAGTCCCGCGGCAGCGGCATGCCGAGGTCGGCCTCGACCGTGTCCCAGCGGATGTTCATGGGCGGGCTGGGAGGCGGGCGGAGTCGGGTGAGTGATGCGAGGTCGGTGACATAGCCCACAGCGCAAAAGCCCCCGCTCAGACGGATCATCACACAAGATCGGCAGGGTGCTATGGGCCGCTGACATCGCCGCAGTTGTATCTCGGTCATTCCGCACACTGCACAAGAATCCAGGACTGCCACATGCGGACTGTGCTTCCTCGGCCGCATGGCGCGCGGAAGGCGGCGTGGCGGACGGAGCGGCGCCACGTGAAGCACTGTGTGCGCGGATGGGTGCCGCCCGGCGGCAAGGTGGAGCCGGGCGAGGCGCCGCGTGCGGCGGCGGCACGAGAGCTGCTGGAGGAGACCGGCCTGCGCAGCGACCTGCTGCCCGAGCCCGCAGCCGTGGCGGTGCGTTCCTACCGGGCCGACTGGTCTCCGACGCTGGGCCTGTCCTATGCCGCGGTCGTCGGACGCGACGTACCGCTCGCCGGGGAGCAGAACCAGCCGGCGGCACGGTTCCGTCTGGACGCCGACTGGACAGCGTCTTCCTCGATGACCGCGAGCGGATCCGTGCGCACGCCTGCCGTCTGGCAGCCGGCCGGGCGGTCGGCTCCCGCTGAGGTAGGCCCCTGGTCGCCGTTCACAGGACGGCCTCGATCCGGTCGAGGCCGGCCGAGGGCAGGGTGACGAGCTCAAGGTCGTGAAGGAAGCGGCACCACACAGGCTCCAGGTCGGGATCGCGCTCGAACTCTGCACGGTCCAGGCACCCGTTGGCGTACGCGGCGGTCCGCAGCGTTTGCTGCTGTAGCTGGTCGGGGTGGATTCCCCGAGGGGCGCGGACCTCCCGGGGCGAGGGACACAGCGACCCGGAAACCTCAGCCTGGAAGTTCCACCAGCGGTGGCCGACGTGACCGCTGGGTGTGCGGAGGCAGTGGTTGGGCCGACACTGGTCCAGCAGCGGGTGCAGGTGGGTGACGGTGAGATCGATCCTCTTCGGTGACCTCGTTGCGTGCGGTTTGCACCGGGGCCGCCATGCTGGTCGACGTGGCCGGCGACCGGGGCGATTCCGGCCGGAGGGTTCGTCCGCTCGAACACAGGGAGGCCGCTCGGGGAGGGAGATCAGTACCCCGACGTTTGCGTGGTCGCAGGGGGAGGTCTCTGCTGCCGAGTGCCGAGGCGGCCGGGGTCATGCGGCGGCGTCCGGTCGTTGGGCGACCACGACGAGCCAGCTCTTCACGGTCGGGGCGTCGGGGGTGGTCATGGCCTATGCGGTGTCGAGGATCTGCATCCGCTGGGCGTAGGTGAAGTCGCCTTCGGGGCGCGCGAAGACGGGGATGGACAGCCACGCCTTCTTCTCGGAGCGAGCGCGGACGGTCGCCGAACGCCTCACGGCGGACGGAACGGTGGCCGCGGCCGTCGGCCCGACGACCGCGGCGGCCGGGGCTGCGGTGGCGGAGCTGTACGAGCAGGCGCGGACGGCCAAGCTCCTCGTCAACGTCTCGAACGGCAACACCTTTCATGTGTCCCAGCACCGCACGATGGCGGTGACCAGGGCGGGCGAGGATGTGTTGCAGGCGGCCCTGATCGACCACCTCACCCGGGAGGTGAAGGCCACCCGTACCGCTGTGATCGACGACCGGGCGGCTGGCCCGGCCGGATGGGCGTGGGTGAGCGGACTACGCGCCGCCCCGTCCAATGAAGGTAGGGTGGCGGTGCATTCGTCGACGCGGGCACGGCCGACTTCGCACCCGCCATCCGCGAGGCCCTGGCGGCCCGCCCCCAGGCGGTCGTCCACACCGGCACGTCGCCCGGCCGAGCGGCGGCCTGCGCCCGCGAGCTGGCCCGCCTGGACTTCACCGGCACGCGGGCGGGCGTGTGGCACGTGATGACTCCGACTTTCCTCAGCGGGGGCGGGCCGGGCGGCGGAGGGCTTGGGTGTTCAGCTCCCCCTTCACCGCCTCCG
>NZ_JASHLT010000078.1:0-9688 GCF_030056615.1 Streptomyces sp. HNM0645 | reverse complement strand
TCGCCCCCGGCCTGACCCACGCGCTCCAGCTGAGCGACACGTCCCTGTTCCTGTACCAGGCCCCGGGACCGTGCCTTCCACTTCCTGGCGCCGTACGGCAGTGCACCGGCACGGTCCTACTGACCGGGCATCCCGCGCACCCGGGCACCGGTGCGGCGAGCTGCGCACCGAGACCGGCCTGACCGGGCAGGAGCGCGGAGGGCGCGAACCTCGGCGCGGCGGAAGGCGGTGGGGGACGGGGTCGCGGCCGGGAAGGGACGTGGGCATACCGCTGCCCGCTGTCCACGCGATTGGCCAGGCTCTGCACTCAGCGGAGGGCGAGTCGGGCGCGGTGGTTTCGCGGTGTGCCGATGCTGTAGTCGGAGATCATGCACCGTTGGAAGTTGGGTGCGTGCCTCCGGTCTGTCAGGACATGGGGCAGCTGACACCTGAGGACGGGGCAGAGGCCGGAGCGACGCGAGAGGCTCGGGCAGACCAGGTTCGGCCTGCGGCAGGCCGTGCGGAGCGCGCAGTGCGGCTGCGGCCGCCGAGGCGGTTCCTGGGGGTGCCGTGTGGCCGGGGCGTCAGAGCGGCCCGCCGATCTCACACGCCTGGCAAGGCGGCCGGCCGCAGGTGCACTGCATGATCGCGTTGAGGACGTCGCGGTCGTGGTACAGGCACTCGTCCCTGCAGGTGTGGCGCGGAATGAACCCCGCCGGAATCTCGCCGGGCCACGGCTCGTGGCCGTCCCGGCAGCGGGCGAACCGCTCGGGGTCGCTGGAATGCAGGTCGTGCATGCTCGACCGCGCCTCGTCCTCCAACTCCCGCACCCGCTCCACCAGGGCCTTGAGCTCTGTGGCGAGTCCGACGTAACGGTCGGCGCCCGTCCTCACGTGTGCGGCGCGCAGTGCCATCGCTGCGTTCCCGAGAAATCTGCCGGCATCCTGAAGGTCGGTCACGTGATGCAACTGAATGCCGTTCACGCCCCGAACCCACACGGCGTCCATGCTGCTCACTGACCCACCTTCCCGGCGTTCCTTCGCCTTGTTCACCTGCGAAACAGTATGCGCGGCGCCGGTGCCTTCGCATAGTGAAAGAACAAACTATTCAAAGACGCTAAAACCCTTGCGCGCGCCCGTCCAGTGAATTCGGCGTGAGTCCGCTCACAGCGGCAAACGGGGACTCGCCGCATATGTGGATCCTTCGCGGAATCTTCCGCTGATTTGTTGTCCGCGACTGCTATTTGTTATCCGGTGACCGTGTAGGACCGCGCACCGGTCCCGGCGAGACCGCCGCCGTCGACGATCAGGTACTCCGGGCGGATGGGACGTCCGTCGAACCAGCACTCGAGGATCTCCCGGGTACCGGCCGCGTAGCGTGCCTGTGCGGAGAGGGTCGAACCGGACACATGCGGTGTCATCGCTTCGTGCGGCATGGTGCGCCAGGGATGGTCGGGTGGTGGTGGCTGTGGATACCACACGTCACCTGCGTAACCGGCCAGCTGGCCGCTGTTCAGGGCCCGCACCACCGTGTCCCGGTCGACGATCAGCGCGCGTGCCGTGTTGACGATGTACGAGCCGCGTTTCATGACCCCGATCAGCTCGTCGTCGAAGAGGTTCTGCGTCTGCGGATGCAGGGGGGTATGGATCGACAGCACGTCGACCGAGGAGGCCAGCGAGCGGGCGTCGGGGTGATACGTCAGCTCCAGTTCCTCCTCGACTTCCTTGGGCAGCCGGTGCACATCGCTGTAGTGCAGCCTGACATCGAACGGCTTGAGGCGGCGGAGCACCGCCTGGCCGATACGGCCGGAGCCCAGGACCCCGACGTCCATGCCCTCGATGTCGTAGTTGCGCGCGACGGCGTCGGCGATGTTCCAGCCCTTCTTCGTGGTCACCCACTCGTGGGCGGCCATGTAGTCGTGCACCAGGGTCAGAATCTGCATCACGGCGTGCTCGGACACGCTGATGCTGTTGCTGTAGGTGATCTCCGCCACCGTCATGCCGTGCGAGATGGCGCTCGGCAAGTCGACGTGGTCCGACCCGATCCCCGCCGTGATCGCGAGTCTGAGCTGGGGAGCCGCGGCGATCCGCTCGGGGGTCAGATAGGCGGGCCAGAATGGCTGCGAGATCACCACGTCGGTGTCGGGCAGCTCGCGGTCGAGCGTGGAGTCACTGCCTTCCTTGTCGGATGTGACGATGAACGTATGGCCGCGTTCCTCCAGGAAGCGGCGTAGTCCCAGTTCCCCCGATACGCAGCCGAGGAGCTGCCCCGGGGTGAAATCGACGGCTTGCGGGGTCGGCGCGGTCTGACCGCCCGGGTAGCCGGTGATGGTGGGAATCTCGTCGCGGGCGTACTCGGGTGGATAACCGCCCACGGGATCCGGATAGAGCACCGCAAGGATCTTTGCCATGGCCGTCCTCCATCGGTGTGGCCATTGATCCGGTAGACCGTTCGGGCCCGAAAACGAGTCTGCACCGATGATCTTGAATCATAGTCGAGTGGGTGTCGGCCCTGCAATCCCGTGGATAATTGAGGCGGGTGTACCGGTGGATAGAGATGCGGACGTTTCGTTGACGACTCGACGCGAGCCCTTCCGGCCCCGTGTGCCCGGGAGTGTCCTGGCTGTGATCGCGCTGGGCGGGCTGCTGGGCGGGACGGCCCGTTACGCCTTGGGGCTGGCGTTCCCCACGTCTGCGGGAACGTTTCCGCTGACGACGTTCGTCGTCAATGTGTCCGGGGCGTTCTTGCTGGCGCTGCTGCTGGTGTACGTGATGGAGAGCCTGCCGCGGTCCTGGTACGTACGGCCGTTCGCCGCCGTCGGGTTCCTCGGTTCGTACACCACGTTCTCGACTTGGATGGTCGACACCGATCGCCTTCTGGGCGACGGCCATTACACCCTCGCGGCGCTCAACGTTCTCGGCAGTCTGCTCGCCGGCCTGGCCGCCACCGTGCTGGGCCTGGCCGTCGGTCGGAAGGCAATGACCTGGACCAGCGGCCGCGCACGGACCGGGGGCTGGTTCCGGAGGGCAAGATGATCACTCTGCTCGGTGTCGGGGCGGCGGCGGCTCTCGGGGCGGTCGCGCGGTACGTGCTCGACCAGTACGTGCGGTACCGGAAGCCAGGTGCGTTTCCGCGTGGCACATGGCTGATCAACATCACGGGCTCGTTCATCCTGGGGCTCTTCGTGGGCCTGTGGACGCGGCACGGGCTGCCCGAGCAAGTCCTGACCATCGTCGGTGCCGGCTTCTGCGGGGCCTACACGACGTTTTCCACATTCAGTTACGAACTGGTCCGCCTGTGCGAGCAAGGCCGGGTCGGGAAATCGCTGCTGTATGGCGCGTCGAGCGTCGCGGTGGGATTGCCCGCGGCTGCGGCCGGGTTTGCCGCCGGGACGTTCTGAGACCGCGGTCGGACTGTCCTGAGAACGCCGTCCGGGGAACAGCGCGGCCCGGATGTCCGGGACTTGACACGCGGATTCGCGAGTCGTCTCCTTGAAGAAGAAGGCACATCGTGGCACACGCTGATCAGAGCGACCGCCACACCTTATCTGGTTTGCCAGCACCCACCGGCACCCGGAGGCTGTTGATGGCAACCTACGAATACCTATGCAGCCGTTGTGGGCCTTTCGACGTGAAGTTGGCGATCGGGACGGCGCCCACCAGTCATGGCTGCCCTGTTTGCACGGGCACCGCACGACGCGTGTACTCCTCGCCCGGCCTGGCGCTGACCTCGCACACGGTCGCCGCCCTCCACGAGCGGGACGAGCGCTCCCGTGACGCCCCGGCAGTGGTTTCCGAAGTGCCGCCGGGTGAAAGGGTGCCACGTCGCCCACATCCCGCGCTCTCGCGGTTGCCGCGACCCTGAGGGCGGGATTCGCCAAGGCAGAGAACGCTGTCAGACGGGTTTCGGTAGTTCCGTCTCCATACGGCTTGAGGAGGTGCGTCCCCGGTGGGCAACGTGGGACTGCTCTTCGTCGGTGCGGTGCTCTTCATCAACGGATTGCTGCTTCTCGGAAAGGTTGACGCCAAGGCGGGAGCGGTGTTCAACCTCTTCATAGGCGCACTGCAGGTACTGACACCGACGTACCTCATCTTCACCGCCGGCGACGACCCCATGAAGATCCTGGCGGCGTCCGGCATCTACCTGTTCGGCTTCACCTACCTCTACGTAGGTATTGGCCTGCTCACCGGTCTCGACAGCACCGGTGTCGGCTACTACTCGCTGTTCGTGGCCATCTCGGCCCTGGGATACGCGTTCGTGAACTTCAGGCTCTTCAAGGACCAAGCCTTCGGCGTCATCTGGCTCTACTGGGCTTTCCTGTGGTTCCTGTTCTTCCTGCTGCTCGGTCTCAAGATAGATGCCCTCAGGGAATACACGGGCTGGGTCACGGCCATTCAGGGCTGGGTCACCGGAGTGATTCCCGCCGGACTGCTGCTCTCCGGCTACTGGAAGCACCCCACCGAGATCGCCATTGCTCTGGCGGTGTTCGGCGTTGTGGTGTTCGCGGCGCTGTGGCCGCTCACCCGGAGTTCCCGGCAACCTGCCCCTGCGACTCCGGGGTCAGAAACGTGAGCACACCAACGTGACCTGATCGGAAATAAGGAGCTGTCATGCCCGAAGTGGTATTCAGTGTGGACCAGAGCAAGTCGATGCGTGATCAGGACGTTCCCGGGCACAACAGGTGGCACCCGGACATCCCCACAGTCGCGATGGTGAAGCCGGGAGCGGAGTTCCGTGTGGAGTGCCGCGATTGGACCGACTGTCAGGTAGGCAACAACGACTCCGCCAACGACGTACGCGACATCGACCTGACCATCCCCCATATGCTCAGTGGCCCAATAGGCGTGGAGGGCGCCGAACCCGGCGACCTGCTCGTCGTCGACATCCTCGACCTCGGTCCCGTGCCGCAGCAGACCGGCGACATGGCGGGCCAGAACTGGGGCTACACCGGCATCTTCGCCAAGGCCAACGGTGGCGGCTTCCTGACGGATTACTTCCCGGACGCCTACAAGGCGATTTGGGACTTCCACGGGCAGCAGGCAATGTCCCGTCATCTGCCCGGGATCCGCTTCACCGGGATCACTCACCCCGGGCTGTTCGGAACAGCACCGTCGGCCGAGATGCTCGCCCGATGGAACACCCGTGAGAAGGCGCTGATCGACACCGATCCGAACCGGGTCCCGCCACTCGCCGTACCTCCGGACAGCACCAACGCCCTCGCCGGCACGGCGACCGGCGACCTCGCCAACCGCATCGCAGCGGAGGGTGCTCGTACGGTGCCGGCCCGCGAGAACGGAGGCAACCACGACATCAAGAACTTCACGCGCGGTTCGAGGGTCTACTACCCCGTACACGTCAAGGACGCCAAACTCTCCGGAGGCGACCTGCACTTCAGCCAAGGCGACGGAGAGATCACGTTCTGTGGAGCCATCGAGATGGGCGGCTTCATCGACTTCCACGTCGACCTGATCAAGGGCGGCATGGAGACGTACGGCATATCCACCAACCCCGTGTTCGTCCCGGGCAACGTCGAGCCCAGGTACACGGAGTTCCTCACCTTCATCGGGATCTCCGTCGACCACGACACCGACACCAACTTCTATTTGGACGCGACGCTGGCCTATCGCCGGGCCTGCCTCAACGCCGTCGAGTACTTCAAGAAGTTCGGTTACAGCGGAGAGCAGGCCTACCTGCTCATCGGCTCCGCACCCATCGAGGGACGCATCAGTGGCATCGTCGACATTCCCAATGCCTGTTGCTCGCTGTACGTCCCCACCGCCATATTCGACTTCGATGTCCGGCCCACCGCCGAAGGCCCGATGAAGGCCGACCGCGGCAAGTGCGCGGTGAGCAGCGCCTGACCCGCACCGGACGACCACACGGCCCCGCGGTCGGAAGGACCGCGGGGCCCTGCGGTGCAGGGGGCCGGTCCCCGCGAGCCCCGGGCGATCTCTCGGCGAGTCCCGCATGTGCCGATGCCCGTGCCGGTACGGTCTGTCGGGGCTTGCGACGGACGGCGACCTTGCTGCTTGTGACCCCGTGGGATCCGCGGTCGCTTCATCCCAGGACCGTGGCGAGCTCCGGGAGGTAGCCCGCCAGGAAGCCCAGGCGCGAGCGGGTGCCGTCGGCCGCGGCCGTGCACGTCGTGAACAACGGCACCGCCGCCCCCGTCCCGGCGGCGACCGCGCTCGCAGCCGGGAAGGAGATCGTGATCAGCCGGGGGGATGGTGGAGATCGGGGACGGTTTCCGCCTTCCGGACCTGCTGGTGTCCACCGGAGCCCGGCTGCGCGAGGTAGGCACCACGAACCGCACCACCGTCGGCGACTACGCCGCCGCGGTCGGCCCTGGGACGGCCTTGGTGCTGAAGGCGCACCCCTCCAACTTCCGCATCACCGGATGCACCCGGACCGCCGAAGCCGGGGACCTGACGCCCCTCGGCGTTCCGGTGGTCGTCGACATCGGCTCCGGCCTGCTCGGCACACTCCCCGTGCTGCCGGACGAACCCGATGCCGAGACCCAGCTCCGGGCCGGTGCCTCCCTCGTGCGACCCGGCGCGGACGGGCGGTCGCGGTCTGACCCTGGCCGTGGCGTGCAGGTCCCTGCGGCAGCGTCGAGGACGACGCTGCTGCGAGGCCGTACCCAGCCATCGGCCGGCCTGGGAGCCCAGATGGTGCGGCGCGGTGAGCTGCGCGCGCCGGTGAGTTCGTCCAGCGTCTCCGGACCGGGCGTTGAGGGCGGGAGAGCACGGCGAGGGTCCGGGTAGCGGACCGTGGCCGACGGGTGTGGAGTGGGAGGGGGCTGACGGTAGCGTCGAGGAAGACGCTACCGGGTACCCGGGTCGCGCAGCCGCCCGGACCAGGGACCAGGAAGGAATGAGGCGTCATGCCGGCAGGATCGAGCAGGAAGCGCGAGCGTCAGTACGAGCACATCAAGGAAGGTGCCGAAAGGCGCGGCGCTTCCGAGAGCCGTGCGAAGGAGATCGCCGCACGCACGGTCAACAAGGAAAGGGCACGGTCGGGGGAGGCGAAGTCCTCCAGCAAGACCTCTACGGGCGATCCGAAGTCCGCCTACCAGCGGGGCGGGGAGCGCTCCCATTCCGGCTCCCAGGGGCCCACGAAGGACCAGCTCTACGAAGAGGCCAAGAAGAAGAACATCGAGGGCCGCTCCAGCATGAACAAGGAGCAGCTCCGCGACGCCCTCGGCCGCTGATCGCCCTCGCCGACCCGGCAGACACCACGCGGCAGTCGGTCACCGTCCCCGCTTGTGCCGGCTTCCGCGCCGGGGGACGAGGACCCATGACCCACCACATGCGGAGCCATCACCTGGAGTTCCAGTTCCCCGATCGGCGGCCTGGCATGTGCCTGACCGGTTGGTCCGTCATGGCCACCGACGGCCCCGTCGGCACCGTCGACGACCGCCCTTGCTGGACGAAGAACTGTGGGCCGGGAAGATGGCGCCCGTGTGCTGGCCGCTCAGTCCCAGGGCCTCAGCCTCTATGCACTCGCCGTGGAAGGCGGGCTGGCACAAGACCAGATCACACAAGCCGCCCTCTGGGCCGGCCGAGCCGAACCCCCGCACCCAGCTTCCGAATCTCCCTCGCGCTCGGCGTCGACTGGGCGCGAACAGGTGTAGACGGGCCTGGCGGAAGCAGGCCGGCGAGCGCGCAGGGGGAGGGGCGTGGCGGGCCCCATTCTGCTCCCCCGAGGCCGGTCACCTTGTCAGTGGTCGTCCAGGTGGCCGCCGTGACGGGCTGACGTTGTCCGTTGTACGTAGTCCAGTTGCGCTGCGCTAGGAGGCGATGCTTCCGCGGGCCTCACAGTGCTGATGTGGGTGGTCGGCTCTCCTCCGCCCGTCCCGGCCGGTCGGGGAGGCGGGACCCCGGCGGCCACGTGGGCGTTGCTGCGTCCCAGGGGGAGGACGGCTCGGTGATGACGGCGTTCACGGTATCGGGGGCGCTCGCGGTGTCCGGGGGAGAGAGACGGTCGCGAGTCGGTGGGCTTGGGGTCCATCACATCGGCCATGCCCGTGGAGGCGTAACGTTGATGATTCATCGGAAAGAGTGATGTTCCGGCATCCGGTTCAGGCGTGGTCGCCCCGCTCGATATCAGTCGTATATGCCTGCGCGACCGTGGCACAGGGGGTGGGTACGGGATGCGGCAGCTTCCCTTCACGCAGGGCGAACTGACACTCATGCACGAAGCGGGCCGGGAACGTTCCTGGCGCCGGGGCGAGACATTGCTGTCCGAGGGGTCGAGTCCGGACGACGTCATCCTGATCTGCGCCGGGCTGGTAAAGGTCGTGCGGCAGTCGCCGAACGGATACACCAGCGTGCTGGCTGTCCGGGGCCCCGGTGAGCTGCTCGGCGAGCTGTCCTGTCTCGACGGCCGGCCGCGGTCGGCGAGCGCCGTCGCCATGCAGCCGGTGACCGGGGTGTCCGTGCTCGCCGGCCGGTTCCTGCGGCTGCTGGAGGAGCACGGCGGACTGGCGCTCGCGGTCCTGCGGACCGTGGCCGGGCGGCTGCGCGACGCCGACCGCAGGCGGGCCGACCAGGGAGCCTACGCTGCCGGCGTCCGGGTGGCGCGGGTACTGGTGGAACTCGCCGTGTCCCACGGTGTCCCCGTGCCTGCTCCGGCCGGCGCGCTCGCCGTCGTCGTCACCCAGAAGGATCTTGCCGGGGCAGCCGGCACCTCGCGCGAGTCGGTGGTCCGCATCCTGCGGGACCTGCACGAGGAGGGCCTGGTCACCACAGTCCGCGGCCGGCTGCTCGTGACCGATCCCGAAGGGCTGGCGCAATGGGGTTCCGGCTGACACAGGTCCGGTGACACCCCGGAGTTGCGTCATATGACGCTGCGGACGGCACCGGGCACTCGATATCCAGATCACATCAACGGCGGGCGGCGGGGCCGGGAGGGGACGTGTGCCACGGGCACCGTCACCGCCCCCACGGGCGCCGTGTACCGGGAGAAGAGGCTGACGCTGAGGTTGAAAGGGTGGGGTGACAGGGCTACGGAGGCTCCAGCCCGAGTCCGGTCTCGGCTATGAAGCCGTCGAGGATCTCGGGCCTCCGTTGGATGCCACGCAGGCGGTTCTTTACCAGCGTGGTGAGGTCGTCGATCGTGCGGGGTGCGAGGTTGACCAGGGACTTCTTCAGGTGGGCCCAGACACCTTCGACGGGGTTGAGGTCGGGTGCGTACGGAGGCAGCTTGATGATGGTGAGCCAGTCGCTGTTGCGGTCGCAGAAGTCCCGCAGGGCCTTGGCGTGATGGGTGCTGGCGTTGTCCCACACCACGATCAGCGGGGCACCGCCGAGCTGCCGGCGGGCGGAGGTCAGCAGGTTGG
This sequence comes from Streptomyces sp. HNM0645, assembly GCF_030056615.1. Classification (NCBI taxonomy): domain Bacteria; kingdom Bacillati; phylum Actinomycetota; class Actinomycetes; order Kitasatosporales; family Streptomycetaceae; genus Streptomyces; species Streptomyces sp. HNM0645. Next base: position 369 of record NZ_JASHLT010000078.1, on the reverse strand, counting down.
AGAACTCGCGGGCCCGGAAGCCCTTCTTCTCGCCTGTACGGCCCCGGTAGGTCTGGGTCCGGTAGACCAGCCTGGTCTCGCGGCCCGGTCTGACGCAGACCATCCCGGCCATCAGGACCCGGCCCGAGCCTTTCCCGGTCACCTTGATCAGCGGAGTCCGCCCGCGCGGCGACCAGGTCCGCCCCTTGCCGGGCTTCAGGTCCTGGCCGGCCTCGTCCTCGAAGACTATCCACGCGCCCAGGAGCTGGGCCGTCCTCTTACCCGTGACCACTGCTCCGTCCGCCACCGCTCTACGGCCTGCTCGTCGCGCTCGACGGCCCGGTGCGCGGGGACCTGGGGTGACCAGTCCAGCCGGTGCAGCAGATACGA